>CAMWLW010000072.1 GCA_947175245.1 uncultured Bacteroidales bacterium
GACTTGGGTACATACATATTATTTGTTGGTGAGGTAACTGAAAAGGAGACATTGAGTGATTCACCGTCAATGACCTACGCTTATTATCAGTCAAATGTCAAACCCCAGCCTGTTCATGAGCACACTAAGGAAACTGATTCACAGGGACGTGTGGTGTGGCGATGCAAGGTGTGCGGTTATGAATATGTAGGAGAGAAATTGCCTGACGATTTTGTTTGTCCGCTGTGTAAGAAACCTGCAACTGCGTTTGAACGCATTGTCGAGATTGTTCCGCCCGAATCTTCTTTTGAGCGTACTGCCGATGCGGCAGCTGGTCCTGACGGCAAGAACAAGTATGCCGGTACACGCACTGAGCAGAATCTCCATGACGCCTTTGCCGGCGAGAGCATGGCTCGTAATAAATACACCTATTTTGCTGATGTTGCACGTAAAAACGGTTTCGAGCAGATTGCGGTGCTATTTCTCAAGACTGCCGAGAATGAACGAGAGCATGCACGCCTGTGGTGTAAGGAGCTTGGAGGAATAAGCGACGAGACTGCCGAAAACCTTTTACATGCTGCTGAGGGTGAGAATTATGAGTGGACTGACATGTATGAGCGTTTTGCTAAGGATGCCGAGGAAGAGGGCTTTACTGCGCTTGCCCGTCAGTTTCGCCGTGTAGCCGAGATTGAGAAGCACCACGAGGAGCGTTACCGTGCGTTACTTCGCAATGTTGAGGCACATGAAGTATTCCAGAAAAGCGGTGTGAGACTGTGGGAGTGTCGCAACTGCGGTCACATGATTATCGGTACCGAGGCTCCAAAGGCCTGCCCCGTTTGTCACAAGCCTCAGGCTTTCTATGAAATTTATCCAGACAATTACTAAACTATACTGATTTGTACAAAAAAAGGATGTGTCAGCCGGCACATCCTTTTTTGCGTTTTTTGACTGAATATATCAATACTTTATTTAGCAGACGACGTATTCTACTGCAATCAAATGATTTCAAGTCATCAATTTGTTCCGAAGTGAAGTCACGGGCTAAAATCTCAGTAACATGGCGTTGTGTTTCGGATGACAATCTAAGGTCTCCTATCATGTCATATAGGTCACAGCCAAGCATCTTGCGCCAATGTTGCCACATGGTCGGGCTTAATTGATTGGCTGCGATACAGTCGGTTATGGCTTTGCGAAACAGTCGGTAAGTATGCAGCTTGCCGTGATAATCAATGTGCCGTGTCTTTGACAGGCTGCCTTGACGCTGACGGTAGTAGTAGCCGGTGGTATCGACTGCCATTACCCTGCCGGGAGCTTTGTTCCAATATTCAAATAAGAATTGTGCGTCTTCGCCTCCGATATTCGACGGGTCATACTCAAGTCCGTATGACGTAATCACCGATGACCTGAAGAGCTTTGTACAACTGAACATCGACATTGATTTGATCATTTTGTCGTAGTCATCGACTATGGTAATTGGCCGGGGTGTCATTTGATTATCATTCCACCACAATGTGTGACCTCCGGCAATTATTGAGATGTCTTTGTCGGCTTTTGAAGCGGCTTCAACTAACTTGGCAATGTAATCGGGTGCAATGAAATCGTCGGAATCAAGTGCAAGAATCCATAGGCCGGATGCTTGTTTGATGCCTGCATTTCGTGTCGAAGCGAGGCCTCCGTTCGGTTTGTTAATGATTGATGTAATAGGCTTCAGAATGGCATCATTGGCAATGAAGTCATTAACGATAGTCATGGAGCTGTCGGTCGAGCCGTCGTTCACGATGACTATATCGAGATCGTATCGGTCAATTTGCGCGCATGCCGTCGAGAGAGACTCCATAAATCTCGCTACGTATGGTGCGACGTTGTAGACCGGTATGACTATTGATATTAGCGGTTGCTTTGGCATCATAAACAAGCAATTACATGAATAGGGTTATACCTATTGACAGCGGGTGAAATTGTGGTACTTTTGTGCCGGTGAGCACAGATTGTGGTGAATACCTGATGTAGAGACCACACCCGCGGTAGAATGTGACGGCACCATAGAAGTCGTATGTGACATTGCGTTTGCCGATACCTACGCTGTATTCTTCAGTGTGATAGTTGTCGGCGCTCTTGTAGGTAGAGAGCAACGAAGCGTGAGTATTGAAATTGAGTATGGCGCCGGCTGTCACATCAATGCTTGTACCCGGTATGTGCTGTGTGTACAAAAGCGGCAATCCCAGGCTGAATACTTTTATACGGGAGCTGAGTTGACGTGCACCTTCGGGCGCGTCGACCAATTGTATCTGACCCGATGCCGGTGACACCATGTAGTGATCGTGACTGCTCATCTTGTAATTGCGCCAGTCGAGGCCTATGCCAAGCGATAATGATATGCTTCGGTGAGTATAGCGTACCCCGAGTGTATTCAGCCATCCGATTTCGAACGATTTGGCCCAGCTCAAACCCATGTCAGCCGGTTGGCCTACGGCATTCACCAATCCGATATTCAATCCTCCCGATATTACATCCCATCGTGAAGAGAGTTTGTTTGATTTAGAAATTGTATAGGATTGAAATTTAAACATGTGTAGGGTTGATTGAGAAGTAGTAAAGCGGGGTGTTTTCTCATAGTCGGCAATATAGATTGGCTCTTTATCGTCAATGTCGACTGAGATGCCTCGGCTTGTTTCTGAAATGATGACTTTTGAGGCATCGCCTACAATTTGTACAGTATCGGCATTTTCGCGTGTAGTAGCTGAGATATAACAAACTGTTACAAATGATGATAATATTGCGGTTATATATCGTTTCATATCTTACAGGATTATTAGAAGTTAATGGTGACACCTATTGAGAAATTACGGAACGCCGGGCCGTTGGAAGGTTGCATTGTGGTGAATGGGCTCCATTTGCCATAGATGCCTATGGCATCACTTAAACCTATAGTCAGCATTGCATCGGCGGTTAGTAACCGTTGTTTAATACCGGTAATCATGTTGGTAATACGTGTGTGTTCAACATGGTAGCGATTGGTGGCCGATGAGTATACATTGAAGTTGACAATGGCTGCAACGCCTATCGCAAAGTCTTTGTATAACCGCTGCTTGAACATGAGGGGGAGTTGAATACGCCATGTGTCCCATCGGGCAAAGTCTACATCAGCATCTGCCGGTGCGGCAATAGTCGAGAGGCGATCGCCGTCCATGCAAAAGAGCGCCTTGTTGGTTGTGGTGACGCGGTTGTAGCCGAATCCCAGGCCGACCCCGAGCGTTGTGTATTTTGACGTTAACCAGTCTACACCTATCAGATCTGCGCATCCGAACTCATACGAGTTTTTTATGCCACTTTTATAATTATAGTTGAAATTCCAACCCCAATAGATATAACGCAGGCCAGTGAAGTAACGTTTTATTTTTCTCGCGGATGTCTTGGGCTCATTTCGATTAAGGAATGATAGTTTGAACATCATGTCGTCAGACGATTGCAGGCGTTCGGGTTTCTTGCTGTCATTGAGTCGTGAGACTGTGTAGGTGTAGCGGTCGAAGCTGTTACCGGTTGTGGGCGAGTCGACAGTCAGAACGGTTGCCGAGTCGGTGTAGCTTATTGTAATATTACGGGCGTTCTCGATTACTTTGATGGTGTCGACCGATGCGATTTCCTGGGCGTTGACAGTAGCTGCCGACACGGTCGCCAAGAATAGAATTGTAAAAAGTCGTTTTAGTTGCATATTGCTGGTGTGATGGTGGTTATACATGTACAGTGAAATTAATGCTTTAGGATCGTAGTATGCTGTCAAAGTTGTCGGGCGAGACATGACCTTCAATGTAAAATACATTGGTTGTGGTCTTGCCTGTAGTCTTGTCAACATTAGTGGTGATGACGAGATAGCGGTTTACGCCGTCACGTGGGGGCAAAACATAGAGGCCATAGGCAATGTGTCCGTCTGACATGTAGACGGTGCGGGTCTCTGACTTGGCGCCGTCAGCCTTTACGGCATTCTCGATGCTCTTTATGAGGTCATCGTCTCCGCTAACCTGCAGACTGCGGTATTCGGTAATCTGACCCTTCCACGATTTTAGCTGTTCGCCGGTTGCTGTAATGTAGGTGACGCCTTTGCTCGATATGAATGGCTCGTTGAAGAACCTGTCGACCTTGAGGCCGTCTTGTGCGAAAGCTACGAGCGTGACGGCACACAGCGCGATGAATATCAAAATTCGTTTGTTCATAAGGCTATAGGTTGGATGTCATTGTTTTTTGTATATTTATCAGATTGGTGATGCTGTTCTCGGCGTTGCTGATCATGTCGGCATTGGCATTTGCAAGCATACTGAGGTTGCGTCGCATCATCTCGTCGATTGTCTCGTTATCAGTGATTTTATTACCGTCGACAAGTGCGTAGCTTGTGCCGTTTTCCTCGTTTGAACCGTTCCCGATGGCGATAGAGACGGGTATCAGAGCGGCGATGACGATTGATGCGGCGACTGCAACGCGTGTAATTGAGGCCCTGAAACGTCTGACGGGACGCGTAATCGTGGCTGTAGGACGGCTGATGCTGTAACCAAGGACTGCGCGAGCCTCGTCAATCAGCGGTGATGAGAGTCGTGTGTGTGCCAGCTCGATTTTGAGCAGGCGCTCTTCATCGACCGTAGTATCGGCATTAAAGTACCGTTCAATGAGTTTATGTAGCTGATCTAAATTCATGACAGGTCGGTTTTATATATGTTTCTTACAGTGGCGCGTGCTCTTGAAACTATCATTCGCACATTGGCCGGGGTGAGATTGAAATGCTCGGCGAGTTCTTCAAAACTCCATTCGTCGCGGTCGCGTCTGAGCAGGATTTCGCGGTCACGTTCCGACAAATGCAGGGATATTATCTCGTTCACGCGGTCTATTACCTGCTGGCGCTCATACAGCTCGGTAGCGCCATCGTCACGATCGGGCTCGCTGTCGACCGGCGTAGTCGGATGGTCTTGAGTCCGGCGGTAATTATCGATCGAGAGGTTACGTACTGTTACATTGAGTAGTCCCTCGGCGTGTTCGGGACGGGAAATGTCGGTATGTGAACTCCACAATCGAATGAAAGCGTCCTGGAGAATATCCTGAGCATCGTTGTCATTTCGTGTCACGTTTCGTGCTCTCGAGAACAAGCGTTCCCGTAACCGAAGGTAGGCCGATGTCAGCATTTCTTTATTCATCTCAACTAATATACGGCAAAGTTGCCGATTTGCAACATAACGTGTGAAAAAAATCTGATACCCTACTCTATTTTGTTGAGATCCCGCTGTAAATGACGTGGATTTGATATGTAGAATTGACTGCCCAAGAATAAAACAATCAGCCATTTAGAAAGAACCTAAGTGGCTGATTATATTGGTAAATCCACGAAAAATATCATCCCGAACTCAGTGTCGACTATGCCCTTCACTGCTAATAGCTTCAATATTGCCCGATTGAATGAGGTGAATAGATTCCTTTATTCTATCAACGGGCCAATTCCACCATTGTAAATTCTGTAATTTCTCAATAATATCCGTGGTAAAACGCTTACGAATCTCCTTGGCTGGGACACCTGCAACGATTGAATACGGCTCAACATCTTTGGTGACTACGGCTCGGGCACCAATAATTGCACCATCGCCTATCTTGACTCCTGCCATTATCACTGCATCATATCCAATCCAAACATCATTGCCTATCACGATGTCGCCCTTGTTATCCCACGCTGTTGCAACTTCTGATTTAGGTAAATCCCATTCCTCGAAAAATAATGGGAATGTGTAGGTTGACAGCGATTTCAGGGTATGGTTAGCGCAGTTGAATAAGAATTTAGCTCCGCAGGCTATTGAACAAAACTTACCTATAATCAGTCGGTCATGGTTTATCGGATAATGATACAGCACATTATTCTTCTCGAAGTCTCTCGGATCATTTACAAAGTCATTATATATTGTAAAGTCTCCGACCTCTATTGTCGGGCGAGTAATAACCGATTTAAGATATACCGTTTGCTTATCGCAGGTTCGTGGGTAAATCTTGCTACTGTCCATCGTAACTAAGTAGTATATAAGCTAATGTTATATTAGTATGTCAGAAAGTCGTGGTTCACAAAACATCGTCGGGGTGAATTCCACTATCTGATAGTCGGCAATTCCGTTGATATTAAAAGGGTCTTGCGAAATGATAGTTTCAACATCGACGCGGTTATTAACTCTCATCATTATCACCCCTCCAACACGAGGGTTTTGAGGACCTGACGCAATGAAATCGCCGGCAGCATAATGCTCCGAAAGATAATCACGATGTGCCTGAAGATAGCGGTCAACTTCCTCCAAAGGCTTTTTATAAGTAAGAATTGCTATGAACATGGCTTTCTTAAAGGCTTAATCTTGGGTAAATGAATGGATTTCGATAAGATTACCTTCCGGATCAGCGATATAACAAGTGCGCTGTCCCCATGGCATTGTGTGAGGGTTGAACACAGATTCCGCGCCCATTGATACTGCTCTATTATATTCAGCATCAACGTCCTTAAAAGTCTGTACGTGAAAGGCCAGTTCAACAGTGCCATTCAATCCTTTCGGATAGGTATATTCCTGTTCAGTCATTTGCTCGAACGCCTTTCTCGGAAACATAATGAGCCACATATCTCCATGTCGCATCATAACGTTCGGTTCTTCTCCGTTCCAATCAGTTGTGAACCCCATTATGTCGCGATAGAACTCCACCATCTTTTTATTATCGGATGTGAATAGGCCGATTGTATTGAAAGTAAATTTTGTCATTATTGTTATTTTTTGCATATTAGACCCTATTTGGGGATATATTGTTTTGATGTTGAGTCGTAGAAGGGTTACAACGAGATTGTGCAGTCGGGTAATAGAGGTGACGTGAATGTCAATATTGCGGTTTTGTCGGGCTGCAGCTCGATGTAGGCCGTAATTGTGCCGTTGTAAAAACGGCGCCGACGGTCAGTATATGGTGACATATCAGTATTACTGCCGCTTTCAAGACCCAGGAGGCGGCCTCCATGTGTGTAGCAGCTGACCATGTTGTCGGCGAGTGTGCACAGGTTGTCATTGTCATCGAGCAGTTCAACCTCGACAATTGCATGGGTGCTGTCACGGTCTATGACACGGGCCTGCATGTGCGCCGGGCGTGTGAGGGTGTTTATGCTATATGTTACGGGCTGATTGTCCCGGTCGCTCGAAACTGCTGTCAAAGTGCCGGGTTGATAGGTTATATCCCAGTATATTACGCCGGTAGATGGGTCGACAGGTTTCTCCTCGCCAATTTGAATGTCATTGAGCCAGAGTGAGGCTGATGGCATATTGGTATAGCACACAACCCGTACTGAGTCACCGGCAGTATAATTCCAGACGGCCGGAGCATCAATAGATATGTGATTGAAACGTCGGTTACCGAACATCAACGGAGTCGTTCCAATATATATTGCAGGCGTGTCGCTCCATAGTGCGCGGCGGAAGTAGCCTCGTGGCTTGATGTGATTGCTGAAGTCAAGCAGGCCTGTTCCGAGTCCACGTGAGGGCCAGCGTCCCGATTCGCCAAGATAGTCGGCCCCGGTCCAGATGAACTGACCCGAAATGAAATCATTGTCGCGCACTGCTGTCCATGCCTGATAGTCTGAACGGTTTTCACTGCCATAGATGATGCGGTTGGGGTATTGCTCGTGGTCGGTTGCGTAGCGGCTTTCGGTATAATTGTAACCTACCACGTCAATAACATCGGGATATATTGTACAGTTAGACATCACGACGCCGGCGAGTGCGCCGGTGACCGGGCGCGATGGGTCAGCCTGGCGTATGCGCTTGGCAAGCCGGTCGGCAATGAGCCCGATGCGTTCAGCATTGGGGGCATCGGCATTGTAACCGCCGAATATCGGTTGTGTGAAGCCACTCTTGTCGCCGTCGAGAATAGGATGAGAGTATGGGTCATTGGGATAATCTACCTCATTTCCTACGCTCCAAAGTATGATTGAGGGATGAACGCGGTCGCGGCGCACCATATCGGTCACATCGGTTTCGATCCACTCTTCAAAGAAGTCGTATGTACCGTCATAGCCCGGCGTGCCTACGTTCCAGCCTTTTATCCATTTGCGTTTTGGAAATTCCCACTCGTCCGAGCCTTCATCCATGACTAAGAGTCCCAGACTGTCGCAGTAGTCATAGAATTTAGGCGCCTGAGGATTGTGTGAGCAACGTATGGCATTGACACCTATCTCTTTGAGTTTCTGCAGCCGATTTTTTATGACGATAGGTGGTACGGCAGCGCCGAGTACTCCGGCATCGTGATGCAGACAAACGCCTTTAAGTTTCATTGACTTGCCGTTAAGAGTGAATCCGTTGTCGGGATGAAAGGCTATGCTGCGTATTCCCACCGGTGTGACATCGGTGTCAACGACTGTATTGTCTTTTAACAGCCGGGTAGTGAGTTTATAGAGGTTGGGATTATCAATGTCCCAAAGCTGTGGGTTCTTGACCGGCAGCCTGAAACGGATGGTGTCCCCTACCCCTTTTATGTTGTTCTTCGTGGCGACGATCTTTCCGTCGGGTGATGTGAGAGTCGCCGACAGTGTGAGTCCTTTAGCAGGGGTGCCGGCAAGAACCACTGCAACATCCACATTGGCCCTGTTGGGTGATGGTGTTGCAGTCGTGTAAATTACGCCCCAATTATCAATGTGACGCGCCGGCTTATTGTAAAACCATACATCACGATATATACCTGAACCTGTGTACCAGCGCGAGTCAGCATACCGTGAATGGTCAACGCGTACAGCGATAACATTATCTCCCTCATGTATCCAGGGCGTGAGGTCATACTCGGTTGAGATGTACCCGTTTGGACGCGAGCCGACGAGGTGACCGTTCAGATATACATCGCTGCGGTTGTATATGCCTTCAAAGTATATATGGGTCAGAGGTCGTTCGTTGTCGTGTGTGTATGTGAAATGCTTGCGATACCAGGCTGTGCCGCCGGGCAGATAGCCGGTACAGCTGGCGAGGTCGGGTGACGGGATTCCCTCGCGCGACCAGTCGTGTGGCAGATTGACCGCACGCCACGTTGTGTCGCCGGCATACGACGGTGATGCGTAGACTGTACTGTCTGACAATGAGAATAGCCAGCCATTGTTGAAAGAGGTGCGTCCCGGGTCGGTGGCTGTCATTGTGATAGCGGCCGCCGATAGTGCGAGGAGTGATAATATGCTGTGTTTCATGGTCACTTGATGTCAGATGAAAACAAGGACGGTAATCCGGTCAATAGGAATTACCGTCCTTGTTTTTTGTAGATTGAGATATTATTGGAGTGTTATTTGAACGCGTTGCGGAGAGCTTCACCTGCAGCTGCAATGCCGTCGGCATCCTTGCCGCCTGCCTGTGCGAAACCGGGCTGGCCGCCGCCGCCACCCTTTATACACTTGGCAGCCTCGCGGACGATAGCCGAAGCGTTGTAGCCCGATTTTACGAGGTCTTCAGTTACCATGACGGTGAGGAGCGGTTTACCGTTGGGGTCGGTAGTGGCCGCGATGAATGCTGTATTTGCAGGCGAGAGAGTACGCACGTTGAATGCTACGCCTTTTACCACGTCGGGGATACGGACGCCCGAGAGTGATGCTATGGTGATACCGTTGCTGATTGTGGCTTTCGAGAGAACGTCTTTAGCCATGTTGGCTACGCGCTCATTGAAGTAGTCCTCGGCCTGACGCTTGAGGTCGGCATTCTCTTCGATAGCACGGCGCAATGCCTGTAGCACATTAGGTGTATTATTGAGCATGGCCGAGATTTCTTTCATCGTATCGGTCATTTCGTCGAGTGCGTTTTCCACGTTCTCGCCGGTTATGGCCTCAATGCGGCGTATGCCTGCGGCAATACTGCTCTCCGAGACGATCTTAATCATACCGATGTTACCGGTGTTGGCGACGTGTGTACCGCCGCACAACTCCACCGAGTCGCCATATTTGATCACGCGGACTTCCTCACCATATTTCTCGCCGAAGAGAGCCATGGCACCCATTGTCATAGCTTCGGCAATAGGCACGTTGCGGTGTTCGTCGAGAGGTATGGCCTGGCGCACGCGGCTGTTGGCAAGATGCTCTACCTCGCGAAGCTGTTCGGGGGTGACTTTCTGGAAGTGAGAGAAGTCGAAACGAAGCACATCGGGCGATACAAACGAGCCTTTTTGCTCAACGTGTGTGCCGAGCACTTCTCTAAGAGCCTGATGCAGCAAGTGGGTAGCGGTGTGGTTGCACGATGTGGCACGACGGGCAGCGAGGTCAATAGCCGCCTCAAATGTGGCTGACACGTCGGTGGGCAGTTTCTTGGTAAGGTGTACACCGATGCCGTTCTCGCGCTTGGTGTCATAGACTTCGATTGTCTCATCGCCGGCAGTCAGTGTGCCGCGGTCACCTGTCTGACCGCCCATTTCGGCATAGAACGGTGTCACCGAGAGAATTATCTGATAGTACTCGCGGTCTTTCTGCTTCACGCGGCGGTAACGCAATATCTGAGTGGGTGTCTCGGTCATGTCGTAGCCTACAAACTGCTGTTCGCCGTCACGTACCACAACCCAATCGGTAGCCTCGACTGCTGCGGCATTACGGGCACGGGCTTTCTGTGCTGCCATTTCGGCATCAAACCCGGCCTGGTCGAGTGTCATGCCGTTCTCTTTCAGTATAAGCTGTGTGAGGTCGAGCGGGAATCCGTATGTGTCGTAAAGCACGAAGGCCTCTTTGCCCGAAATCTCAGTCTTACCCTGAGCCTGAGCGGTTTTGATGGCCGAGTCGAGCATCTTGATGCCGTTTTCGAGCGTGCGCAGGAATGAGTCCTCCTCTTCTTTGATCACTTTCATGATGAGCTCACGCTGTTTTGCAATCTCGGGATAGGCCTCGCCCATGCTCTCGATGAGAGTGTCAACGAGACGATACATGAAGGCCTGTTTTTGGTCGAGGAATGTGTAGGCATATCGAACGGCGCGACGCAGGATGCGGCGGATGACGTAGCCGGCCTTGGCATTTGAGGGCAACTGTGAGTCGGCAATCGAGAATGAGATTGTGCGGACGTGGTCGGCAATGACACGCATAGCGATGTCAACCTTGGGATCGTCGCCATATTTTTTGCCCGAGAGCATGGCGATACGTGAGATGAGGGGCGTAAAGACGTCGGTATCGTAGTTTGATGTCTTGCCCTGAAGTGCCATGCACAGGCGTTCAAAGCCCATGCCGGTGTCTATAACCTTAGCGGGCAGCGGCTCGAGTGAACCGTCGGCCTTACGGTTGTACTGCATGAACACCAAATTCCAGATTTCGATTACCTGGGGATGATCGTGGTTGACGAGCTCGGCGCCGGGTTTGAGTGCACGCTCACTGTCGGGGCGCAGGTCGATGTGAATCTCCGAGCATGGGCCGCAGGGGCCGGTGTCGCCCATTTCCCAGAAGTTGTCGTGTTTGTTGCCGTTGATGATATGGCTGGCAGGGAGGTGTTTCTCCCAGATGGCGGCAGCCTCGTTGTCGCGGCCGAGACCCTCGTCGGGTGCGCCTTCGAATACTGTGGCATAAAGGCGTTCGGGGTCGAGTTTGAGCACGTCAACGAGATATTCCCATGCCCAGTCGATAGCTTCCTTTTTGAAATAGTCGCCGAACGACCAGTTACCGAGCATTTCGAACATGGTGTGGTGATATGTGTCCATGCCTACTTCCTCCAGGTCGTTGTGCTTGCCGCTGACGCGGAGGCACTTCTGAGAGTCGGCTACACGTTTGTACTTGGCGGGAGCGTTGCCCAGGATGATGTCCTTGAACTGGTTCATGCCTGCGTTGGTGAACATGAGCGTGGGATCATCTTTGATCACCATGGGGGCTGAAGGAACAATCTGATGTCCTTTAGACTCGAAAAAAGTCTTGAATGAGTCTCTTATTTCCTTTGCTGTTAGCATATTATGATGTAGAGTTTATTGTTCTTGTTGAATATTTGAAATGGTTTGATTATATTTGCGTTGTGAAACAGTGCAAAATTACTGTTTTTTTTGGTAAAGTGCAATCAAAGTGAGCCGTAAAGTATATTACATATATAATCCACTGACTGAGTCGTATGAGCGGGTGTATAGGTCACGCGCCCAGCGGTTGTGGAGCAAATTACTGAGGCTTGGCGAGATAATCGGTATCATGGCGCTGGTGAGTATTGGCGCATATAACCTGATTGAAATGCCACGCGAGAAGATGCTGCGCGCCGATAACGAGCAGTTGCGTGCTCAGATTGACGATCTTGACCGACGTCTTACAGTGGCGCTCGGTGTGATGGATAATCTTGCCGAGCGCGATAATAACTTTTATCGGGTGATGATGCAGGCCGATCCTATCAACGATGCCCAGCGTTATGCAGGTATCGACCCTGACGAGCCTAATATCTCACTCAACTCACTCAATGATGCCGAACTGGTAGCCGGCGTTACGCGAAAGATGAGCGCTCTCGAACAGTCGATTTATACTCAGATAGGTTCTTTCGACCAGCTGCGCGAACTGGCGTCGCAGCGCAAGGATCGTCTTGAGCACATACCCTCGATACAGCCTGTTGCCAATAAGGATTTGAGGCAGATGGCGTCGGGCTACGGCCGTCGTGTCGACCCCGTATATGGTACCGTGAGATTTCATGAAGGCATGGACTTCTCGGCTCCAATCGGCACGCCTGTATATGCCACAGGCGACGGAGTGGTTAAAACAGCCGGACGCAGCATGAGCGGCTATGGTAACATGATTGATATTGACCACGGATTTAACTACACGACGAGATTTGCTCACCTTAATGAAGTGCTCGTGAAACCCGGCCAGACTGTTAAACGCGGTGACCTGATAGGTAAAGTCGGAAATACAGGTAAATCGACAGGCCCTCATCTGCACTATGAGGTGAGACTCAAGGGTGTGCCTCAAAATCCTGTTAACTATTATTTTCAGGATCTCACCCCCGAGGAGTATGCCGCTATGGTCGAGGCATCGGAAAATGCCGGCCATGTTATGGACTGATTTAGCACAATTTGATATGGAAGAATTGGATAAAAAATACTACAAAATAAGTGAGGTAGCCGAGATTATTAAGGTCGCGCCGTCGACATTGCGCTTTTGGGAGGGGCAGTTTACCATTATCAAGCCTAAACGCAATGCCAAAGGCACACGTTTCTATACACCTAAGGACATAGAAATCATACGCATGATATATTTTCTCGTAAAAGAGAAAGGTCTGAAACTCGAGGCTGCTCAGGAGCAGATCAAACGCAATCACAGCGGCGTGAGCCGCAAATATGAGGCTGTTGAGCGCCTTAAAGGAGTGCGTGATGTCCTCCAGCAAATGCTCCACGCCATCAACAGCAAAGCCTCCTACTACAAAAAATAACGCCATCTGCCTCCCCACCCGAGCTATGTAGGTGGACTCAGGTATTGTAAAAAAAAGGAGATACTGATTGTGGAATCGGTATCTCCCTTTGTTTTGTGTTGAAAAGGCTCGCGGTGTCGTTATGGTAACGACAGCTTGGCTTTCGAGTTGCTTATTCAGCGGCTGCTTCCTCGGCGGGAGCTGCCTCTTCGGCGGCTGCCTCAGCCTCAGCTGCTGCTTTTGCTGCTGCGATCTCGGCCAGTTTCTTGGCTACAGCCTCAGCCTTTGCCTTGTTCTTAGCCTGTTCGTCGGCAAGGCGCTGCTTAGCGGCTTCCTCTTTCTTGGTAGCCATTGAAGTCTTCTCTGCATCGATAGCAGCCTGCTTCTTAGCTTTCCAAGCGGCGAAACGACGCTCGGCCTCAGCCTCGTCAAATGCACCCTTCTTAACACCACCCTGAAGGTGCTTCATGAGAAGAACGCCTTCCTGTGAGAGAATTGTGCGTACTGTGTCGGTGGGTTCAGCACCAACGTTAACCCAATACAAAGCCCGTTCGAAATTCAATGTTATTGTAGCAGGATTAGTGTTCGGGTTGTAGGAACCTATCCTTTCAATAAACTTACCATCTCGTGGTGCCCTGCTATCGGCGATAACAATAGGATAGAACGCATAGT
>CAMWLW010000073.1 GCA_947175245.1 uncultured Bacteroidales bacterium
CAACTGAATAGAGCATCTGACTACGGATCAGAAGGTTACAGGTTTGAATCCTGTATGAGTCACCCGAGAAGTCGACCCCCTGCGGGGCCGACTTCTTCAGTATATAACGATATATAGGCATCAAATAATTACGGAAATAATTCAGTAATTACATTTCTTTTAGTAACTTTGCCGCCGAAAAGTATTGTAACAACAAATCAAACACTAATAATATGGCTACTAAGAAGCTCCAGATCAGAGATCTGACCATGCGCGACGGTCAGCAGTCACTTTTTGCGACCCGCATGCCCCAGAGCGACATCGACCGTCTGCTCCCCTACTACGAAAACGCCGGCTACTACATCCTCGAGGTGTGGGGTGGAGCCGTGCCCGACTCGGTGATGCGCTATCTCGACGAGTCGCCGTGGGATCGCCTGCGCAGCGTCAGCAGTGTCATGAAAGGCAAATCGTTGCTGTCGGCACTCTCACGCGGCCGCAACCTGTTCGGCTACAAGCCCTACCCCACCGAGGTGCTCGAGGGTTTCTACAAAGAGGCAATCGCCAACGGTCTGAACGTGATGCGAATTTTTGACGCACTCAACGACATCAACAACGTCAAGGAGTCGATCAAACTCATCAACGACCTGGGCGGCATCGCCGACGGCGCCGTGTGCTACACCGTCGACCCCAAGGTTGAGCCTGTGAAACTCGGATTCTTCGCCCGTCTGATGGGTAAGAAAGCTGAGGAGCCCGAGAAGATCTTCACCGACGAATATTTCGTCAACAAGGCCTTGGACATGGAGCGTCTCGGTGCCAAAATCATCACCCTCAAAGACATGGCCGGCCTCGTCAACCCCATGCGTGCCGCCTCGATTATCTCGAAACTCAAGGCTGCCGTCAAGGTTCCCGTTGACTTCCACACCCACTGCACTCCGGGCTATGGCCTCGCATCGTCGGTAATGGCCGTGATGAACGGCGTCGACATCCTCGACACCAACATCTGGTACTTCGGCGGCGGCTCGGCGGCCCCGGCCATCGAGCTCATCTATGTATTCTGTCAGAAACTCGGCATCGAGGTTGAGGTTGACATGAAAGCCGTTGCAAAGATACGCACCGAGCTCAAGGAAATACGTAAATCGCTCGCCGCATACGACCTCAAGGCCGATGCATTCCCCAAAGAATTTGACCCGCTAACCGACAAACTGCCCGCCGACGTCGACGCGCTCTTTGACCGCGCCATCGAGTGTGGCCGCGCTGGCGACGAACAGGGCATGCTCGACGCCTGTCACGCCATCGAGAAGTACTTCAACTTCCCCGCTCCCAACGAGCTTGTCAAGAACGCCGAGGTTCCCGGCGGCATGTACTCCAACATGGTGGCCCAGCTCAAGACCCTCAAGGCCGAGGATCTGCTCGAGGACGCCATGCGCCTCATCCCCAAGGTGCGCCGCGACGCCGGCCTGATACCCTTGGTGACTCCCACCAGCCAGATTGTAGGCTCGCAGGCCGTTAACCTCGCCATCGACCGCCGCAAGGGCAACCCCGACTACACCACCAAGAGCAACGAATTCATCGCGCTCGTCAAGGGTGAGTACGGCAAGACACCCGTACCCGTTGACCCCGCGTTCCGCGAACTCATCACCGGCAGCCCCGAGGAGCACGACTATGACGTGACAAGCTACAAGAAGCCCGCCAATCCCAAGATTGCCGAGTATGACAACGTACCCCTGGCAGCCAACAAGGAGGAAGAGCTCCTGCTCGAGTTGCTGCCCAACGTGGCCAACCCCTTCCTGCGCCGTCGCCGCGACGCCGAGTATGCAGCCAAGGCTGCTGCCCTCGCCGCCAAGAAAGCCGCCGAGGAAGAGGCACGCCGCGCTCGCTTTGAGCCGATCACAGGCGAGGTGTACCGCGCCCCTATGGGTGGCAAAATCATCTCGGTCAACGTCAAGAAAGGCGACCAGCTCAAGAAAGGCGACATCATGCTCGTGTACGAGGCAATGAAGATGGAGAACGACGTCGAGGCCGAGAAGCCCGTCACCATCAAGCAGATATTTGTTGAGCCCGGCGAGATCGTAGGCACCGACGCCCCCCTCGTCGAGTTCGAGTAAAAGCCCGTCCGAGACATAAAAAGTCAAAAAGTTGGCCCGAAATTTTGTGAGCTGAGGAATATTCACTAAATTTGCACGCCATTACGAATAGAGTCGCCTTACCAGCGATTCATCAAAATGTTGAATTATAGTAAAATAGACGTAATAAAATGAAAAAAGACATCCATCCTTCAAACTATCGCGAGGTCGTGTTCAAAGACATGTCTAATGAGGAGATCTTCATTACCCGTTCGACCGTAGCGTCAAAGGAGACTATCGAGATTGACGGCGTTACTTATCCCCTGGTTAAGCTTGAAATCACCAGCTCTTCTCACCCCTTCTTCACCGGTAAGCAGAAGCTCGTTGACACCGCCGGTCGCGTCGACAAGTTCATGAGCCGTTACGGCAACGTCAAGAAGAAATAAATTCACCCCGCCGCCCAGCGAGGTTTATGCCACCCACAGCGCGAGGCTGCCGATTCATACCAACCGAACGGCAGCCTCGCTCGCATTTAACCCCGGTTTCAGACTCTAACCAACCACAAATCATTATCATGAAAACTCAGAAAAACAAGCGACTGCTTGCCCTCGACATCATGCGCGGCATGACAATCGCCGGCATGATACTGGTCAATAACGCCGGCAATTGGGCATCGGCCTACGACCCCCTGCGCCATGCCAAGTGGAACGGCCTCACACCTACCGACCTCGTGTTCCCGTTCTTCATGTTCATGATGGGAATCTCGACCTATATGTCGCTGCGCAAAGGCAACTTCAGCCCCACACGCCCTACCGTCACCAAAATCATGCGGCGCGCCATCGTCATCTTCGCTATCGGACTCGGCCTCACATGGCTTTCAAACTTCATGTTCGGATACTTTGCCAACGGCATGACCTTAGGCGAGGCCGCCAACAGCTTCGCACGCCTGCGCATACTCGGCGTATTGCAGCGCCTGGCACTGAGCTACGGTGCCGGTGCCCTTCTCGCCGTCACGCTGCGCCACAAGTGGTTACCGTGGGTGGCCGGGCTACTGCTTGCCTCATACACCGTCATCATGATAGCCGGCAACGGCTTCGAATATGCCGACTGCAATATCATCGCCCGCGTTGACCGCGCAGTCTTCGGCGCCAACCACATGTACACCGACCGAGCCTTCGGCGAGCCGTTCACCTTCGACCCCGAGGGCCTATTAAGCACACTGCCGTCCATAGCCCATGTCCTCATCGGCTTCATCTGCGGCAGTCTCATCTGCGCGACCACCGACCGCTCTCGCCAGATCAACAGGCTGTTTATCGTCGGCACCATCATGACATTCACCGGCCTGCTCTTCAGCTATGGACTGCCGCTCAACAAGAAAGTCTGGTCACCGACATTCGTTCTCACCACCTGCGGACTGGCCGCCCAGCTGCTCGCACTGCTCATCTGGATAATCGACGTGCGCGGCTACCGGCGCTGGACAGGCTTCTTCCACGCCTTCGGCATCAATCCGCTCTACCTCTACGTCCAGAGTTGCGTGCTCGCCTACATCCTTTATTCGGTGCGTGTCCCCTCACCCGTTGGCGACGGCACCGTCGGCATCAACGGCTGGATATATTACACCGTCCTCGACCCGCTTTCGGGCCACAACGCCCAGCTGGCCTCACTCCTGTGGGCCCTCGGCTTCGTCCTGCTCAACTGGATTCCCGGCTACATTCTCCAGCGCCGCCACATCTACATCAAAATCTAACCGACCCGGGATAAAAATTTTCAACTCCGCGAAATTATTCGTACCTTTACGCTGATATGAGCAAGAGTTTACCCGAAGACGACATTGATCTCGTGCAGCGCCTGCGCGACCCGGCCACGTGCCGTGAGGCGTTCGGCGAGGTCATCAACCGGTACAGCGAGCCGCTGTACTGGCAGATACGTCGCATGATAAACTCACACGACGATGCCAACGACCTGCTGCAAAACACATTCATGAAAGCATGGCAGGCACTCGACAACTTCCGCGGCGACGCACGCCTCTCGACATGGCTCTACAAGATTGCCATCAACGAGAGCCTGAGCCACCTCGAGCGCGAACGCCGCCGACAGGACATTTCGATCGACGACGAGGCCGCCTCGATAGCCAACACCATCGAGGCCGACGAGTGGATTGACGGCGACGCGCTGTCGGTCAAGCTGCGCAAGGCCGTCGCACATCTACCCGAAAAACAGCGTCTTGTATTCAACATGAAATACTTCGACGAGATGAAATACGAGCAGATGTCCGAGATTTTGGGCACATCGGTCGGTGCCCTCAAAGCCTCCTACCACCTCGCGGTAAAAAAAATCGAACAATATCTTGAACGCGATTAAACTTTACACCGTCGCGGCCGTCTAAGTAGAAAACAAGACTTAAATACCAACATAACCATCAAAAACGACAACTGAAAAAATGGCAACAAAACCCTATAAGAACAGCGTCCTCGACCGTCCCGGTCATCCCGACGGCATGCGGGTTCCCGAGAACTACTTCGAGTCGTTTGCTCGTGACATGATCTCACGGTTGCCTGAAAACGAGCTCGAGAAACAGCCCGCCCGACTGCTCACGCCGCCCACACGCTGGCAGCGCCTGCGTCCGTTTGTCTACATGGCCGCCATGTTTGCCGGCATCTGGTGTATGATGAACATGTTCTCGATGATTCAGAAAAACGCCTCGTCGTTCAACGACACCTCGCTGATTGCCACCACAACGCCGGCCCATGACGACTACATCATCGATTACGTCATCGACGACTATAACGGCGACCAGCTGCTCGACGAACTGTATGCCGAGGGATTCAGCCCCAACGATTTTAACTTTTGATTAGCATAGACACTATGGGTAAGCGATTTTTACTCTCACTAATGGCCGTCGTCTTCATGACACAGCTCTCATTCACGGCAGTGGCACAGGATAATGACAACGACGCTCAACGCGACCGTTGGTTCAAGGAAATGCATGCCAAGAAACACGATTTCCTTGCCAAGGAACTTGAACTCACCCCCGAGCAGACCGAGCCGTTCTTTGCCATCTATGACAAAATGGATGCCGACATACGTGCGGTAGGAGCACGCACCCGGGCCCTCGAAAAGAAAGCGTTCGATGACGCCAATGCCAGCGAAGCCGATGTAGATGCCGCCATCGAGGCCGTCTACTCACAGCGCTATCAGGAGTGGTCGATTGAGAATGAAGCCAAAGCCAAGTTTGAGAAAATCCTCACCAAGAAGCAGATGCTCAAGCTCAAGCACGCCGAGTTCAAGTTCAACCGCGCGCTCATGAAGCAACACAATCAAAACCGCCGCCAGCCCAAGAAATAATGCCGGCTTCCCGGTTAACACCTGCCATGCAACACGCCCGCAGGAGAGTTTAACTCTAATTATCACACTATGACAAGACTAACTATCAAAATAGCCCTGATGGCATTCATTGCCGTTGGGGCCTTTTTGTCTGCCGGTGCCACCGGGCAGACCGTGACACGCAACTCAGTAGCTGCCAAACACAGGCCTTCAACCCCGACAGCGACAACCGCTTCTGACGCGCCCGACTTCGCTTTCCCCGACAAGGTAGCCGCCGATGCCGACAAGCAGCTCAAAACGGCACTCGACAGCGGCGACGGCGCCGAGGTAGTGAACGCGCTTGTCTGCTACTCGATTGCGCGCGACTGCGTGTCGCCCGAGCTTCTAAAGCCGGCTCTCGCACGTATCGACTCAGTAACCCGTGTCGAGCCCGACAGCCGCGTCAAGTCACTGCTTAATCTCCTCCGGGCCACAATCTACAACGACCTGTACAAAGAAAACCGGTGGAACTACGACCACCGGCAGATACCCCTCGACTCCATGCCGGCCGATTATACCGAGTGGAGCGGTGCCCAGTTCAAGCTGCACATCAACGCCCTGCTCGACTCGGCACTCATACCGCGCGCCGAACTGCTTGCCTCACCTATCGGCGATTGGAACAAAATTATCACCACCAACGAGTACACCGCCATATTCTACCCCACCCTCTACGACATGGTGGTCAACAGCGCCATCAGCATCAAGAAGCAGCTACGCACCGTTTACAGCCCGATACTGCCGGCCCGCTACGTGATGCCACACCTCGCAATGGAGCCATTGCCGGCCTATGCGGCCGTCAGCCCCGAGAACCGTGACATCCACACCCTCTACCTCGACTGGATAGCCGCCCATCCCGACCGTCTGCCCCCGCGCCTCAACGCCATCCTCAACGATATCGACTTCATGTCCGATTTAACCAACTACAATTCTGATTTGGACGCCGCCTATATCGCCGTATATAAACAATATCAGGACTACGACTGGAGTGTCGAAGCCCTTGGCCGCTGCAGCAACAGCGACGACCTCGCCCCACTCCTCTCCGAAGCTATCACCCGCTTCCCAAACTACTTTCGCATCAACCTCCTAAAATCCAAACTCTTCGATATCGAAGCCCCTTCACTCGAACTCTTTACTGATTCATACGCCGCTCCGGGCCATAACATCAAAGTTACAGCCGAGTATCGTAATCTCTATAAGTTCAAAATTAATATTGCCCGCTTACCGCTGAGCGTAAAAAACGTACGCGAACATCCGAGATTAACCAAAGAATTAGCCGCTAATCCTTTAAAGACAGTATCTATTGCGAATGACTACCGTCCGAGACCGTTTTACAATGACACCACCATAGAAATCCCCCTTACCGAACCGGGCATATATTACGCGTGGTGCACATACGACAGTATTAAAAATCAAAACGACCTGCGCGCTGTTAGCGTAATTTGCTCCGACATCACCCCTGTGTCAATCAGTCATAATGGCAAAATATATCCTTACGCCTTGAATTCATTTGACGGGCAGCCACTTAAAGGAGTTTCAATCAGTCAATACAACTATAGAGATATGACTCCACGCCTTTGTGGCGTAACAAACAATGACGGTACAATCTCCGGTGCTACCCTTGACAGGCCATCAATGCTATTATACACTTTAGGCAATCAGTCGTTAGTCCACTCACCGGTTTACACTACTGAATACGGTAAAGACCAGAGCCGTTCATCGTTGAAATTATTCACATCTTTACCGCTATATCATCATGGAGATAGTGTGCAATGGTGCGTAATGGCCTATTCTTCTAATAAGGACGGTGATTATCATCTCGACTCAAATAAAATGATTGTAGTCAAAATACTTGATCCCAACAATAATCCTATATCGTCATCAAACGTCACAACAGACAGCAGCGGCCGTGCAACAGGCAGTATAAAACTCCCCGACGAGGGACTTTCAGGAAATTATAGGATAACAGCCGAATACTACAATAGAAAAGAAAACAAAAGCTTTACATACGAATCATTTAAAGTAAACGATTATAAATTACCCACTTTCACGGTTGCTGTAACTTCAGTCAGCAAAAACAGTATTAATCCTGACAGTACCGTTACCATTAACTGCCAAGCCAAAACTTACAGCGGATTCCCTGTCGCCGATGCCCGCATATCGGTAGAACTTGCCGATGCCGAACTGTTTAGTTGGTATTACTCCCGTAGCAGCAACCCATTTTGGACTACCGACACTGTTACCGATTCCAATGGAACAATCAGTATCACAATTCCACAGGCTATATTTGATTTATCACCATCAGAGTCTGACGGATTCAATATCTCATTCGATATCACATCTCCATCTGGCGAAACCCATAGCTGTTCACAAATCATCAACCTCGGCAAGCCCTACGATATAAAACTTCAATCATACGGACCGTATAATATCGACAAGAACTTGTCAGATATAAAGGTTAATGTGTATGATGCCATGGGTAATACTACTGACATCTGCTTGGATTACTGCCTAATAAACAAAAATGATACAATCCCCGTTGACCTTACATCCCCGATTCCACATATCAAACCCGGCAGATACAAGCTGCGTGTAGCGCCGCGTGACACGACACTTGCCGATATAGCCATATTCAATAATATAACACTATATCGCTCCACCGGCCCCTCAATCGCCGGGAAACGGCTGTTTGTACCTGTAAACAGTTTCACTACCGACAACGCTACGGTTGATGTCCCGATTGGAACTGAAGATAAAGATACACCGATACTGGTAAACATAGCCGTTGATTACGTCATGGATTCACAATATTGGATGTCATCAAAGGGTGGCATGGAGAATCTACAAATTACTATCCCCGACGATGCACATGAAGTACGTGTACTCTTGACGACTGTTTATAACTGCAACCAGTCAACAGCCAACATTACAATTGAACGTCCCACTCACAAGCTTGATGTCAAGATAGAATCTTTCCGCGATAAAGTTACACCTCTTGCTAATGAGCAAATCACATTCAGTACTACAATAGACAGTCACCCTACCGAGGCATCACTGATAATGGCTATGCAGTCAAAGGCGTTGCTTTCACTTGCACCTTCAAGTTTTAATATTTACGTCCAAGGTATATATTATCCTGAATTACGAGCCTCAGAATTAACCAACTCAAGTCAGAGTTGTTATTATGCACGTTTTTATAATGGTAAGATACCCCAATTTAAATACCCTTCCGTGACAATCCCGTCACTTAACTTGTACTATCACACATACGGTTCACAACAATTCAGTACTTTCAGTTCACGTAAATATCTAAGAGGACTCGCAGCTAATTCCAATGCCAATGTTGTTTACGATGCAGTAGAACAAGCACCTGTCTTTGCACAAGAAGAAGTTGTGTCCGTCACCAATTTTAGCGATGGTACTAATGATCTGACAATTGCGAGAGGTATAGATGTCAATGATTCAGATGCAGGTGAATCTGCTGCCGACACATTCAACTACCGGCCCAGCGAGATACCGCTCGCGTTCTTTGCGCCGATGCTGTCGACCGACGCCGAGGGTCGGCTCACATACACCTACACCGTGCCCGACGCCAACACGGCATGGACACTCAAAGGCATTGCTTACACCCCCGACCTGAAAACCGCGACATTCGAGCGCGAAATCATCGCCTCGCGTCCCGTCATGGTTCAGCCCACGCTCCCGCGCTTCATGCGCTACGGCGACACGGCCACAGTCACCGCCTCGGTGATGAACGCTACCGACTCGGCTCAGTGCATCACCACAGTCGTGACCCTGCTCGATGCCGACAATCACCCGTTGTCGACCCACTCATTCACCGACACCGTCGCTGCCAACAGCTCGGTCACCGTCAGCACCCCCGTCACGGCACCGCTCACCGGCACCGCGCTCATATACCGCGTCAAGGCCACAGCCGGCAACTACACCGACGGCGAGCAGACAATCCTGCCACTGCTCCCGGCCTCGCAGCCAGTCATCACCTCGACACCGTTCTACATGCAGCCCGACTCGACCCACATGCAGCTCGACATCCCTGCCGCAGGCGCCGAGAACAGCACGACGCTCTACATGTACGACAATCCGCTGTGGGAGGTCATCTCAGCGCTTCCCTCACTCTCTGACGGCGACGCGATAACATCGCCCGGCGCCGCATCTCAACTCTACATGGCGGCCATCGCGCGCGGCATCATGCAACGCAATCCGGCAATACGTCAGGGACTCAAAGCATGGCTCGACAGCGACCGCAGCGACTCGACCCTCACCTCGATGCTCAACCGCAACGACGAGCTCAAACAGCTCTCCATTTCGGCTACGCCATGGGTGCGTGAAGCGATGAGCGACACCGAGCGTCTGACTTCGCTCGCCTTATTGCTCGACGACTCAAACACCACCGCCGTCATCAACCGCAGCATCAAGACTCTCGGCAACCTCGCCACGTCATCGGGCGGCTTCGAGTGGTGCCCGTCCAATGGTAACGCCTCGCTGTGGGCCACCTACCGTGTCCTCGAGCTCCTCGCGAGCCTCAAGGAGCGCGGTTACATGCCGGCGGACAAGAAGCTCGGCGACATGCTCACCAAAGCGATTGCCTATATCGACCAATCAATAGCAAACGACTTGGCTCGCAACAAGAACCGTGGCGACTATACCCGCTACAGCTACATACGCTCACGGCTCGGCGCCACACAGGCATCGCCCGCCGCCAGCAAGGCCATCACGCTGACGGTCAATAACATCCTCAAGCGTTGGGAAAGCGAGCCCGTTGCCGACAAGGGCATCGACGCCGTCATTCTATACCACAACGGCTACCCGACGATGGCTCGCCGTGTCATCGCGTCAATCAAGGCCTACTCTATCACTAAACCCGACAACGGCACCCACTGGCATGGACTCGACGCCGATGCCGCCGCCCGTCTGCTCTTCGCCATCGAGACAATCACGCCCGACGACAAAGCGCTCATCAACTCGGTAGCCCAATGGCTCATCGTCAACAAGACCAATACCTCGTGGGGCAACAGCGCGGCAACATCAGCCACAATCGACGCCCTCCTCGGTGCCATCAACGCCGAAAGCGCCGTCAACGCCACCGCCACTGTCACCCTCAACGGACAGCCTGTCTCAAACACCACGCCTCAGATGCCCGGCATGACCGTAGCCGACATATCGGCCGACGTAGCCGGCGCTCCCGCGACACTCTCGGTCGATAAATCGGGCTCAATGCCCCTCATGGGCTCGATAATCTCGCGCCGCGTGGCCGTGATGGACAGCATCCCTGCCGCCTCATGCCCCTCGGTATCAATAGCCAAACGCTACAACAAGGTTGACGGCACGACAGTCACCGACGCCGCCGACCTCACCCCCGGCGACCGCGTTAACATACAGCTCGTTATCAAGGTCACCGAACAGCTCGACTACGTTACCGTCATTGACCGCCGCGCCGCCTGCCTCGAGCCCGTCGAGCAGCTGTCGCGCTACACCTCGACCGACGGACTGTGGTACTACCGCGAGGTCACCGACAGCGAGACCCGCTACTTCATCGGTTCGCTGCGTCCCGGCACCTATGTCATCGACACCGCCATGAACGTCGTCGTCCCCGGCCTATTCTCATCGGGCGTCGCCACGCTCCAGAGCCAGCTCAACCCCGGCGTCACCGCCAACTCGTCAACCCGCCCCATCATTGTAAAATGAACCGCCCATATATTATAATGTACCGACTGTTTCTCACGCTGCTGCTTACGGTCACATCGCTCGGCGCCGCGGCTACCGAGCCGGTCAAGCGCGAGATGCGCGGCGCGTGGGTTGCCACCATCTACGGTCTCGACTGGCCGTCGATGAAGGGTACCGACGCCGCCACTGCCGACGCTCAGCGCCGGGCCATGACCGACATGCTCGACCGCCTGCAGGCCGCCGGCTTCAATGCCGTCATGTTCCAGGTGCGCACGTTCAGCGACGCCATGTACAAATCATCGCTCGAACCCTGGGCCGCAGCGCTCACAGGCAAACGCGGCGTGGCGCCGGCCGACGGCTGGGATCCGCTCGCCTACTGCATCGACGAGTGCCACCGGCGCGGCATGGAGTGTCACGCGTGGGTCAACCCGTTCCGTTATTCCACGTCGGCCACCCCCTACACCGACCGTTTCGACGCCAAGATGCGCCCCATGCTCATCACCTACACCCAGCGCCCCAAGAACAAGCGCGAGAAAGCCCGCACAACCGTCATTCTCGACCCCGGCAACCCCAAGGCACGTCAACATGTCGTTGATATTTGCCGCGATATTGTCACACGCTATGACATCGACGGCCTCATTTTCGACGATTATTTCTATCCCGACCGTCTGCCTTTGGGACGCGGCTACGACTTCGACGAGTGGAAAAAGTCGGGCACAAAGCTCAGTCAGGCCGACTGGCGCCGCGACAACGTCAACCTCACCGTCAGCGCCGTCAGCGACATGATCAAGGAGGTCAAGCCCCATGTCGCGTTCGGCATCTCGCCGGCCGGTGTCGGCGGCGGCAATGGCGTCTCGGCATCGCGCTACGGGCTCGAGCCTTGCCGCGGCAACGACTGGATGTACGACCGCATCTACTGTGACCCGCTCGCTTGGCTCGCCAACGGCGATGTCGACTATGTTTCACCTCAGATCTATTGGAACCGCGACCACTCGACCAACCCCTACGGCCCGATAGCCACATGGTGGAGCGGCGTGGCCAACCACTTCGGCCGCCACTTCTATGCCAGCCACTCGCTCAGCTCGTTCGCCAACAAAGGCGGCGACACCCCCGAGGCGTGGCGCGAGCGCGGCGCCCAGATCGACATCAACCGCGAGCAGGCCGGCGACGGCACCCCCGGCTCCATTCACTACGCCGCCCGCAACATCAACCGCTTCGGCACCCACCTCGCCCAAAACCAGTACGCCATCCCGGCCCTGCCGCCGGCCTATGAGTGGAAGACCTCGGCCGACCCCGGCACCGTCACCCACCTCAGCCGCAAGAACAACCGCCTGTCGTGGCACCCCGTCGACCGGCTGTGCCGCTATGCCGTCTACGCCATCCCGGCCGACGTCGACGACCTCGACGCCATGTCGGTCAGATATGGCGGCTACAGCGCCGACTACCTTCTCGGGCTCACCTACGACCCCGCGTTCACCATTCCCGACACCAAACTCAAAGGCTACCGCTATGCCGTCACACCCGTCGACCGCAACGGTCACGAGTGGGAGGCCGCCATCACACAATAATATGGAACACATCGACCCGCGATACATGAAACGTGCCCTCGAGCTCGCCGCCCGCGGCCTGGGGTACACATCGCCCAACCCTATGGTCGGCGCCGTCATCGTACACGACGGCCGCATCATCGGCGAGGGCTACCACCGCCAGCACGGCAAAGTCCACGCCGAGGTCAACGCCGTCAACAGCGTCGCCCCCGCCGACCGACCGCTGCTCACCGACAGCACCATGTACGTCACCCTCGAGCCATGCTCACACTACGGCAAGACCCCGCCCTGCGCGCGGCTCATCATCGAGACCGGCATACCCCGTGTCGTCGTCGGCGCCGTCGACCCCTTCGCCAAAGTCGCCGGCCGCGGCATCGCAATGCTGCGCGAAGCCGGCGTCGAAGTCACCGAGGGCATCCTCGCCGACGAGTCACGCCGCCTCAACGCCACCTTCTTTACCGCCCACACCCTCGGCAGCCCGTTCGTCACCCTCAAGTGGGCCCAAAGCGCCGACATGTTCATGGATCGGGAGCGCACACCCGACGACCCCACCCCGGCACGGTTCTCCAACACCGCCTCCACCATGCTCACCCACCGCCTGCGCTCGCTCCACGACGCCATCCTCACCACCGCCGCCACCGTCAACGCCGACAATCCGCGCCTCAACGTGCGCCGATGGGGGGGCCGCGACCCTCAGCCTGTCATCATCGACCGCCGCGCCGCCCTCAGCCCCGACGCCGCCATCCTCGGGCGTTCACCCATCATCATCGACCGCGACATGCCGCTCGACGAGATGCTCGCCGGGCTGTATTCGCGCCACGGCATCACGTCATTGCTCGTCGAGGCCGGCCCCACCCTGTTGCAGCAGTTCATCGACGCCGACCAGTGGGATCTCGTGCGCATCGAGACCGCGCCCGTCGAGCTCGGCGAGGCCGGCACCCGGCCGGCACCCCGCTTCTCAGCCACCCCCGGCCTCACACGCCTCGTCGACGGTAACCGCCTCGACTACTACACCGCCAATCCGCTCGTAACGCTATGATTTACCAGACCGAAATAACGCTGCCGCCCGTGCGCCGCGGATGCCACCTCATCACCCGCGTCATCATGCAGCACCTCAACGGCCACCTGCCAGAGACCGGCATGCTCAACCTGTTCGTCAAGCACACGTCATGCGGACTCACCATCAACGAGAACGCCGACCCCGACGTGCTCACCGACATGTCACACATCCTCGACCACCTCGTGCCCGAACGTCAACCCTACTACCTGCACACACTCGAGGGCGACGACGACATGCCGGCCCACGCCAAGAGCTCACTGAC
>CAMWLW010000074.1 GCA_947175245.1 uncultured Bacteroidales bacterium
ACTCGTCGGGTTCGGTGATAATATTTGCGGCCATTTTAGGGATATGGTTTTATTAAAACTCTCGATGGTTGCTAATAAAATGCAAAAATAGCAAATTTCAAGCATCTCGACACCTTTTTACCCCCATTTTTTTACCCCCTTCCCCCAAATCACCCCCAAATCACCTGCCGATAGCCCGTAATTTTAACGTGTGCCGAAAAGGAACTCGTTCAGTTCGGGACTCAGCCTATACTCGCGGTTGCCAACCTCGACCGTGCTGTCCGTTACCCAAATCAGTTCTTTCAAATCGCTTTGGGCATAATATTTTCTACTCTTTGGTTTTGGATTGTATCTGACTATTAGTGCCCTGACAGGGGGTGTCATACTCTTGAGAGCCAAGAGCGTATCGGCAGGCACAACCCATTCCATAGCCCATTCGTCAGAATTATATGGCAAATCCTTGATATATGTGAGTTTGTCGAGCATGGCATCGATAGTTTCCGCTGCGACTTTCATATAATAGTTATGCTTCATATCGAGTATCATTTGTGGTCGTGATACTTGATTGTCACCACGCAAATCCTCTTTTAATAAGAAGCATACCACTGTATCATTTTTTATAAACTGAGCATTGGCACCCAATATCATCATAGAAAGTACCAGGGTGGATATAATACGAAACATATCAATCAAAATACTTTAAGTAGTCGTGTGTTTTTGTGTTGTATATATCTTCATACAATATGTCGTAATCAGATGGCGGCTCTTGGAGATAATCAAATCTGAACAGATGGCCTGTGTAGTTCATCACATCACGATATTGCCAGATAACCAACCGGCTATTGTCTGCGAGTGATATTATAAAAACTGCTTTTGGAGCATCGGGGGAGACTTTCTTCATTAAAAGTAATTCCCGACGTCCTACTAAACTTACGGTAAATTCCAATTCGGGATAACGATATTTACTTTCACCTATATACGGCAGATGGTAAATCATATCAGTTATACTGTCAATCCCGGCCTGAGTAGTAAAAATTCGATAAGCATGGCGGGCCATATTAATTGTATCTCCTCTCAATAGATTGGTAAAATCGTCATACACATTATTGCCATCATACTGATTACAAAATAATTGATCCAAAGTATAGAATATCACCTTTGAAATCTCTTTGTTAGAGTTGATATTCAGAAAATCCTTCAATGTCAGGTCTGACGGCTGATTGATGCAACTGTCCTGTATTTCGGTAATATCGCCGTCAAGTTCCTTCGCCTGTACATTAGACCCAGATTGCGAACTGCAACTGACAATAGTAGCAGTCGTCATTATCAACAAAATAATCAAATTCTTCATTTTATTTTCCTATGATCAATGTAATCACATTTGACATATCGGGTGTCGATAAGTTGTCCGTCCTTTATAATAAGCCTGTTAATGTATAATTTACTAAACATATATATTTTATGCGTACAAATCGTTTATCGGCGACAAGATAGCGACAATTTCCCTAACTACCAAGCGCTAACGATAATTTTTGAGCCGGTTTAGTCCCTTTGTGCTGTCATTTTTATTTGCAAGGTCTTTATATGCTCTATATGACAGACATTCCCATAAGATATTTATCATTATGTTACTTTAATTTCATGGTATAAAGTAAGGTATCGGTATTGTTTTCGTAATCATAAAATTCTAAATCTATATGGGTAATCCAACCCAATATATTGCGATTTACTGTTAGAAAAATTAGGCTATCATATTTTTCAATGTGTTTGTACAAGATCCCCGAAACATTTGAAAAGATAAATGACTCAATTGTCCCGTCACGATGATTAATCTCTAACATGATGTTTTTCTTAACCCAAGATAGATGTACGTGACATCCTAAGATATTCTGACGAATAAAATCCTGTCGTTGAAAATCAATGGTCGGGCTTACGAAAAAGATATTGGTACACTCTACCTCTTTCGGTTTATATATTGGAGCTATAAGGTTGGTTAATACCAAAAAAACTAATGGGCTTCCAATCACCAAAACTAAAAATTCCATATCTTTAGGATATATTGTGCCTTTTGTTTAGGATTCATTATTAGTTTTATGCTCCTTACCCTCCAATGAAGCACTTATGTATGTACATAAAAAAGGTGTGAGGATTGTATCTTGTTTTATCACATTATCAGGTCTTGGCGTACCTTTGTAGCAGATAAAACAATAGCCCCACACCGATAGAGCTATATAGACTGTCGGTCACGACAGGGTATAAGCTACCGATGCAGGTGCTATTGCCAACCTTATCTTTGCTACAATACAAACCGCCAAGTTCGATAATGAAAGATAAAATTTCAATAACACCTTTTATTATTAAGTTGTTGATTCCGTCAAGCCAACTCTATGGCTTTGAAATCAAGTGCAAATATATATAAAAATGTTATTGTTGGGGCTATGTCGAGGCATAAATTTCAGACTAAATAATCTAATATATAATTGTATGGCGGCAATATTTCGTGCCGCATCTTGACAAGCGCGTGTTTTTGTATTAACTTTGTGTTATATCCAATGAATGATTATATGGACTATTCCCAGCTGAAAAGTCATTACGACTATATCATAGTGGGTGCCGGACTGTATGGCGCCACGTTCGCGCGTCGTGCTACCGATGCCGGTTACTCATGCCTGGTTATCGAGAAGCGCGGCCATGTGGCCGGTAACGTGTACACCGAGCCGGTCGAGGGCATAAATGTGCATCGGTATGGCGCACACATTTTCCACACGGCCGACAAGCGCGTGTGGGACTTCGTGAACTCGCTCGTGCCGTTCAACCGCTACACCAACTGCCCGGTGGCCAAGGCGCCCGACGGCAAGATGTACAATCTGCCGTTCAACATGAACACGTTCTACCAGATGTGGGGTGTCGAGACGCCCGCCCAGGCTCAGGCCAAACTCGACGAACAGCGTGCCGAGGCTGTCGAGGCGATGCGTGCCGACGGTGTCACCGAGCCGCGCAACCTGCGCGAACAGGCACTCGCGCTCATAGGCCGCGACATCTTCGAGCAGCTCATCGACGGCTACACGCGCAAACAGTGGGGACGCCCGTGCGAGTCACTGCCGGCGTTCATCATCAAGCGTCTGCCTGTGCGCATGACGTTCGACAACAACTACTTCAACGACCCCTATCAGGGTATTCCCGAGGGCGGTTACACGCTCCTTGTCGAGCGCCTGCTCGAGGGAGTCGACGTGCTGCTCGACACCGACTTCTTTGACCGTCGCGACGAGTGGATGTCGCGGTGTGACAAGTTGGTCTACACCGGCCCCATCGACCGTTTCTACGACTACTGTCACGGCAAACTGCAATACCGCACCGTGCGCTTCGAGACCGAGGTGATCGACACGCCCAACTATCAGGGCAACGCCGTGATAAATTACACGTCGGCCGACGTACCCTACACGCGCATCATCGAGCACAAGCATTTCGAGACGTTCGGTCAGGCCGTCTATGACAATCCCCTGACGGTGATATCGCGCGAGTACTCGACCGAGTGGACCGAGGGCATGGAGCCTTATTACCCGGTCAACGACGATGTGAACGGCGCCATCTATGCCCGTTATGAGGCGATGGCACGGGAGGAAACCAAGGTGAAATTTGGCGGCCGCCTGGCGCGCTACCGCTACTATGACATGGCGCCCGTGATAGCCGAGGCGCTCAATGCCGACCTCTGAAAACACTAATGGCCCCGCTCAAGCGAGGCCATTGTTGTATGGTTCAGGGCCGGTTATTTGACGGGCATCTTGGCGATGCGGCGCTCGTGGCGGCCGCCCTCAAACGGGGTGTTGAGATAGATGTCGACGAGCTCGAGAGCCACCACCGGCTCGATGAAACGGGCGGGGAGCACAAGCACATTGGCGTCGTTGTGCTGACGCGCCAGGCGTGCCAGTTCGGGCAGCCAGCACAGGGCGGCTCTGATGCCCTGGTGTTTGTTCAGTGTCATGGCGATGCCGTTGCCGCTGCCACAGATGCCTATACCCTCGGTACACTCACCTTTCTCAATAGCCTCGGCGGCAGGGTGGGCGAAGTCGGCATAGTCACAGCTATCGGCGCTGAAGGTGCCGAAGTCGACAAACTCGATTCCCTGGGCTTCGAGATAGCCCATGACGATTGATTTCAGCTCATAGCCGGCGTGATCGCTGCATAATGCAATTTTTCTCATAATATAATAATGTATTTAAGGTTTGTTATTCATTTCTTTGATGTGGTAGCCTTGATTCTGACCCATAGCCACGACGGCAGGAGGCGCCACAGCCTTACAAGCAGCCCCCAGCGCCGGTCGATGTAGGCCACACGGCGGCCGCGTTCTATTGCTTTGACAATCAGTTTTATCGCATATTCAGGCTGCATTATCATCGGGTAGCGGGTCGTGCTGTCGAGCAGGTCGGTGGCTATGAAGCCGGGGCGTATGTCGGTGAATTTGAGCCGGCTGCGTTTCAGCCCGCGTATTCGCGCCTGCTGCTCGAGAGCCGTCAGGTAGGTCGACTCAAACCGTTTGGACGCGCTGTAGGATGGCGCCGACCCGAGTCCCTTGGTGCCTGCCACCGAGCTGATGGCGACTATGTGGCAGCCGTCGGGGTTGCCGGGGGCCGTGAAATAGTTGAAAGCGGTATCAATCATGGCTGTGAAGCCTACACAGTTGGTCATCACCGTGTTATGCTCAATGGTGGGGTCGAGCGCGAGGTTCTGCTTGCCTATGCCGGCCGCCTGAACGAACACGTCCATGCCGCCGAGTCGGTCAATGAGGTCGTTAAGCTGCCGGGGCGCCTCGGCCGACGTGATGTCGATGCGTGCCGTGACCACACGGTCGCCCCATTCGCTGCGCAGCTGTTCGAGCGGCTCGGTACGTCGGGCTGCCACGCCCACCATCCACCCCTTGGCGGCAAACGCTCGGGCGATACCCATGCCCAGGCCCGACGATGCTCCTGTTATGACAATGCGCTTCATAACTCGTCGTCGGGATGATAGTGTGGGGTGTCGAGCGGCGTCGGCATCGGCTCGCCCGGCGTCACTGTGGGGCCGGTCTCGATGTCGGGTGCATCCTTGCGTTTGAGCGGCAGGGTGTAGAACACCGACAGCGACGCGCCGAGGGCCGAGTTGCGTGTGCCGAATCCCGGCACATACCATGCGTGGCCGTAGGTCGTCGGACTCTCGTGTATGACGCGGTGGTAGCGCAGCGTCCACCCCATCGAGATGTTTTTGACAATCTTGACTTTCAGGCCGAACAGCAACTCGAGATAGCCGGCCGTGGCGTTGACGCCGGGGAACGGTATCTCGGACGGCTCGCCCCAGTAGTCGTTGGTGGGCGTGACGTCGCGCAGCGTCCACTTGAACGGCGAGAAACCATATCTGATACCCGCAAAAATCAAGTAGTCGGGGTTGGAGTTGTACAGGAAGTTGTAGTCAAGGCCTATCTTGAAGTAAGGTGCGAGCCCCTGGTGGTAGGTGTAGTTGTTGTCGGCCGGTGTGTTATTGGCATTACCGAGTCCGAACTCAAACGCGGCGATGTAGCGGTTGTGCATGTTGAAGTGGGCCGAGAAGCCTATCAGACCGTAGTTCTGGCTGAACACGCGCATCAGCGGGTCCCACACGTTGACACCCACCGACGCGTCATACACCAGCGGATAAATCATCGGGGGCACCTTGGGCATCGCCGTCGAGTCGACAATCTCGCGGCCCGTGATGGTGTCGACAAGCACTATATTGCCCTTGTCGTCGCGGTACTCCACGAGCTTCGAGCGGTCGATCGAGTCGACGGGTAGCTTGTTCTCGTTGCGCGACTGGGTGGTGGTGGCGGCCGTGCTCACCGGCGACACACGGCGCTGTGCGGCCAGTTGCACTGACGCGGCCGTGACGATGGCGAGCAGTAATATGAGGTACAGGCGCTTCATTATTTCTGAGTTCTGAAGTAAATCATCATGCTCTCGATGTCGGCATTGTTGATGAGCGAGTCGCGCATGGCCACCGAGTCGATCAGATGGGTCGTATATGTGAACCGGTGTACCCTGTAGCGGTACATGGCGCCGCACTCCTCCGAGGCGAAGTAGGGCTCGCTCGTGTACCACAGGCTTATCGTGTCGTTGAGCCGCGGGTCAGAGAGTGCTTTGGCAGCATAGTGAAAACAGAATGACGTCTCGCTGTCGCGCGACCTCAGCGGCAGATACACCTGGCTGGGGCGTTCGTTGGCCGACACCAGCAGCGAGTCGTTGGGCGCGCCCACGCCGCCGAGCTCGAGCGAGTCGATAGATATGGCCCGTCGGTCGGTCGACGAGTAGAACCCGGCTATAAGCAGCGAACTGCGGTTGTCGGTACAGCCCGTCGTGTTGCAACCCGTCACCGGGGCCGTCAGCACGGCCAGCACCATCGCGGCAATCAGTGTCAGTATGTTACCGCGTCGCCGTGTCATCGTCGTTGTTGGTGATTTCGGTTTCAATCTCGTAGTCATTGCGGCGCGACGAGTTGCGCGCTATCAGCTCGCCGATGAAGCCGGTGAGGAACAGCTGCGTGCCCAGCACCATTGTGGTGAGTGCCAGGTAGAAGTAGGGCGACGAGGTCACCAGCTGGTAAGGAGCGCCCGTGTGCATGTGCCACAGCTTGCCGAATCCCACAATCATCACGGCTATCAGACCGATGAAGAACATCAGCGAGCCGAGCAGGCCGAAGAAGTGCATCGGCTTGGCACCGAAGCGCGCCGTGAACCACAGCGTCATCAGGTCGAGGTAGCCGTTGACAAAACGGTCGAGACCGAATTTTGACTTGCCGTATTTTCGAGCCTGGTGATGCACCACCTTCTCGCCTATGCGCGTGAAGCCGGCATTCTTGGCCAGGAACGGTATGTAGCGGTGCATGTCGCCATATATCTCGATGCGCTTGATGACCTTGTTGCGGTAAGCCTTCAGGCCACAGTTGAAGTCGTGCAGATTTTTGATGCCGCTCACCTTGCGCGCCGTGGCATTGAACAGCTTGGTCGGTATCGTCTTGCTCAGGGGGTCATAGCGTTTCTGCTTCCAGCCCGACACGAGGTCATATTTATCCTCGGTTATCATGCGGTACAGTTCAGGTATCTCGTCGGGCGAGTCCTGCAGGTCGGCATCCATCGTGATGACGACATCGCCCTGGGCCCGTTGGAAGCCGGTGTTCAGGGCCGGCGACTTGCCATAGTTGCGCCTGAAGCACACGCCCTTGACGGCCTTGTTGTGCCGGGCGAGCTCCTCGATTACCTCCCACGAGTTGTCGGTACTGCCGTCGTTTATGAACAGTATCTCGTAACTGAAGCCGTTGGCTTTCATCACGCGGTCAATCCACGCTTCGAGCTCGGGCAGCGACTCGGCCTCATTATATAGTGGTACTACGACTGAAATATCCATAATTTAGTGTTTTTTATAAAAAACTCTTATCAGCAACGAGAGCAACATTGTCAGCAGCGAGCCCGAGAACACAACCAGACACACCAGCTGCAGCGCTATCTCGCTCGGGTGGGGTATGGCGCCGTTCTCGATCATGATGCGTAGGGCCCGGGCGTTGGCTTTGCTCTGCTCGGTGGCCGCTGCGTCCCACAGGTCGGCCTGGTGCTCGAGAGCGCCGAGCATTATGCCGGGGGCGACCCATTTAAGATATATGAACGTGGCCAGCGCCAGCAGTATGCCGCCGAATGCCGACGCCACGATGCCCTCGGTCCACATCGCCGAGAATGGCATTGTCCTCAGCGATCTGTTCCAGGTATTCTTCAGCATAATCCACACCGCCACCGGTACGCCGACAGCTGCGAGCAGACACGCCACCGACAGCCACGGCAACCGCACGGCATACAGCCCGCCGAAGAATGTGATGCAGTAGAGCGCACCCAGCACGATGCCATAGTCGGCGGCAATGTTGATTATAGTTTTAGGCTTGGCTTGCATATACAGCACAAAATTAAGAAAAAAAGTTCGTATCTTTGTGCCACAAGAACGAAAATCATCACCGACATGCGCATCGACTTCCTAACCGTACTTCCCGAGATGTTTGACTCGCCCCTGAACTGCTCGATACTGAAACGCGCTCAGAGCAAGGGGCTGGTTGAGTTTCACGTCCACAATCTGCGTGACTACACCACCAACAAACACCGCAAGGTCGACGACTACCCCTTTGGCGGCGAGGCCGGCATGGTGATGCAGGTGCAGCCCATCGACAGCTGCATCACGGCCTTGAAGCGCGAGCGCGACTATGACGAGGTCATCTTCACGTCGCCCGACGGCGAGGTGTTCGACCAGCCTATGGCCAACACCATGTCGATGCTCAACAACATCATCATCCTGTGCGGCCACTACAAGGGCGTCGACTACCGCGTGCGCGAGCACTTGATAACCAAAGAAATATCAATCGGTGACTATGTCCTCACGGGCGGCGAGCTGCCGGCCATCATCATTTCCGACGCCATCGTCAGGCTCATTCCCGGCGCCATAGGCGACGAGCAGAGCGCTCTCAGCGACTCGTTCCAGGACAATCTGCTCGCACCCCCGGTCTACACCCGTCCGGCCGACTATAACGGCTGGAAGGTGCCCGACATCCTGCTCTCGGGCCACGAGGCCCGTATTGCCGACTGGCGTCAGGAACAGGCCCTTGAGCGCACGCGCCGCCTGCGCCCCGACCTCCTTCAGTAATCCGAAGCCCCCACCAAAAACGAAATGTCCCGCCTGTGGTCTTAATGACTCCGGGCGGGACGTGGTTTTTTGCATACAGCTTATACACAAACAACCTTATTTCTTGCCCTTGCGTGTCGAGACTTTTATCGTGCCGTTCCTGACGGGTATTTCGGCGCCGTTGAGTGTGGCGCGGCGTGGTGTTTTGGCCGGCGTGAAATTGAACTTGTAGGTGGGCTGCCCGTTGACATCGAGGCGCAGCGTGCCGTTGCTGTCGGTCGCCATCACGTTGAGCTTGGCGAGCGATGAGAATACCGGTTTGCCGTCGCGTTTGAGCGAGCTGCCGTGGTTGATGAACAGGTCACCTTTTGCCGGGTCGCCGCCCTTGGGGTAGGTCACGGCCAGCAGGTAGGCGTCGGTCTGCCATCCGTCGGCCTCGATCCACGAGTTGAGGTGCATCAGGCGTCCGTCGGCGAGCTGATTGATGTAGACATCGGTGATGGTGTCGCCGTTCTCGATGCGCACGCCTATCCAGTCCTTGCCCTCCATGCGGGTGGTGGTGGGCACGCTCTTTTGTGCCGGCGAGTCTTTGAGCATGATAGCCGTCACACCCTTTATGCGGTCAAATTTTCCGGGCAGTTTAAGCGAGTAATATTCTTCGGTGCCTTTAAGGTCTTCGGTCGGGCCCTCGAGCACCTCCCAATAGAGCATCTCGGGGTAGTCGTGTACAAATCCCGACGGGGCCAGCGGCTGCGGATAGATCGCACGGATTACGGCCGCCGACTCGCCGTTGACTATCTCCAGGTCGCCGCCGCGCTTGGTGACGGTGCCGCCCGGGTGCCACAGCCATTCCCATTCGCCGGGCTGGTGTGAGTGCAGGTCGTCAATAACCAGGATGGTGTTGCCTATCCACAGGAACGACCTCAGGTTGCGGTCAAGTTTGTGGCTCATCGGGCCGGTGCCGTCGGCAAGCACATATTTCATGTTGCCGCCGTCGAGCAGGTTGTTGATCGTGCCCGGCAGCGACGAGCCGTGATACTGCTGGTAGCGCGGCTGTCCCTCGCCGTCGATTTTCACCACGTTGTGGGCGTCCGACTGGAAGAAGTAGTTGCGGTACTCGGGACGTCCGTAGCTCGAGTTGCCTGCGTCCTTGATGATGTCGACGCCCTTGTGGAACACTATCATCGAGTTGGCGTCGGCGTGGGCGTGGTTCCATGTCATGCCGCTCTTGACCACGAGCATCGACGCGTCTTTGTCCCACGAGTCGCGCAGGGTGGCCCAGCCAAAGTCGCTCCACTGCTTGCTAAGCGGCAGGTCGGGAGTCGAGGGGGCATCCTTGAGCGACGGGGTGTAGAGCAGACCCATCGGGAACGTCAGCGGCATTCCCTCGCGGTGCTGTCCGGCCTCAATCTGGGTCGCATACCACAGCGTGGCGGGGTCGTCGACCCCCATCGCGTAGGCGAGCAGCATCGAGCTCTCGCCTGTAACGTTCTTGTGGCTGTCGCCGAGGTTGATACTGTACAGCTGGCCCGTGCGCGGGTAAGCCACGTGGCAGAAGAAGTCGGGCAGCAGCTCCATCTGGGGTATATCCTCGAGCTTGGCGCCGGGGTGTGAGTTGAGCCACGCCATGCGCAGCAACAGCGCCTCGGTGATGCCGAAGCTCGCGTAGTTGATTGACTCGTACATGCCGCCGTCACGGTCAAACGTGCGCGGCTTGGTCTGCATCACGTCGCCCGCAAAGTCAAACCACTCGGGCAGCGCCTCGACAGCCATCTCGGCCAGTCGCGCGGCCTCGGGGTGCTCGTTGCTGATAGCCAGGGCGAGCAGTCCGCCCATCCCCACACACGACGTCCACCAGTTGTGACCCATCGAGTTGAGCGAGTGTATGCGGGTCTCATCAACGAGCCAGTCGCCGAGCAGCGGCTCGACAGCCAGGCGGTAGAACTCGTCGGCCAGATGCTTGCGCTCCTTTGGCGTCAGGTCGTTGTATATCGCGTCGTATGCCACCGCCATCTGGTATGAGCGGTGAGCCATCTGCAGCTCGCTGCGCCACGCCGGGTTGCGCATCATCATCTCGCTGTTGGCCCACGACTTGGTCTGGGCAATGTTCATCAGCATCGACTTGAGCTTGTCGCTGTAGCGCTTGTCGCCCGTGAGCTGATAGGCCAGCGCCATGTACTCCATCTTCATGATGTCGTTGCGTTCAAGCTGAGCCTCGGCCGTCTGCATTATCGACTCGAGAGCCGCAGCCCTGACACTGTCTTTGCGGGCCATCTCGCCGGCCTTCTCCACACGCTGGGGCGTGAACAGCAGCGACGGGTGCTTTATGGCGCCCGACATCGGGCCTGCCCCGATCATGGCCGCGATGGCGGCTATCAGGATTTTTCTCATAATCATTTGAATGTTACGTTTTCAACATGCTCGCCTATGTAGATGCGGGCCAGGTCGCTCGTCTTGTACCACGCCGGCTTGCCCGGCATGTCGTCGCTGTACTTCACGCCGTTGATAACCAGGTTGTCAAACACCACGTTCTTGATGCGGCGTGTCTCGTCATAGCCCACTATGAGCGATATTTCAGAGTTGTCGCCGTTATAATATATGTCCTTGAACGTTACATCCTCGATGCCGCGGCCGGGAGCGCCACAGTATTTCTTGTTCCAGCACAGGCGCATGCTCAGCAATCGGCCCTGACGGAAATTCTCGATGCGGAAGTTCTCGAACGTCACGTTCTTGACCAGGTTGTTGTCGCCCACGTCGATCGACATCACACCCTGATAGTCGAGCTGCATCTCCTTGCAGTCGAGCACGTCGATGTTGCGGTATAGCAGGTTGACGGCCGAGTCGGGGCGTTCCACATTGCCGTGCAGGCCTATCTCGATAACGTGAGCCACGTCGGCCCAAAGCGTCGAGTTCTCCATCGTGATGTTCGACGCGCTGCCCTCATAGCCCAAGCGGGTGCAGTAGACGGTAGTGCAGTCATCGCTCGTACGTGCGAACACGTTGTCATAGTGCACGTTGCTCGACGCGAACACGTTGAAGCCGTCGCCCCAGCCGTACGAGCTGATAACCTTGACATTGTTGACCTTGACCGAGTCACAGCCGCCCACAGGCAGCTGAGTCGTCATCAGGCCGTCGACGGTAACGTTCTTTGAATAACGCACCTCGATGCCGGCACCGCGCTTTGACGGATAAACCACACCGCGGCCCCACACCTTGACATTGCTCACCGAGTCGACATAGATGAAACCGTCGATGTAGGCACCGCCGGCTATGTATACACGCTGATTGTCTTTCACCTTCAGCGGCTCGTCGAGTTTGTGATATCCCGGCGCAAAATATATGAAATTGCGGTCTTTTTTCAGTTTTTTCAACTCCTTGGCCGAGGGGACATCGTCTGGAATGGCGCCCGCAAAGAGTTGCAGATTGTCAAAAATATCGCCGTTGACCTCGACCGACAGGTTACCCGGCTGAGTGAGCGTGAACGTCATCGTGCTGTCAGCCGTCACGGCGCTTATCTCGCGCGACAGCGGACGCACACGACCCTCGTTAATATGCTTTCCACGGGCAGTCACCCTCACCTCCACGCTGTCGCTGAAGTCAAAAATCGCCATCGACGAGTTGCGCACCGAGTGCTTGCCGTTGACCGTCTCGTCGACCTTGACATTGTACACATCGACAGGTAGCCACGTGCCATTATCGTTGACCTCGACCTTGAACGAGTGGTTCATCGGCGCCTCAGCCGGTGCCAGATACGTGACGATATTGGCGATTACCGGGTTTACGGCAGCCGTCAGCAACAAGGGTAGGAGTATTCGTTTCATAATTTGCAGTTTCATATTTTCTATATATACGAATATAGCGGCACTGATACTCAAAACAAACCCCATCTAAATCAACTCGCATATACATCCATTCCAATTACCATAGCAAATATACAGCAAATACCCCCAATAAAAAACACCCCTCCACCGCCACCCGGTCTATGTGCCGCCGTTCAAAAATAGAATTGTAGCTACTGAATTATATTTATAAGTCGAGGATTCAAAACTGCGATATTAGAATCCTCAAATTATAGTATAAGTATTTATATAGTATTATTGGAAGTTACGGAATCAGCCTGAAATAACATATTCTCAATGTTGGATACATGGTTTATAGTCTAAAAATTGAAAAAAGCCTTTTCACAGTCTTTCTACGAATCCTATTTGATAAGACGTCACATTTCCTCCACCAAAAGTACCACCAACCTGAGCCTTCTTATCAGGGCTTACTTGTACGCTTCTACGGTATCGATTGCCATTGGCAACAAAATCTACACCAACAACCAATTCAATATTGGAGTTATTTGAGATAATGAGCGCATTTACACCACCCCATCCGTCATCGGCAATTTTATAACTTACCAAATCATCATATTTATGAGTTTGAACAATCAACAATCCTAATGAATTGACAAATTCCATTTGCCAATCATCATCATCGGGAAGAATATATGAAATTTTAACACGAGCATCGAATGCGTTATGGTCGTTCTCCAAACGCATGGTAGCTATAATTATGTATTCCCTATCAGTGTCCTTTAAAACCTCTTCAATACTAAAGTTGTTTATTTTATAATTTGCCAAAGTCCAACGCTGATCTTCACTAAACCAACAAATTTCTCTAGGGAAACCTTCGGAAATTTTTTCTGATAGCAAATCTTCTATGATCTTATCAGGCTCAGGCTTAACAGGAATTATAGTTCTGATAGCTGACAAGACAGCATCAGGATAATCATGATCCTTCATAATCTGCTGCATTCGAGCCTTGAGTTGCTGGTCAATATTATTGTTATAGGCTGTTTCAAATGCATCCAATTGGTTGATATTACGGTCTCCTATATATTTTAGCGAGGCGTTACTATAAGCTTCGTTAATCTCAGTCTCACGGTTATAGTGTGCAGTACTTAAATCCGCCATATAAGAATCAAATTCTTTAAGAGCGTCATATCTTGTTGAATAGTTAGCGGCTTTGAATTTACTGATAAACTCAGCTTCGGCCTGGTGTCGTTCCCTGATATATGTTTCGAAATTTTCGTTCATCCGTTGTGCTAATTCCTTGCCCTCTTTTTCTGGAGATTTTGAGCATCCGGTAAAGATAAAAAGTGGCAGTAAAAGGATCCACCTCCAAATAAAATTATGAAATTGCTTTAACAATAGATAAAAAGTACTGTTGTTTTCAAT
>CAMWLW010000075.1 GCA_947175245.1 uncultured Bacteroidales bacterium
GGTAGGTGTCCCACAGCGACAGCACGGTATAGTTGGTGAATTTACCGCCGGTGTTATGTATCTCGCCATCGGCCCCGCGGTAGTCGCCGTTGACGTCGCTGAACGTCACCGGGGCAGTGAACGCGTGATACATCGACGTGTAGAAGTTGACGAGGTCGTCGAGGTTGTCGCTCTCGACGGTGATGCGTGACAGCGCTGCGTTCCACGCGTCGTCGGCTTCCCGGGCAACAGTGTCAAAGTCCTTGCCGTCGGTTTCATAGGCGAGATTCTTGGCGGCGTTGGCTGTGCTGACTGCCGACAGGCCGACTTTGACCTCGAGCGGGGTGGCGCTGTTGACAAACGCCAGTGTGGCTATCCTGGCGTTGCCTGCCGAGTCGACCGAGAATGTGGCTGCCGGGCGTGAGAATACGGCATCAAAATATATGTGTTGGTCGCGTGCCCAACCCGATGATCGGCGGTAACCGGTCACGGTCGAGTCGTTGTCAATCGAGACTTCGGTATATGTGGGCCGGTCCCAGCCGGTGCCATATCCGAGGTCTATTTTCACGTAGACCGAGTCGGCCGATTGCGGGTAGCTGAATCTATAAAACGCGGTGCGTGTCGTGGCGGTCATATCGGCGATGATGCCGTTGTCGAGTGTCACGGTATAATAGCCCGGGCAGCATACCTCATAGTCGTGGCTGAATGTGGCGATCGAATCGGTCGCGTTGAGTGCCGGCAATAAAAGTATGTCACCGAGATCACCTACTCCGGTGCCGCTGAGGTGTGTCTGGCTGAAGCCGAGCAAGGTAGTGTCGCTGTAATGATAGCCCGAGCACCAGTCCCAGCCTTTGACCGACTGTGACGGGCCGGCCTGTACCATGCCGAACGGCACATTGGCGCCGAGAAAAACATGGCCGTTGGCTCCTGTGCCGGTGAACGGGTCGACAAACGCAGTCAGGCGTGAGCCGGCGTAATCAACATTGCCTGTCGAGCAGGCGGTCATGAGCACTGCTGTCACGACTATCACGATATTTAGATGTTTCATCGTTTTAGATATTTAATTGTTCCACAAATTTAGCCAAAATTATCCCGTTTTTGTGTAAATTTGTGCAATAGTTTATATCATACATCATTTTATCATGAAATTAGGATTTATTTTGACTATCGGGCTGTTGGCTGCATCGCTTAATGTGGTGGCCGCGCCCCGCGGCAATGCCTATAAGGCTGCCGATTCGACCGCAGTGAGATACGTTGGCCGCACACTTGTGCTTCCCGACGATGGCAGTGTGAAGTTTGACTGGAGCGGTGTCTATGCCGAGACCCGCCTTGAGGGCCGTGAGCTGAAGCTGAGACTGAGTGACACCAAGCGCAGTTATTTTGACGTCACTGTCGATGGCAAGCCGGTCGGTAAGTTCCGCGCCGAGGGCAATGATACGCTCGTTACTGTGGCCGAGGGGTTGACAAACGGTGTGCACGACATCCTGATACGCAAACGCACCGAGGGCGAGACCGGCACTACAACGTTCCATGAGTTTGTTCTGCCCCGTGGCGGCAAAATGACTGCTACCGAGCCGCGCGCACGTTTCATCGAGATAATCGGCAACTCGCTTTCGGCAGGATTCGGCACCGAGGGTAAAGACCGTTCCGAGCCTTTCACTCCCGAGAATGAGAACTGCAACCTGGCCTACTCGACCATCATACCGCGCTACTTTGACGCCGACTATGCTATCATCGCCCACTCGGGCCGCGGTGTCGTGCGCAACTATGGCGATCCGAAACGCATGTCTGAGCACACGATGCGTCACCGTTTTCACCAGACGTTTGACGAGGACACAATCGTGCGCTGGGACTTTGCCGCCTATCGCCCTGACCTGGTTATAATAAATCTCGGTGCCAACGATTTCTCGACCGAGCCCCATCCCTATCGCTCGGAGTTTGTCAACGGATATGTCGAGCTGCTTCAGACCCTGTTTGAGAAGTATGGCGATGACCTCAAGGTGATGTGTGTCATCCCTTATGCCGTGCGCAACGACCTCGACGGATATTATCAGGAGGCTATTGCCAAGGTGGGGTCACCCAACGTTTACCTGATGCGCATGCCTGTTGACTATATCAACTCGACTACCGACCGCGGCGCTGTGTGGCATCCCAACTACAACGGACAGCGCAAGATGGCGATGTTGCTCATTCCCTATATCTCGACCATCATGGACTGGCCCCTCACCGAAGCGCCGGTCGAGTAAAATAAATTTGTAGGATAATTTATAATTCATTATATTTGCGCCACTAATGGTTAACGCCTTAGTGGCGCAATCTTTTTTCTTACGGTTTAAACACTTAATTTACAGTTATGAACCATCAGCACAGTTTTAAAACACATTTCGTTCTCGCGGCCCCGCCGGGCTGTGAATAGATGTGGTGCTGATATTTTCTCACCAACATTTTTTGCACGAAACGTCATCTGACAGCCCTTGGTGTGTCCTCACGCGATTATCACTGATCGGTTGCCGGGTAAAGAGCACATTGACATGTTGGAAAAAATAATAAATGAATGTTTAACCTATGAGCTGAATGGCTATGTCGCCCGACAGCTCTAAAACTGTAAGAAAAATATGAAACAGAATATTTCAATTTCACAATTTAGATATGCACCTTATTTAGCAGATAAAGATTTTAATATCAAACCATCAGAAGTTATATACAATGACGGTCACGATTTTGAACGGTATAGTGATGACATGGCTTTAGGTATCAACATGACATGTCAGAACGAACTCTTCAGGTCGGCTGCCGTTCACCGTTGCCTGTCGGTCAATCTTGTCGATGCTGCAGGCGGTAGCGTGCTGGCGTCGGTCGATATGCCGGTCAGCATGGCACGTAATGTAGAAAAGTGTGATTATTTTGTCAGCATCCCGCTCGACGAGCCGATGATCAAAAAGTATCATACCGGCTTTAAAATAAATGTGGCTGACAAGCGCACCGGCCTGGTCATATACGATACCGATTTTAATATCTTTGATAAAACCATCAACGACAGGTATTATTACGATTGGTACACTCCAGTAGCCGGTGGGGTATCATTGTCTGAGGACGGGGATATTTTCAGAGCGGTCGACTGTGCCCACGAGGGTATTGTCTACGTTAAATTCCATGTCAAGTGGAATTTAGAGTATTTGTTTGCGGTGATGCCCGAACTTGAAATTAAGCTCTACTACTCTGACGAGCGGGTTAAATGCCAATACGCGCGACCTGTACGCGATGAGGCCACCGGCCGGTATGTTGTAACGTCACTGTTCGATACTTCGTGTCTGGACAGAGACGTGCCGATGTATGCCGCACTGTTTTTTCTTGATACGGTGATTGGCGGCTTTGCCTTCGGCACATATACCAATAGAGCGCCGGGCGGTTATGGGGCGGATAATCTCAAGTATCTCACTGAATATTCGCAGGAAGCAGTCGAAGAGTGGTATAAATCAAATAACGGCGGCCTGTGTGACGAGGAATATGACCGTAGAATCAGGGAGTTCGTCTCGTATGCCAAGACCGGGGTCAAACCCGGCGAGTCGCTTCTGAAGCCGCTCGACCATCTGACCGGACTAACAAGTGTCAAATCGAAGTTGGAGACCTATGAAAAATTAGTGTGTTTCAACCGTATGAGGGCCGACAATGGTCTCCCGGTGTGTCCTCTGCCGCTCCATGCCATGTTTATGGGGTCTCCCGGTACAGGCAAGACCACTGTGGCCAAACTAATGGGTGAGATGCTTGCCCACGCCGGAGTGTTATCGCGCGGTCATATCGTTGTAAAGGAGCGTGCCACTCTCATAGGTAAATATTACGGTACCGAGGAAACCAATATACAAAATGCTATCGAGGAGGCTCAAGGCGGCATCCTGTTCATTGATGAGGCTTATCAGCTTTTCCAGCCCAATGACCCCCGCGACCCGGGTAAGTTTGTTATCGAGGCCCTGATGACGGCCCTGGCCGATGAGTCAAACCGGGACTGGATGCTCATACTCGCCGGGTACCCCGACAAAATGAAAGCGATGTTTGAAATGAATCCGGGCCTGAAGTCACGCATCCCCGAATCGAACATTTACACATTTGATGACTTCACTGAGAGCGAGCTGATGGAGATAGCCGAGCGTTATCTGGCCCGTAACAATTTTGCTCTTGATGACGGCGCCCGGGAAGCGCTCACTCGACGGCTCAGGGCCGACTATGAGCACCGTGACTCGAATTTCGGCAATGCCCGCCATGTCGTGAATATGATTCAGACTGAGATACTCCCGGCTATGGCTATCAGGGTGATGACCGCCGGGGCTCACGACGTTAAGTTACTAAGTGAGATCAGCGCGTGTGACATTAAAGAGCGGCCGGGTGTCGACGTGCCGGTGCGTCGGCCGGTGGGCTTCAGGGCTTAAACCCGGTTCAGGCGTTAAGCTGGTCGAAGGCCAGAGCGTACATGCGCATCTGCTTCACCATTGCCAGCAGTCCGTTTGATCGGGTGGGCGAGAGGTGTTCGCTCAGGCCTATGCGGTCGATGAAGTAGAGATCGGCGTCAAGAATCTCACGGGGTGTGTGGTCGTTTAGAACCTCGATGAGCAGCGATATGATGCCTTTGACAATGATGGCGTCAGAGTCGGCAGTGTAGTGTACACGGCCGTCAATGAGTTCGGCGTTAAGCCACACACGGCTCTGGCAGCCTTCAATCAGATATTGCGTTGTCTTGAATTTGGGGTCGATGGGAGGCAGTGCGTTGCCAAGGTCTATGATATAGGCATAGCGATCCATCCAGTCGTCTATGTCGCTGAACTCTTCAATTATGCGGTCTTGTGTATCGTTGATTGTCATAGTGATTACTTAATGATTAGACGTGACACCAGGCGCCCTGTGTCGCCGATGGTTGTGGGGTCTATATTTTCGTATGTGTCGTTGAGTGTATGCCAGGTGGGGTTGAAGCTGCCCGTCTCGGTGTTCTGATTCTCGATGATGTCGATGGCCGGGATGCCTGCACGGTTCAGGAACAGGTGGTCGTCGACGACGGCTCCGCCCGCTTCGTTGACAAATCGGTCGCCAAGCCCTATTGCTGCGGCTTCGTGCCACACCATGTCGACTATAGCGCGGGCGTATGCGTCGCTGATGTATTCGCGGTGAAATCTCGCGCCGCGTCCGCCCACCATGTCAAGCAGCACGGCGAAGCGCGGACGCTGACTGCCGGCGTATGGGTCGGATGCAAGCCATGCCTGTGTGCCCAGACACCAACTGGTCTCGTCGCCGCTCTCGTCATCGTGAGCACCGTAGTCCTCACCGTCAATGAGCAGTATCTCGACAGGTACCTTAGTGCCGTTGAGGGCTGCCTGGCGTGCGATCTCGAGCAGAATTGCCACGCCGCTCGCGCCATCGTTGGCGCCGTCTATAGGCCGGCTTGACAGTGTCTCGTCGGTCTCGCTGTCGGCCCACGGGCGTGAATCCCAGTGTGCCATCAGCAGAACGGGTGCGACACCTTCCTGGCTGCCGAACCGGGCCAGGATGTTGTGCAGCGGCAGGCGGTCGCCGTTCCATGCCGTGACCGTGGTGTCCTGCACGCTGACATTGTCGGCGCCCAATCGCTCGAGTGTCGACCGCAGATAGGCCGCGCAGCGTGAGTGGGCCTCAGTACCCGGGACACGGGGGCCCAGGTCGGTCTGGGCTTTGAGGTAGCTCATGGCGCTGTCGGTGCAGAATGTGGGTTGTGTCTCGGTCACTGTTGCAGCCTCGGCATTGTTTTGTTTCGCGTGTCCGCACGACATCAGCGTGCCGGCAATTATCAGGTTGTATATGGTATGCTTGATCATCTTGATTATATATCTTTGCCGCCCACCTTGACCATCGAGGCAAATGCAGCCGGTATCGGAGTAGTGAACGACATTAGCTCGCGTGTAATCGGGTGAACAAATCGCAGCGTGCGGGCATGCAGCGCCAGACGGTGTATAGGGCTTGTCTTGGCTCCGTACTTGCGGTCGCCGGCAATAGGGTGTCCCATGTCTTTCATGTGAACGCGTATCTGGTTCTTGCGGCCTGTATCGAGTGACACCTCGAGCAGTGAGTATCCGTTGGCGCGCTTCAGCACCTTGTATCGGGTTACTGCAAGCTGGCCTTCCTCGGGGTTGTCGGTCGAGTAGACCTCATAGCGCGAGTTCTCGGCCAGATAGCTGCGTATCTCGCCCTCGTCATCGTCAACCTTGCCCTCGACCACGGCGAGATACGTGCGGTCGAGCACCATGTTGTTCCAGTTGTGCTGCATCGCTTCCTTGGCCTGCACGTTGCGGGCATACATCATCAGGCCCGACGTGTCGCGGTCGAGACGGTGGACGATGAATATCTTGTTGCGCGGATCCTGCCACTTGACATAGTCTTTGAGGATAGAGTAGGCGGTGCCCTCCTTGACCTTGTCGTTGCCCATTGACAGCAGTCCATAGCCTTTGTGTATGACTATGATGTCGTCGTCCTCATACACGAGCTGTACACGGCGGTTGTAGAAGCGCGGCCACTCGCGCGTAAGGTTCACGGCCACTACGTCGCCCGGCTTCAGCGGGTAGTCAAACTGGGTTGTGACCAGATTGCCAACCTTGACGCTGTTATGTTTCAGCAATTCCTTGACGTTGGTGCGTTTGCGCTGCGGCATCGAGGCTATCAGAAACTCGAGCAGTGTGCTCGGCCCGGTGACGTTATAGGTCTCTATGACATCGGGCGTGAAACGGCAACGCTCGGCACCCGGTTTTGTTTTCAATGTGCGTGGCATGACTTATTTGGCTGATGACTTCTTGGTTGAGGTTGTCTTTTTGGCACCACGGCGGGCCTTGGGCGCGGGCCCGTTCTCGATAATCTCGCGGCACTGCTCGATTGTCAGATTTTCGGGCTCTGATACGCTCTTGGGTATCTTATAGTTGGCTTTCTTGTAACAGATGTACACGCCGTATGGGCCACGCAGCAGCTGCAGGTCGGCGTCCTCGTCAAATGTCTTGACAATCTTCTGGTTGTCGGCCGATCGCTTGTTCTCGATGAGCTGTATGGCATCGTCAAGGGTGACTGTGGCGGGTGCCATGCTCTTGGGTATCGAGACGAACTTGTTGTTGTGCTTGACGTATGGGCCGAAGCGTCCAATTGCCACGGTCACCGCTTTGCCTTCATACTCGCCGAGCGTGCGCGGGAACTCAAACAGTTTCAGTGCCTCTTCGAGTGTGATGGTCGATACCGACTGGCCTTTGAGCAGCGATGCAAACTGGGGCTTCTCGTCGCCGTCACCGTCGCCCATCTGCACGAGCGGGCCAAATCGGCCTATCTTGACACTCACGGGTTTGCCGCTCACGGGGTCAGTGCCCAGTACGCGCTCGCCGACTTTGTGCTCGAGGTGCATGTTCATGGCGCTGTCGACGGCCGGGTGGAACACCTTGTAGAAGTCGGCCATCTCGTCGTTCCAGGGCAGCTTGCCCTCGGCGATGTCGTCAAAACGCTCCTCGACACGGGCGGTGAAGTTGTAGTCGAGAATGTCGGGGAAATATTCGGTCAGGAAGTCGTTGACTACGACGCCTATGTCGGTCGGAATCAGTTTGCCCTTGTCGGCGCCGGTCACCTCGGTGCGTGATGTCTCGCTCACGCGGCCGTCCGATCCCATTGTTATGGTGCTTATTGTGCGTTCCTCGCCGGGGCGGTCGCCTTTCTCAACATACTCGCGCTGCTGTATGGTCGAGATGGTGGGGGCGTAGGTCGACGGGCGGCCTATGCCGAGTTCCTCCATCTTCTTAACGAGCGATGCCTCGGTGTAACGCGGCGGGTGCTGGGTGTAGCGTTGCTGGGCCGTGAGCATGTTCATGGCCACGGTGTCGCCCGGGTGCATAACGGGCAGCAGCGACTGTATCTCGCTGTCGTTATTCTCGTCGTCGTGTCCCTCGATGTAAACCTTCAGGAAGCCGTCAAACTTGATTACCTCGCCGGTGGCTGTGAAGCGGTCGGGAGCCGAGTCGTGCACGATGTCGATCGAAGTCTTCTCGATGACGGCATCGGCCATCTGTGACGCGATGGTGCGTTTCCATATCAGGTTATACAGGCGTTTTTCCTGTGGGGTACCGTCGATGTCGTGCTGGTCTATGTATGTGGGACGTATGGCCTCGTGGGCTTCCTGTGCGCCCTTGCTTGATGTGTGGTAGCGGCGCAGTTTCAGGTACTCGGCGCCTAGATTGGTCTCGATTTCCTTCTTAATCGAGTCCATAGCCAGCTTTGAGAGGTTGAGCGAGTCGGTACGCATGTAGGTGATGTGACCGTTCTCATACAGGTGCTGGGCTACCATCATGGTCTGGCTGACGGTGAAGCCTAGCTTGCGTGCGGCGTCCTGTTGCAGGGTCGATGTCGTGAATGGGGGCGCCGGGCTTTTCTTGACAGGCTTGACGTTGATGTCGCCTACCGTCCAGTGGGCATTCTCACAGCGCTTTATGAGTGCCTCGACCTGTGAGCGGTCGTGCAGTCGGTGAGACAGCTCGGTCGAGAGTGCCGACCCGGCGGCATCGACAAACGATGCTGTAACACGGAAGTACTCCTCGGGTACGAATGAAGCGATCTCTTTCTCGCGCTCGACAATGAGGCGCACGGCAACCGACTGTACACGGCCGGCCGACAGTGCGGGCTTGATTTTGCGCCACAGCACGGGCGACAGCTCGAAGCCTACGATGCGGTCAAGCACACGGCGTGCCTGCTGGGCGTCGACGCGGCCTATGTCGATTGTGCGCGGATTGGCGATGGCATGCAGTATGGCGTCTTTGGTAATCTCATGAAAGACGATGCGCCGCGTGTTCTCGGGCTTCAGCTTCAGCACCTCAAACAGGTGCCAGGCTATGGCCTCTCCCTCGCGGTCTTCATCAGATGCGAGCCATACCATCTTGGCCCCCTTGGCAGCTTTTTTCAACTCGGCAACGAGAGCCTTCTTGTCGTCAGGAATCTCATATATAGGAGTGAAATTGTTGTCGACGTCAATGCTGAAGCTCTTGCGCTTCAGATCCCTGATGTGGCCGTAGCTCGACATCACGGTGTAGTCCTTACCGAGAAATTTCTCGATAGTCTTGGCCTTGGCAGGCGACTCTACTATTACTAAATTAGGGGCCATATTGGGTGAGTGTTTTTGCTTCTATATAATAATGTGTACAAATTCGGGTGGCAAAATTAAGAAGAATTATTTCCCCTACCCACAATCAATACAATCATTAGGCCAAAATTTACTTCTTTTTAACAAATATTAATTGAATTGGTGTGAGTTGTTAAATTGTGCTATTGGTTGATGAGCAAGATGACTTTTAACCAACTTTTTTGTCGCACATCGACATCAATGCCGAGGACGTCACCTCAGTCCTCAGCGCCCTCAACCACGTCAAGTAATATACATTGAGAAGGGTGATGTGCCGGCTGACACATCACCCTTTGGCGTGTTTCTCAATAGTAAGAGTCTGAATTATTATCAGGGTATAATCGGTTTGATGGGATCAATAGTAACCGAGCTGTCATCGGGGTCGATAGGCTGCAGGGTGCCGTTTCTGAACGTGATGTATTGGTACCATTTACCGCCGAAGTAACGGTAGGCCGCCGTCTGGAGTACAATCTCGTCGCCATCATTCCACGTGCCATACTGAGGCAACGCCGACATGAACGCGCGCACATTGTTCTCACCGATCCACTGAATACGTGTCGCCACGTTGACATAATCTCCTGAGATCAAAGGAAGCGGCTCGTAGCTGTTACCGAAGAAATCGTTGAGGGCATATTCGCTCGGTTCAGGCAGATATCCTTCAATCTCAACCGGCTCGATCGGTTTGACCTCTGAATGATTTCTAAGGGTTTGGTTCTCAATCACGGCCTTATCGAAATATGATTTTATGATCTGGAATCGACCGATTCGGAAAACATTATTATGTACGGCTACGATATTATCATGCTTCAATCCGTCACTGTCGGTTACTTGAGTTAACGAAACAATATCGGCATCCATAACGCGATAGAAATGCTGTCGCATCTTATATTCATTAATAAACCTTCCTGCTTTACGGGTGAACAGCAGCTCCATCTTTAGATTAGAATAGGTTTGACCGGTCATATCGGCCGCAATCTCAACATCTATTCGTTCGCCAGGTTTAGGTACAACAGTATTCAGTATGTTAAACTCACGACTATAGAGCCTGCGCTGTTCGTCAAGCAGGAAACGAAGTCTGATATTGCTGAACGTGTCGCTATTCCAATCGCGGCCCAGTTTCTTTTCATTAGCCGTATTATTAGCATTTAGGTTACTTGTGGCATCAGTTTTAGCAGTGATGCTAATAGTGTCGGGCACAACAATATCAGATTTGACATCGGCAAAATTACCGTTAATCAACGGCAACCATGTAGCTCTCGCTACAGGCACTTTCGCTATCTGGGGCATATTCTCTTTTGAAAAGGCATTTTGGATAGCGAAGCCGTCGGGACTCTCAATATTCTCGATACCGATAATTTTTGCACCGTCGCCTACATTGAACAGGGGGCTTGCCATCGGCTGAGCCGCACCCCAACCTGCTTGGGAGGCACGAATGGATGATTGGAACTCAACCGTCGACCTATGCTAAACGCCACGTCCCAGGAATCGTTTATTATCGTTACGGTCATCATCTATCTGATTGAAACGGTCAATATCCAGATTGAATTTTTTGAACATGTTGACAAGGCGCTTACGGCAGCTATCAGTGTCGATTGACATCCACGGGCCAAGATAGTAACGCTCATTGGTATCATGTAATACCCTAAAATGATTGTTGTCGGCTGTCAGGCGGCAATTATTGAACAACACCTTACTGTCAAGTATCTCGAACTGACCGACTTCCCAATATGAGCCGTTAAAATCGGCAGTAGTATCATAAAGAAAATACTTATCGTTCAGGCATCCTTTGATAGTGTAGCTATGGCCGCAGATAATAGCCACATAGCCAAGAATACATTGCTCAATAATATTACCGTCACCCTCACAAAATATAGCTACGGGAGTTTCGTTACGACAGCCACATTCACCGACTGAGCATCGACGAATTATCTTACGGTCGGAGTATGTTTCGAAAGGTGTGCCGAACGGCTGCCAGAACGCAATAATCTCGGTGTTATGATTCAGGTAAATTTTGATACCTTCAAGAGTACCCTGAAAATGCGTCAGGTCAAAGACACATCTAAGATTATCGGGTTTCTTTTTATTTGAAAGAATTTCAGTACCGAATCTCATTGTAAAGTTCTTGATTATCGAAGTTGCTAAATTTGCGATGGTATTATTGGTATCAAAAGAGAAAATACAACCCGAATCGTCGGCCTGAAAATCATCCGCTACAAAAATAAATGCCCCCGACATGTCAATAGTCACGTTGTGAGGAATGTGCAGCGGACGATCCATATAGAAGTTTGTCCCTCCGTAGTGGGTTTCAGGCATCTTGATAAGCATACGTTGACCCTGATTATTGCTATTATAGATCGACCCAAATATACGCTCAAGGACATTGTTGAGATTGATTGCAGCAGCACTATTTTTCCCTTCATAATCTGTCACTTTTACAAAATCCATCGGATTGAACTCGACTACAATATTATTTTGGCCCGTAGTCAATTCAAAACAACAATGCTCATTAGCTTTAATTATGTGTGCATGACCGGGCAAACCTAGAGTCTCGGGGTGAAGTTTCTGGCACTTTGATTTTATATCAATAAATGCACCATTCTTACATATAATTCGGGCAGGTACACCGACTAACTTATGGTAACGATAAAGATTACCGCCGTCGAGAATTAGAGTAACATCGGGATTCGCTCCTCTAATGCTATCGCCGGTTATGTATGTATCGGTCGTAATACTGCAAATAATTGGGTCATTACCACATGTTATTTTTAATTTAGTAACCTCTTTAGCTACTAAATCAAAATTTTGACATCCCTCAATATGGTTATCGTCTAAAACCGTAATTTTACCATCCGAATCGGTACAAATAACAATATCATCACGTGTACTTTCAAGGATAAGATTATTTAGCAAATTACCATTGTCATCACATAAATCAATTGTTCCTACACCGTCAGGATTGGGGCCAGACAATTCATTTTCTATACGACAGTAATGTGCAATACCGTCAATGATACGTCTACCAATAAATTGAGCTTTTGTACCATTGTTTTCATAGAAATTGTAAACAAGCATAATTTCATAGCCGGCTTCCCAAGCTGATAGTCCTTCGATAAAAGCATCATTGAGATCTTTGAGCGCCTCTACACGAAATTTGATATTGATAATTTTATTATGCTCCTTATCAATAGGCTCAAAAATATATCCTTTGGTCGAAACTGAACTTAATTGTGTTAAATTCATAGTAGATTGTGATTTTGTTGTTGGAATATTTGGTGTTTCCATAAAAAATGTGTTTTTTTGTAGTTAATGAATAGTTTTAATAAAAATATTTGTTGAAACGTTTCGCTTGCAAAGATAATAGGAAGGTCGGGCAGGATGGCTGCCCACCAAATTTAAAGATTGTTAACAAAGTAAATTTTCTTTGTATGAAAAGAAATAAGTCATTTATTATCACGGTATTGGCAATGTTATTTTGTTATTGCTCATTGTCTGCATTTGTTTCAAAGCATCAGTATGTGAGGATAGATCAAGCTGGTTATTACCTCAATCCGAATGGTAAAGCAAAAATTGCGTATGTACAAGAAACTGATGTCATGGCTGTCCCATCTACTATAGAATATGAAGGAGAAACTTATTCAGTAGATACTATTGGAGCATACCTAACTAGTGATATCAGGTCTAAACTGATAATTCCGAATACAATAAAGGTAATCGAGCCTCGTGGCATAGGTTCATTAGATTCTTTAATTATTGAAGATGGGGATATTCCTATAAAGGTATTATGTGATTCTGGTGTAACTACCGATAGATTTTCAGATCATGTTACCGAATGGTCGGTTTATAGTTTTGTTGGTGATTTTAATTATGTTTATTATGGCAGATTTGCCAATTTGAAGCATAACGCAGGCGTTGTTCACTACATATATGGTTATCAGGATACTTATGCAGTTTATTCGACTATTAATAAGATAGATATAGGTCCACTCGTATCAAGTACATATGGGGCAAATATATATGCTAACGAGATAAATGTGCTTAAACGTGAAAACTCTTTATCTATTAATGATATAATTTATTGCCATACTCTAAATATAGATGGCAATATATCAAACACATCATCTTTGAGGATATCTGAGTTGAACTTTGGACCAAATGTAACGAGTATACCAAATAACTTTTTTCGTTCAATCGGTGGTTTCAAAACGTTGAGAATATCAAAAAGTTTAAAATATTTCGACCCTAGTGATTTAGTCAGACAGGAAAATCTGACAACACTCGAGATAGAGGAGGGTAATCCGATATGCACATTTGAAAATGGATTTTTATATAATTCTGAAAAATCAGTACTGTACTTGTACTTGCCGAATTATATGACCTCGACATATGAGTTAGTACTACCTTCAACATTGACTTATATCAATTCTTGGGTTTTTCAAAACACGCAGTTTACGAAGATTATCGCGCCGTCACTCACTGATATAGGCGCCAGAGCGTTTTATAACAGTAAGTTAACAGAACTTATTATAGATGGTAATTTGAAAACAGTTGGCGCAGATGCATTTCGTAAATGTAAAATCAGCAGCCTGAAACTTGGTGACAATATAACCGAAATATCTGATAGAGCGTTTTATGATTGTGAAAATCTTA
>CAMWLW010000076.1 GCA_947175245.1 uncultured Bacteroidales bacterium
TTCTCATATACGCTTTTTTAAGTATATTTGTCATCGTTGTAGTTTCACTGATTTTCAGGCCATACATCTTATGGTATTTCAAAATCAATAAGAGACTTAAGCAGCAGGAGGAAACGAATCGTCTATTGAAGGAGTTGTCCTCAAATTCTAAGTATATACCGACTTATAACATGCCAAAAGAACGTGATTATAGTTCATATATGCCTAAATAAACGTTATGAGTATAGAATCTTCTTTAAGCATTATCGCGAGTATTCTTGCAATTGGTGGTGCCATATATGCCGGTTATAAATTGGTTAAACGTAAACCATTAACCGAGTTGATGAATGAGCTGGCCGACAAAAATACTACAGTCAAACGTCAGCATAGAATCCTATCAATTATTGACAAGCGTCTGATACTTTACAAACATAGAATTTCCACATCATATATTCGTAACTTTCATTCAAATGGTCGTTCTAAACTCGCAATATTTTACGATATTTGTAACGAAAACGCTATAGAACCTACGCCTGAGATTTGTAAACTCCTTATTGGCTATGATGAACGCAAGTTCAGAAACGAATGGATTGCCAAACATCTTAAAGACCAAAAGACTATCTCGGAACCGAAGTCAAACATATCGATACCACAATCTACTGCTAAAATAGATAAAGGATGTCAGGTGGTCTATTTGTCAGCACTCTTGCCTGTACGCTATGCCGCGACGTGCAAGCGTCTTACTGACATTTTAAACCGACATAACATCCCGTTTGCTTTCATTGAAGGAACAAAAGACATTTGGTGTAGAGATTATATGCCTGTCCAAACGCCGAGTTGCAAACTAATTCAATTCAAATATGATCCGTCATATTTGAGAGATGCGAAGTATTCTGACTCTCGGTCAGACGTTAAGCATGTCGACGAGCTGAACAACATAAAACCAATTTTCTCAGATATTAATTTGGACGGTGGTAATGTTGTCATGTATGGAAACAAAGCAATTATAACCGACCGTATTTTCTCAGAAAATCCTGATTGGGACAAAGATAATCTCATAAATGAACTTACTAAACTTCTCGAATGTGAGATTATAATTATCCCGTCATACAAACCTGAATATGATTATACAGGTCATGCTGACGGTATGATCCGTTTTGTTGACAGTAATACCGTTCTTGTGAATGATCTTGATAAAGACTTCAAATATATGAAAGTTGCCATCACTAAAGCTCTTGATAATGCAAATCTTAAATATATCAATTTCCCATTCTTTGAACATAAGATCAAGGGTAATGACGAACATGCAATAGGTATATACCTTAATTATCTCGAGGTTGGCGACCTCATCGTTATGCCTGTATTCAACGTCCCGGGGAACCTGGATGTTGAGGCTTTAGCCAAGCTAAAAGAGGTATTCCCTAATAAAATTATCGAAACTATTGATTATAATGATGTTGCCCTTACCGGTGGTATTCTTAACTGCACAACTTGGGTAATAAGGAAATGAATTATAAATGAATTTGACTTTTAAGTTAGGGATAAGATTGGTTGCATGCTTGCTTTTGGTGCTGACGTCTTCAAAATGTGATGATGACGAAGCTCCATTGCAGTTTGATGTTGTTGACAACGCTGCGCCCGACGTTACATCAGTATCATATTACTGCCCTGACATGGGGCCGTTCGGTGGGGTAATGGAATACTTTGTGCGGACTGATTTCTCACAAAATAGTGTGAAATTGTATTGCAATAACTGTGGGCGTGACGGCATCAGGATAGCGACAAGCCTCAGCAAGCCGTGTGTTCTTGAGGGTGGGGGCAGTTCTTCATGTGAGGCGACTCCCGAGGAAACAGGGATATATGTATCCCTTTCAGATGCAAATACGATAACGATTAACTTTGCCGAGATTGATAGAGAGGATCAAGCATACGCTTACTACGGAACCATTACCGCCTATGGCAAAGTCAATCGAAAAGATGTGAAGACACAAATCAATATCTCGCGGTCTAATTTTAAGTTACCCGAGTAACTGATAATGGGATTATAAGGGCGAGACCTCGAGGATGTAGACCATTTTGGGCGTGGCCGTGGTGACTTTCTCGCCGTCGCCCTGCGAGGCTTCCTGTACGTATATATGCAGTTTGCCATGTTCTTTCCACAGCTCGGTGTCATAGCTCGGTTCCCAGGCATCGACGCCAAAGTCGGTGACGTCGACAGGCGTCAGATATGGGTCATCGATGTCTCCGTGATAGATTGTCACTTTGCTGCCGCGCTCGGCGTCACGCGTAATGTAATACACCTTGTCGTTATCAATCAGGACGCGTGGGCGTGCAATCGGAATCATCTTCGTACCGCCACCGGCGAGCGAGAACGGCTCGGTGCGTTGGCTCACCTGACGGTTGTTCCACCCTGTGCCATCGTGCCACACGAGCCGGTATTGAGGTACCGAGTCGCCTTGTTCGCGCCAATAGGTAGCGATGTAGGGATTGCCGGCGTTGTCGGTGCTCATTGATGTCTGGTTAATAAGTTCGCTGTTTTGTGGTATGTGGCATGCAACCTCGGCTGTCGAGATTGTGATGGGAAGCGAGTAGGGTGTACCGTCGCTTCGCTCCCATGTCACGCCGTTGTCGCGCGAACGGGCGTAGCATAGGTCGTGATTGGTCTCGACCATCCACGTCTCGCGCCACACCCACGACAGGTGTATCGTGCCATCGGGGCCGGTGCATATCTGCCAGTAGGCATTGCGCTCGTTCTCGCCGTCAATGAGATTGTCATGCAGCCGTGACCACTTGCCTGTTGATGTGTCATATCGGTTCATGACAAGGTTGCCGCGGCCCGATGCTCCCGACCTGTAGGCAAACAGCAATTGGCCGTCGGGCAGTTTGTAAAATTCGGGATAGGTCACGTCGTCCTCAATCACGCCTGTCATCGGCTCGAGTGGGCCGAGTGTGAGTGACCCCGGCGCGACCGAGCGGCAATATTTCAACGGATGTCCGTGGTGGTCGAACGATGCGTGCAGAATGTCGTTATCGTCTATCATTATCGAAATGACGTTGTGTGCGTCGGCGACATTGCCGCGATACTGCTGGCGCTCGATAGTCCAGTCGTCTGACCCGTGTACGCGACGGCCTATAGTGAGGTAGCCCTCGGGGTCATAGTATGCGACATACTGCATGGAGTCTTTCGACACTACCGAATTGGCACGGAACACGGCGACGTTGACCGATGTCGCACTGTAGGCCGTGTCGACCGGAATCAATTTGCAACTGATGCCGTTTGACCAGGCGGCAAACGGCATCAGTAACAGTATTATGCTCTTGAGACGAGACATGTCCGATTGTTAAACTGATTTAAACTTATTACAAAATGTCAAATCAGTTTATTTTTTGAGCGAAGCGAGCGATGCCTGTATGTTGGCAATCTTTGACTCGGCGTCGGCCTGCTTCTTGCGCTCGACCTCTACAACCTGCGCGGGGGCGTTGTTGACAAAGCGCTCGTTGCCGAGCTTCTTCATCACTGTGGCAAGGAAGCCCTGCTGGTAGGCGAGCTCTTTCTCAAGGCGTGCAATCTCCTCTTCAACGTCGATGTTGTTTTCGAGCGGAATATTGAACTCGGTGGTGCCAATGAGGAACGACGCGGCAGCGGGATTCTTTTCGGCGCCGGTGGTGATGCTGTCGAGCACGGCGAGCTTGGTGATGATGTTGTCAAACGGTATGTCAGCGTTGCCGATGACGTTCAGCGTCAGCTTGTCGCGCATTGGAATATTCTTTGATGCACGCACGGCACGCACGTTTGTGATAATCTCCTTGGCTAACTCCATGTCGGCGAGCATCATGTTGTCAATCTCGGCAGCTTCAGGCAGTGGAGCGTACATGATTGACTCGCCCTCGCGGCGGTCGTCAAGGTGCTGCCACAGCTCCTCGGTGATGAATGGCATGAACGGATGAAGCATGCGCAGCAGCGCATCAAAGAACTTCTTGGTTGCTTTGAGTGTCTCGCTGTCGATAGGCTGACCGTAGGCGGGCTTGATCATCTCGAGGTACCATGACGAGAACTCGTCCCAGAAGAGTTTGTAGATAGCCATCAGAGCCTCTGACACGCGGAATTTATCCATCGAGTCGTTGACCTCGGCGATGGTCTGCGACAGTTTGTTCTCAAACCACTTGATTGCCCGGCGGCACTCGTCGGATGATGTGCCCTCGACCACTTCCCAGCCGTCGATAAGGCGGAACGCGTTCCAAATCTTGTTGCAGAAGTTGCGGCCCTGCTCACACAGCTTGTCATCAAACATGATGTCGTTGCCGGCCGGTGCGGCGAGCATCATGCCCATGCGCACACCGTCGGCACCGTATGTGGCGATGAGCTCGAGCGGGTCGGGTGAGTTGCCGAGCGATTTTGACATCTTGCGGCCAATCTTGTCGCGCACGATGCCTGTGAAGTAGACGTTCTCGAACGGCATCTTGCCGATGTACTCATAGCCGGCCATAATCATGCGTGCCACCCAGAAGAAGATGATATCGGGGCCGGTTACAAGGGTCGAGGTGGGGTAGTAGTAGTTTATCTCCTTATTGCCCGGGTCGAGAATGCCGTTGAACAGTGTGATGGGCCACAGCCATGACGAGAACCAGGTGTCGAGGGCGTCCTCGTCCTGACGCAGGTCGTCGAGCGTGAGCTGACGGCCGGCCACGGCGTTGGCTTTGGCGAGTGCTTCCTCTTTGGTAGGCGCAACAGCGATCTGAGTCTCACCCTTGGCGTCCTCGTAGTAGTAGGCCGGGATGCGGTGACCCCACCACAGCTGACGGCTGATACACCAGTCCTGGATGTTCTCGAGCCATACACGGTAGGTGGTCTTGTATTTTTCGGGCACGAACTTGATGTCATCGTCCATGACGGGGGCGAGTGAAATCTCGGCGAAGTGTTTCATGTTGATGAACCACTGGAGTGACAGGCGGGGCTCGATGGCAACCTTGGTGCGTTCTGAGAAGCCCACTTTGTTGGTGTAGTCCTCGACTTTCTCCATCAGTCCGGCTTCCTGCAGGTCGCGTGCTATGACCTCGCGGCACTCGAAGCGATCCATACCGGCATATTTGCCGCCGTTCTCGTTGATTGTAGCGTCGGGGTTGAAGATGTCGATGGTCTCGAGATTGTGGGTCTTGCCCAGCATGTAGTCGTTCTTGTCGTGAGCAGGGGTAACTTTCAGGCAGCCTGTGCCGAAGTCAATCTCGACATAGCGGTCTTCGATAACAGGAATCTCACGGCCTACGAGCGGCACGATGACTTTTTTGCCCTTGAGCCATTCGTTTTTCGGGTCTTTGGGGTTGATACACATGGCGGTGTCGCCCATGATGGTCTCGGGGCGGGTGGTTGCCACGACTGCATAGCGACCCTCGGGATCACCGGCTACGTAGTAGCGCAGGTAGTAGAGCTTTGAGTGCTCCTCGACATAGTTTACCTCGTCGTCAGAAATGGCAGTGAGGTTCTTCGGGTCCCAGTTGACCATGCGCAGGCCACGGTATATCAGTCCCTTGTCGTATAGGTCACAGAACACCTTGGTTACGCTCTCCGAACGCAGCTCGTCCATTGTGAAGGCAGTGCGATCCCAGTCACACGAGGCGCCGAGCTTGCGCAGCTGCTGCAGGATGATGCCGCCGTGCTTGCGCGTCCATTCCCATGCATGCTCCAGGAACTGCTCGCGTGTCAGGTCGGTCTTTTTGATACCTTCAGATGCGAGTTTGTTTATTACTTTGGTCTCGGTAGCAATCGAAGCGTGGTCGGTACCGGGCACCCAGAGTGCATTCTTGCCTTGCATACGGGCACGGCGCACCAGAATATCCTGAAGCGTATTGTTGAGCATGTGGCCCATGTGGAGCACACCTGTAACATTTGGCGGCGGAATTACTATAGTATAGGGCTCGCGGGCATCGGGCTCGGAGTGGAAAAGCTTGTGCTTTTCCCAATAGTCATACCATTTTTCCTCAACTTCGGCAGGATTGTACTTAGAAGCTAATTGGCTCATTGTGTTTAATGTGATATATTGGTTATTATTTTTTTAGTTGAACAGGTAGTTGTACTGGTCGAGGAGCGTTTTGAAACGAGCCTCGTCGCGCAGGGGGGCTACCGTGACGACGGTGTCATTGTTGCTTGTCCAGTTATAATAATCGGCATAGCCGTTCTCGAGCGAACGCTCCATGCAGTCAAATGCTTTCTCTTTGTTGCCCATCTGAGCATACAGGCATGCGGCATAGTAGTTGAGCGACCCGTCGACATCTTTTACCGATGCCAGGATTGACTCTATCCATGAGATAGCATCGGCGCGATTGTTCAGTTGCAGCATCGCAAATCCTTTCAGGTTCTTGACCGCATTGTCAGGTGCATCGAGGTCTATGACACGCTGATACAGGTTACGGGCCGCGCCTGTCTCTTTCAGGTGACCTGCAAGTACATTGGCGCGCATCATGTAATAGAGCGCGTTGTCGGGCTCGTCCATCACGGCCTCGCCAAACAGCGATGATGCGTCACGGTACTGCTCGAGCGATTCAAGGCAAAGACCTTTTTCGGCCAATGCCTGTGGTGAGTTGGGCAGCTTGTCAAGCGCGTTATTTGCCGACTCGAGAGCCTTGTCAAAATCACCCATAGCGCGGCGAATCTTCGCACGTATGGTATAGTATGAGCCGTTGTCGGTAGTCATTGACAGCGCCTGGTTAATCTCGGTCAGCGCTTCCTGATATTTGCCCAGACCAAACAGGCACTCGGCCAGCGAGCCATAGATGCCGTGATAGTTATACAGGTTCTCATCGATGATAGTGTGGAAGTCGTCAATGGCCGCTTTGTAGCGGTAGTGAGACATGGCGATGACGGCACGCAGATAGACAAACATGCCGACCGCAGGTGCCTGCTGTATGGCCGATGTCAGTCCGGTGATGACAGCGTTGTAGTCTTCATTGCTCATGGCTACGAGACGTGACAGCGCCACGGTGTTGTCTTTGTCGGTGCTGATAGCGAGCAACAGGTCATCGACAGCGCCGGTGTTGTTGCCCATGAGCTGGCGTACGTTGGCACGTTGCAAGTATGCCACGCTGTTTGACGGAGCCATAGACACGGCTTCGTCAACATACTCATTGGCGAGACCCAGGTTATTCTCTTTCACAGCGATGCGTGCCAGGCCGAACAGTGCCTCAAGGTTACGCGGGTCGTTGCGTTGTAACTTCTGAAAATCGGCCTTAGCCTCGGCATATTTACCCAGTTCGAGTTCAGTGTTAGCCTTGAGATAGAGTGATGTCAGCGAGGTGGGGTCGAGCTGACATGCCTGTGTTAGATCGGCCAAGGCATCCTCACTGCGGTCTGACATGGCATATATGTTGGCACGCAGGGTGTACTCCTGGAACAGCAGGTCGGTCTCAGTGGCCGGCGTGTACTTGATAGCCTCATTGATGTCGTTGAGAGCCCGTAGATACTGCGAGAGATTATAGTACTCGCTGGCACGGCGGAAGTAGACTTCATAGTTCTGAGGGTCAGCTTCAAGTTCCTGCTGATATACCTCCATCATTGCTTTGGTTATGGGGTTCTCATTAGGCGTCTGAGCCACGGTCAGAAGTGAGGCTGAAACTAATGTCGAGGCCAGTATGTATTTAAAGTTCATGTCTAAATTTTTCTTAGAATTTGTTGATAGTCTGACGAATTGCTGTAAGGTGTTCGAGAAGTCCCGGAAGCAGGTCGAGTTGCAGCATATTGGCGCCGTCACTTTTAGCTACCGCAGGGTTCTGATGTGTCTCGATGAAGATGCCGTCGGCACCTACGGCGATACCGGCACGGGCTATGGTCTCGATCAGTTCGGGACGGCCGCCGGTGACACCCGATGCCTGGTTGGGTTGCTGCAGCGAGTGGGTGACATCAAGTATTACGGGGCACTCATTCTGCTTCATGACGGGGATGCCACGGTAGTCGACAACAAGGTCACCGTAGCCGAATGTAACACCACGCTCGGTGATTGCTACCTGATTGTTGCCTGCATCGCGTACCTTCTGAACGGCGAACTGCATTGCCTCGGGCGACAGGAACTGACCCTTTTTTATATTTACGAGCTTGCCTGTACGTGCTGCGGCAAGCAGCAGGTCGGTCTGACGGCACAGGAATGCCGGTATCTGAAGAATGTCGACGTACGCGGCAGCCATCTCGGCCTCGGCCGGTGTATGAATGTCGGTGACGACAGGCACGCCGTATGTGTCACGCACTTTTTTCAGAATTTCAAGCGCTTCAATATCGCCAATACCCGTGAATGAGTCGAGGCGCGAACGGTTGGCTTTGCGGTAGCTGCCTTTGAACACATAGGGAATATCAAGACGGCGTGTGACTTCAAGCACGCGGCCGGCAATGTCAAGTGCCATATCCTCGCCCTCGATTACGCACGGGCCTGCCAGCAGAAAGAAATTGTTGGTTTTAGAGGATTTCAAATATTGTAAGGTCGACATATTCATTTGAAAATATTAACTGTTTAGTTGATTTACAATGTGTATCGTATCGCACGCATTGACTGCGGCAGTTTCGGTTCTGAGTCGGCAGTCGCCCAATGAGACCGGTTTGAAACCGTTATCAAGCAACATACTTATCTCGGATGGTGAAAAGTCGCCTTCAGGCCCGATTAAAACGACCGTGTTGCGATTAGGTTTAACCGACTTGGATAATAACACTCGCTCGATATTCCTGTCACAATAAGCCACAAACTTGTCATAATCGCCAGGTACTGATTTGGCAAATGCAGTTATCGGTGTCATTGGGTTGATTGTGGGCAGTGTCGATTTAAGCGACTGTTTCATTGCCGAGACTGCTATTTTCTCGAGTCGCTCAGTCTTTATCTCCTTGCGCTCGGAGTGTTCACACAACAGCGGAGTGATTGTGTTAACCCCGATTTCGGTCAGTTTCTCGGTCATCCATTCCATGCGATCCATGAGCTTTGTCGGAGCCACGGCTATTGAAATATGATAATCCCAAGGTAGAGGGGTAGGGCGTTTCTCGACTATCTCTACCACCGTGTGTTTGGAGTGCGGGTCGACAATGCGGCATGTATATGAGTTGCCACGTCCGTCAATGACCTCAATCTCGTCGCCTGCACGGCGTCTAAGCACACGTATGCAGTGCTGAGAATCGCTCTCAGGCAGCATGAGTGTCTGCTCTATGTCAGGGGCAAAGAATTGAATCATTATATCGGTCTGCAATTACATTTCTACCATGCCGTCGGGTGATGCCTGCTCGTCGGCAATGTCATTTTTAATAGCTTGTGCAGTGGGACGTGTTGTGGGGTTCTTGAATATTATCATAAATAGAACTGCTACCACAAATGCGTAGCCTGCAAATATGTACCACGCAGTCGACCATCCCGAGCTCAGGGCTTGTGACTGAGCGGCAGTCAGCATTTCGCCGGGATTGAGTTTGAACGACGGCACGAAGTGGTCAATCACGGCTTGAGCTCCGAGCGTACCTATTGTGGCACCGATGCCGTTGGTCATCAGCATGAACAGGCCCTGGGCGCTGCTGCGTATCGAGTTGTCAGTCTTTTGATCGACATACAGCGAGCCCGACACATTGAAGAAATCGAATGCGATGCCATAGACAATCATCGACAGGATGAAGAGCCACACGCCCGAGCCGGGGTTGCCGAGGCCGAAGAATCCGAAGCGGAATACCCACGCAAACATTGACATGAGCATTACCACCTTGATACCGAAACGTTTCAGGAAGAACGGAATGAGCAGGATGCAAAGGGTTTCGCTCATTTGCGACAGCGAGATTAGCGCGTTGGCGTTATTGGCTCCGAATGAGTCGGCAAACAACGTCATGTCCTTGAAACTCTTGATGAACGGATTGGCAAAGCCGTTGGTTATCTGGAGTGACACACCCAGTAGCATCGAGAAAATGAAGAAAAATGCCATCTGGCGGTCTTTGAAAAGTTTGAACGCGTTGAGTCCGAAGGTCTCTGACAGCGACTTTGAGGCTCCTTTATTCACAGGACAGTTGGGCATCGTGAGTGCGTATATAGCGAGTACGAAACTCAGTGCGCCCGATGTGATGAGCTGACCGTATGAATCCTGATAGCCGGTGAAGTTAGAGAACAGCATGGCGCAGATGAATCCGACAGTGCCGAATACACGAATGGGCGGGAAGTGCTTCACGGTATCGAGGTTGGCACGGTTCAGCGCCGAGTATGCGACCGAGTTTGCCAGGCCTATGGTAGGCATGAAGAACGCTACCGAGAATGAGTAAAGCGTGAATAACGGGCCAAATTCAACCGTCGGTGCTGTCATAGCATACATTCCGGCTCCGAGCATCGTGGCTCCGGCTATGACATGACACAGGCTCAGCATCTTTTGGGCCGGAATCCATCGGTCAGCGGCTATACCTATCAATGCCGGCATGAATATCGAGACAATGCCTTGTATTGCATAAAAAATACCGATATTCTTTTCAAGGCCTATCTCATAAAGATAGCTGCCAAGTGATGTCAGATATGCTCCCCAAACGGCAAATTCGAGGAAGTTCATAATTGCCAATCTCGTCTTTATAGCTTTCATGATGAGTTATTTATTAGATTTTTTATCGATTAACTGTTTAATACGTGCAGCCTCTTCATAATTTTCCTGCTCAATCAGGCGCTCGAGCATCCGTTCAAGCTCTTCGACCGCATAGTTCTCGACACGCGGTTCTGAGGCATCTTCCTCGGCCTGTTCGGGGCGATTCTCGTCGGCGGTTTCACCTTCAAGCAGGAAACCGGTCTCGTCCAGTATGGCCTGAGTTGTGTAAATCGGTGATTTGGTGCGTATTGCTATTGCTATTGCGTCTGATGTCCGTGAGTCGAGCACAACAGTGCGCTCGCCGTCGGTAAACGTCAGCTCTGACGAGAATATTCCGTCCTCAAACTTGTAAATGAATACCTCTTTGAGCTTGACACCGAACGCGTGGGCAAAACTCGTGAACAAGTCATGGGTCACCGGGCGTGGCGGCGTGATACCCTCCATCTTTATGGCAATTGATTGAGCCTCGGCAGCACCGATAACAACCGGTATGCGGTACGGGCCATCGACCTGAGCAAGTATCAAGGCATAGGCCCCCGACTGCAGCTGGCTGTATGAGAGCCCCATGATACGTAATTTTACTCGATTGTCCATATATGTCGTAATTCCTTATTTAACTTTTTGTCCGGTAATGATGCCGCTTCCGTAGCAGATGCGGGCATCCTTATCATAAATAATGCCGAATTGCCCGGGTGCAATGCCCTGAATTTTGTCTTTAGATTCCACTACATATTCACCATCGCCTATGCGTGTGAGCAGCGCGTCACCAAAGTCAGGCGAGTGCCTGTTCTTAAACTTGATTTCAACCGGTTCACTTGTTCCGTTCCACGGGTCACAGGTGATAAAGTGCATTTCGGCGAGATGAATACGCTTGCCATATTGCTTGTCAGTGTCATAGCCCTGGCTGACATACACGACGTTGTCGCGCACATTCTTGCGCACGACATACCACGGGCCTCCGCTCAGTCCCAAGCCTTTGCGCTGACCTATCGTGTGGAACCAATACCCACGGTGGGTGCCTATCTTGCGGCCGGTTTCAAGCTCTACTATAGCGCCGGGCTTCTCGCCGAGCTTACGGGCAATGAAGTCGTTGTAATTGATTTTGCCAAGAAAGCAGATGCCCTGGCTATCCTTGCGGTAGGCATTGGGCAGATTGGCCTTCACGGCAAGTTCGCGTACCTCTTTCTTGGGAATGTTGCCAAGCGGAAATTCGAGGTGTGAAAGCTGGTCGTATGATATTCGTGCCAGGAAGTCAGTCTGGTCCTTGACGGGGTCGACTGCGGTGGCCAGCCACTTGTATCCGTTTTCAATAACTGTCGATGCATAGTGCCCGGTGGCGGTGAAGTCGTAGTCCTTGCCCCACCGTTGCTCAAAGAACCCGAATTTGATCATCTTGTTGCACATGATGTCGGGGTTGGGGGTAAGTCCTGCCTTAACCGTCTGCAACGCATACTCCATTACATTGTCCCAGTATTCCTGATGTAGCGATACTATTTCGAGCGGCAGGTCGTATCGGCGGGCTATGAGTTGACACATCTCGATGTCCTCCTCGGCGGCGCAGTCGCCCTCGTCGGTGTCAATGCCTATGCGTATGTAGAACAAGTGCAGATCGTGACCTTGCTCCTTCAGCAGATGTACGGCGACAGCACTGTCGACGCCTCCCGATATCAATGCTGCGACTCTCATTTATTCTTCAGAAGCTGTTGTACGTGAATTTATCTGCCGGAAAGCATTGATTAGCTGGTCGGCCGTCATCGATTTCGACAAAATCTTGTGACGCGAGTTCAGGTAGTAGATTACCGGCTCGTGTCTCATGTCATAAATCTTGTCGACATCTTCGCTCGCACCTACAATCCAATTGTCGGGCATACGCTTGGTAAGGTCTACCCACTGAGGGTCGTTGGCGTCACCGGGGTAGATACATACGATATTGAGCTGCTTGTTTTTTATGAACTCGTTGATACTGTAGTCGGCCGACAGTCTGACACGGGCCATCATGCAATCGGTACAGTCGGGTTCATAGAAAAACAGTATGACATATCCGACAGGTATGTCATTAAACTGACATTTGCTGCCGTCGGGTTTGATAAACGTGAAATCGGGTGCTGTCATGCCCACTTGTGAACCTGACAGTATCTTGGCGTGTGCGGCAAATCGGGCTTTGTCGGCCGATTTGATTTTCTTGTTATCCGCAACAGCCTGTGCGAATGGGTAATAAACCTCATCACATACAAATTTGGCCGTGTCGCTATATAGAATACTTTCGGCCATCTCGGCAAAACCGAGCACTTGCTGTGGATTTTTCTTAATACGGTCAAGCAGTTTGGCAATTGATTCATGAACCTTGTCAGCACTGGCGTACGGCATTATGTCGACATAGTCACTGAATGCCTGCTGCAGTTTGTTACGTGTTGAAAATGCTTGGTTTATATTGCATCGATCCCAAAAATGCTCTATCACATAGTTGCATTTTTCTTCCATCGTTTCCAGTGACTCGGGAGCCGTAGGGTACTGAAACAATGGCGTGTCGGCCTTGGCGTGCAAGTTTGGCACGAGTATTGCAATAAGTATGATTGTTTTGATTATTAATTTCATTGTTACTCCTTATATATATTATCTTGCAAAGTTAAGGTAAAACACTGTAAAATCAAACACACGATAGAACAAAAGCTATTATATTTTGTGAAAAGTGGTGAAAAGACATATAATGAAATTGACACACAAAATATATGCATACTATGAACTTCAATAAT
>CAMWLW010000077.1 GCA_947175245.1 uncultured Bacteroidales bacterium
ACACCTACAAGCTCACCAACCCCGTGACCGCCATCTATCAGAACGGCAGCAACCTCTATGTCAAGGACAACACCGGCTACATGCTCGTGTATGGCTCGCTCAGCAAGACCTATGAGAACGGCGACATCATTCCCGCCGGCATCGAGGGTCAAGTGAAGAACTACTACGGCCTGTATCAGTTCATCCCCAACAAAGCCACCTTTGGCGACGCTACTGCCGGCGAGGAGGTTGAGCCTATCGTAACAACTGTCGACGACGCTGCCGCCGACGGTCAGAACAGCTACATCGAGCTGCGTGGCGTGACTATCGAGGGCATGGCCGCCAGCGGTAACTTCACCATCACCGACCCCAAGACCACCGAGTCGATCACCGGCCGCAATAACTTCAAGGTCGCAGCCTCAAACGGCACCGATATGACCCTGCGCGGTTTCGTAGGTGTATATAACGGTACCAACCAGATTTATCCCATCGAAGTGCTTAACGGCGAAGGTCTGGCAGCTGTCGTAGCTCCTACATTCAATCCCGCCGCAGGCGAGGTGGAAGCCGGCACCAAGGTCAACATCTACACCACCACACCCGATGCCGCCATCTACTACACCACCGACGGCACCGAGCCCACCACGGCATCGACCCTGTTCACGACAGCCATCGAAATCAACGCCGACATGACCATCAAGGCTATCGCCGTCAAGGAAGGCATGGCCAACAGCTCGGTATCGACCGCCGTCTACACCGTCAAAGTTGTCGACGAGAACATCGCCACATTCAACTTTGCCGCGCCCGAGACACTGACTCCGGCCTATCCCGCCACCATCGACGGCGAGGGCCTCACTGCCGAGGGTGATAACAAATCGGCTACCGTTACCGGCAAATACTTCACCGTCGGCAACGTGGCCGTGAGCAACACCAAGGGCTCGACCGACGCCAAGATCTACTATCAGAGCAACGGTAAAATCCAGCTTCGTGTCTACACCGGCGGCTCGACCACCATCCAGTCGACCGACCCCGACAACAACATCGTCAAGATCGTATTCACCTACAATAACGGAAAAACAAGCTATGATAAGGTAACCGCACCTACCGAGGGTACCTGGACAGCAAAAGAAGGAACCTGGACAGGCGACGCCCAGTCGGTAACATTCAACTACTCGGGTACACAGCAGATTAACCAAATTGAGGTTACATGTGCCAACGGTATCACCGAGGGCTCGGAGATAACCGGCCCCGAGGAGCCCAAAGCCGTCGAGGTAGCATCAATCGCCGAGTGGCTCACCGCCAACGCCGACATCGCCTCGGGCAAGGATAGCGAGAAGAGCTACAAGTTCACCTGCCCCCTCACCGTGGCACGTCAGCTCGGCAACAACCTCTATGTTACCGACGGCACCGACTGGATGCTCATCTACGGCTATGATATGCCCGCCTACAACAACGGCGACGTTATCCCCGCCGGCGTTGAGGGTGTCTTCAGCAACTTCAGCGGCCTACCCGAGCTCAAGCCCGTCCTCGCAACACTCGCCGAGGCTACCCCCGGCACTGCCATCGAACCCACAGTAACAACTCTCGCCACATTCTCTGACCTTGGCAAGAACGCCTACATCAAGCTCAACAACGTCAATATCACCGACGCTAACGGCCGAAACTTCAACATCACCGACGGTACAAACACCGTTGCCGGCTACGACACCTACAAGATCGAGGGCATTGAAAATGTAGAGAATGTCGACATAATCGCATTCATAGGCTACCGCAATGGTAACTACCAGCTGTCGATCGTAGAGTTTGCCGACGCTTCGGGCGTTGACGCTGTCATCGGCGACAACAACGCTCCTGTCGAGTACTACAACATCCAGGGCATACGCGTTGAGCATCCCGCACTCGGCGGCATGTACATCAAGCGCCAGGGCAGCACCGTCAGCAAGGTAATCATCCGCTGATAACAGCCCCCCCGATTCATACAACCCCCGCCACGCTTTGACCTCGTGGCGGGGGTTTCTACTTTTAGATTGTCGATTACAGCTGACTTGTTATAGACAACATCGTCTCTCCGAGACTCGGGAGGATGGAGTAGATGGCTCTCCCCAGGTTACGCGCCCCTACGAGTCGCTGCACCTGGGGTTTCAGATGACCCCGTGCCTACGGCACTTACATAAAGTGACCATATCTGACGAATCCTCACTCGGAGCCGCAGAGTGACGATATATTCTCAATTGGTTACGATATTAGCAAAATTAAATTTTACCATTATATTGATATCCAATATATTTTAATTTAGAATTGTTCCGAGCACGGAACAAAAATGCAAAATGAACCTTGTAAGGAACAAAACGAGAATTTGTTCCGAGCACGGAACAAATTAACTACAACCACGTGCCTACGGCACTCCGCACAACATACTATCCCGGTATATAACTTTCTGATTTACAGCGGCGGACGCGAAAATTCGCGTCCCTACCCCGATACTCATTCATACAAAGTTAACGCGTTGATTTACAGTAGTGACGCGATTAATCGCGTCAGCCGCCAAACAGCTAACCGGGAACGGAGAGGCGGTATTTTGTAATTTTTTATAAATTGGGGATGGACTTTTTACGTAAAATTTTGTTATGTTTGTATCGTCTAAGACTTTTGTTTATGAGTAACCAACTGAAAGTATATATAGATAATCTGGGCCGGTATGTCGATTTTACCGGGGGTGAGACTCTGCTCGACATCAGCCGTAGGGTTGCCGACGAGCTGGGCTTCACGCCTATATGTGCCCATGTCAACAACAAGACCGAGGGGCTGCGGTTCCCGCTGTTCGCGCCCAAGAAAGTTGAATTTCTCGACGTGACGTCGTCGTCGGGCCATCGTGCCTACGTGCGCTCGCTGTGCATGACGCTCTATCACGCTGTCAGCGAGCTGTGCCCGGGGTCACACCTCAGTGTCGAGCACTCGGTGTCGCGCGGCCACTACTGCCGCATATCGGATGTCAAGGTGACGCCCGGACTGGTTGACAGGCTCAAGGCCCACATGCAGGAGCTCATAGACCGCGACATCCCGTTCATGCCTCACGAGCGGCTCACGAGCGATGTCAAGAAGCTATTCGGCGAGGAGGGTCTCGATGATAAGGTGCTGCTGCTCGATACCGTTCACCAGCTGTACACTACCTATTACACGATGGATAGGCTTAACGACAGCTACTATGGCGCGCTGGCGCCGTCGACGGGCATACTGAAGGCGTTTGACCTGCAGCCTTACCACGACGGACTGCTGTTGCTGGCGTTTGACCCGGCCGACCCGTCGCGCCCGGCACGCTCGGTGAGCCAGACCAAGATGTTCAGGGCGTTCACCGACCATCTGGCCTTCAACCGTGTTATCGGGGTGAAGAATGTGGGCGAACTTAACCGCGCTGTCGAGAGCGGCAACTCGGCCGACCTCATCAATGTGGCCGAGGCACTGCATGACAAGAAGATATCGTCGATAGCCGATGAGATAGCCGCACGCCACGCCGTGGGCGGCGCACGCATCGTGCTCATCGCCGGCCCGTCGTCGTCGGGCAAAACGACCACCACCAAGCGACTGGCCACCTACCTGACGACCAATCTGCTGAAGCCGATAATGATTTCGCTCGACGACTACTTCGTAGACCGTCACCTCACGCCGCGCGACGAGACCGGCGACTATGACTACGAGTCGCTCTATGCCCTTGACCTGGAGCTGTTCAACCGCCACCTCAACGCGCTCACACGCGGCGAGGAGGTCGAGATTCCGCGCTACAACTTCGAGACCGGCACGCGCTCGTTCAAGGGCAACCGCCTCAGGATGGACGACAACACCGTACTGCTCATCGAGGGCATCCACGGCCTCAACCCCGAGCTGACGGCCGACGTGCCCGAGAGCATGAAATACAGGGTCTACGTGTCGGCGCTCACCACACTGTCGATCGACGACCACAACTGGGTGCCCACGACCGACAACCGCCTGCTGCGCCGCATCATACGCGACCACAAGTACCGCGGCACGTCGGCCATCGAGACCCTCAGACGCTGGCCCAGCGTGCGCCGCGGCGAGGAGCGCTGGATATTCCCCTATCAGGAGAACGCCGACGCCATGTTCAACTCGTCGCTGCTGTTCGAGCTCGGCGTCATGAAGGAGTATGGCGAGGAGATACTGAGACGCGTGCCCCACGACGTGCCCGAGTATGCCGAGGCCTACCGTCTGCTCAAGTTCCTGAGCTACTTCGCCCCTATCAGCGACAACGCCATCCCGCCCACATCGCTGCTCAGAGAGTTCCTGGGCGGGTCATCATTCAAATACTAAAATACACCGACTATGATAAAGAAACTGATAGCCGCCGCGACGTTAGCGGCACTCTCGCTCACAGCGTGGCAGGCCGGCGCCGAGACACGCAGCTCCAAGCGTGACATATCGCGCTCGCTCGACATATTCACGTCGCTGTTCAAGCAGCTCCAGACCTCATACGTCGACTCGATCGACGCCGAGAAGTCAATCAACACGGCCATCAACGCCATGCTCAATGACATCGACCCCTACACCAACTACATACCCGAGAGCGAGCAGGAAGACTTCATGACCATCGCCACGGGCACATACGGCGGCATTGGCTCGCTCATAATGCAGCGCGACGGCAATGTCTATGTCAGCGAGCCTTACAAGGGCACGCCGTCACAGCTCGCAGGCATGCGTGCCGGCGACATGTTCCTGAAAATCGACGATGACACCGTCACGGGCTGGAAGAGCGACAAGGTGAGCGCCCGTCTCAAAGGCCAGGCCGGCACCCCGGTGTCGATTACCGTGAAGCGACCCTATACCGACGACTCGATACTGACGTTCAATCTCACACGTGCCAAAATCGACATCGACCCGGTGCCCTACTATGGTGTCACCCACGACAATGTGGGCTACATAGCCATCACGACGTTCAACGAGCAGACGGCCGACGCCGTGCGCGACGCGCTGCTGGCGCTCAAGGCCGACCCGCGTGTCAAGTCGATAGCCCTCGACCTGCGCGGTAACGGCGGCGGCCTGATGGAGAGCGCCGTCAAGATAGTGGGCCTCTTCGTGCCCAAGGGCACCGAAGTGCTGCGCACACGCGGCCGCGGCGAGCTCAACGAGCAGATTTACAAGACCACACGACAGCCCGTCGACACCGAGATACCCCTGGCGGTGCTGGTCGACGACGGCAGTGCCTCGGCGGCCGAGATCGTGACAGGCGCACTGCAGGATCTTGACCGTGCCGTCATAGTGGGCGAGCGCACGTTCGGCAAAGGCCTCGTGCAAAGCACCCGTCAGCTGCCCTACAACGGCCTGCTGAAAGTGACCATAGCCAAATACCACATACCGAGCGGCCGCCTGATACAGGCCATCGACTACAGCCACCGCAATCCCGACGGCTCGGTGGCCCGCATACCCGACAGCCTCACCAACGTGTTCCACACCAGGGCCGGACGTGAGGTGCGCGACGGCGGCGGCATAACCCCCGACGTCAAGGTTGACCGCGGCGAGATGTCGCGCCTCACCTACAACCTCATCTCGGGCAACACCATCTTTGACTTCGCCACCAAGTATGTGGCCGAGCACCCCGAGATAGCCTCGCCGGGCGAGTTTACAGTCGACGACTCGCTCTACAACAGCTTCAAGGCGTTCATCGACCCGGCCAAGGTGCAGTATGACAAACTCACCGAGTACATGCTCGAGCAGCTCGAGGACGTGACGCGCCGCGAGGGCTACATGAACGACAGCGTCCAGGCCCAGATCGACGTCCTCAAGTCGATGCTTCACCACAACCTCGACCGCGACCTTGACATACAGCGCGACGACATAGCCCGGTACCTGGCGAGCGAGCTCATAACCCGCTATTACTATAACCCCGGCCGCTATGAGTATATCGTGCGTGACGATGCCGACATGAAAGAGGCCGCCGCCATACTCAACGACAGCGAGCGTTACCGCAGTATTCTGTCTAAATAGTATACTTCTGAAAGTCAGTTACCTATACGGCTGACTTGAAAACCGTTCAGATGACAGGAAATTTTTTGTACGATTGCAAAAAATAATGTATTTTTGTCATTATGAATTTTCAGAAGATTTACTGCGATAGTTTCAACGACAACTGGGACAGTCAGGCCATATCATCATATTCAACCGGACTCGTCCTCACATACGGCGGTCTGGCCAACCGCATACAGCGCGTGTGTCTCTATCTCGAGATGCTCGGCGTCAAGCGGGGCACCCACATCGGTATCGTAGGAAATAACTCTATCGACTGGATAACCAACTACATGGCCGCCATCATATATGGAGCGGTGGCCGTGACGGTGCAGGTGACCTATGATGCCGCCCAGATGCTGTCGCTGTTGGCATCGGCCGATGTCGACATCCTGTTCATCGACCCCAACATGCTCAACGGGTGTGCCGACCCGTCAATGATGGCCGACTTTGACCTCATCCTGTCACAGGATCTCGACAAAGTACTGTACTACCGCGACGAGAAATACAGCGATGCCACCGATAAACTCAGGATGCTCGACTCTCACTTCATGAGCATGTATCCCGACGGATTTCAGCGCAGCGACCTATACTCGACCGACACACCGTCTAACGCACCGATGGCTATATTCTTCACCGCCGGCACGCTCGGCGAGCCCAAGCCCGTTGTGATGACGTCAGACAACATCGAGGGCAACGTTATTTTCGGTATCAAGAAGTCACTATTCCCACGTGGATCCAAGACACTGACTACAAGCTCAATGGGCAATGTGTGGGGCACGATTTTCAACATGCTCGTCCCGTTGGCATCGGGTTCACACCTGTATGTATTCAACGACTTTTATAATCCTGAAGAACTCATCAACGCCCTCAAGCGCGTCAAGCCTTACCGCGTGATCATGTCACCGCTACAGTTGCATGAGAGTTATGAACTCGTGCTTGATAATTTCAGGAAAAGTAAATCGGGCAAACTGCTTCACGCGTTGCAACCAGTCAGCACCCCCCTGCTGTACCGCGCTCTCAGACACGCCTATCACAAGGCTATGGGCGGCAACTGTCACGAAGTGATAGTGGGCTCGACCAACATAAGCAGGACGCTGAAATACAAACTGCACGAAGTGGGAATACGCTACACCATATCATACGGCCTGGTCGAGTGTGGCGGCCTGGTGTGCTACACACCCAGCACCGACTTCATACCCAACACAGTGGGAAATTCGGTCAATAAAATCATAAAATGTCGTGTCCGTCCGCTCGAAATCAACGGTTTCGGCGATAATATCGGCGTTATCGAAGTCCAGGGCATGACGGTGATGAAAGAATACTACAACGACCCCGACTCGACGCGCGAAGCCTTCACTGCTGACAACTGGTTCGTGACCCGCGACCTGGGGTCGATCGACAGGAACGGCAACGTTCACATCGTGGGACGCCTCGATACCATCATACAGCGTCCCGAGGGATGTATCGTGCCTGAACGTATAGAGAAAATTCTGACCGATTATCCTCAGATCAAACGCGCCGTGATTGTTGACCGTGACGATAAACTTACAGCCATCATCGAGCCCGACATAAATCATGTCGACAAAGCCGACGCCTCTGAAACCATAAAACATATAATTGATGAAATCAACGCCAAATTCCCCGAATTTTTAAAAATTCGGGCTACCGAAATTTCATCAGAACCGCTCGAAATCACCCTCAAGGGAACCGTGGCCCGCTACAAATATTTCTAATCATCACAACCTGTCATCTCTAATGGACCTGCTCAAAATATTCTCAGACAGTTTTCAGGACAACTGGGACGAGTGTGCCCTCAGCCAGTATGAAACCGGCATGAGCCTGTACTACTCGGGGCTCGCATGCCGCATAGGCCGCATACACATGCTTTTTCGTGAACTTGGATTAGAACCCGGCTGCCACATCGCTGTCATAGGCAACAACAGCATCGACTGGATAACCAACTACATGAGCTCAATGATATATGGTGCGCTCACCATCACAGTGCCGTTAAGCCACTCGACCGACGAAATATTTGAAATGCTCGGACAGGTCGACACCGAGGTGCTGTTCATGGACGAGGAAATGTTCGGCAAGGAGATTGACCTGACGCTGGCGCCATCAATTAAACTGATAATATCAAACGACTCGTCGACAATACTTTACTGCAACGACGGGTCGCGCAAGACCTATCAGGATATGCTTGATAATCTCGACCTGCATTTTCAGAGCACCTATACAACCGGTTTTGTGCCCGGAATATCAAGCCTGTCAAACATCAAGCCCGACGCCCCAACAGCCATTTTCTTCACATCGGGCACAACCGGCAAGCCGCGCCCGGTGGTTCTGACCGCCGACAACATCGAGGGCAATCTGATTTATGGCATAAAGACATCCATAGCACCGCGCCACTCGACGGTTATCACATCGACCAAGTTCGGCACGGTATGGGGTACCATATTCAATGTACTGGTACCGCTGGTGTCGGGCGCACGGCTCGAAGTGTTCCGCGACATCAACGATGTCGACAAAATGATAACGGTGTTCAAGAAAGTGAAACCCGTTAAACTGATGCTCTCATCGCTCATAGTAAGTAAATTGTACAACTATGCCGTCAGACAGCACAAAGAGCGGTCACTCATACGCTTCATCAATCATATTCCCGGCGGGACGGTATTGTCAAACCTGATGCTGAGAAACACTATCAGGAAACTGCTCGGTTCAAAATGCACCGAAGTCATGATAGGCTATCTGATGATGAACAACAGCATGTCAATGAAACTGAAGAAGGCAGGACTGCCCATGACCGTCGTCTACGGTCTCACCGAGTGTGGCGGTCTGGTAGGTTACACCCCGGCGTCGACCTTCAAGACAGGTACATCGGGCCGCACGATCAACACATTGATTAAATCACGCGTGCGCCCGTTCAGTCTGCCCGGTCTGCCCGACGATGCAGGCCTGCTCGAAGTCAAAGGCATGACAGTGATGAAAAATTACTATGGTGACGAGGAAGCCACCAGGAAAGTATTCACATCAGACGGCTGGCTGTCGACAGGCGACATCGCCACGCTCAACAGTCATGGCGACATCACCATTCTCGGACGCCTCGATACCGTCATAAGACTGAGCCGCGGCACCATACTGCCCGAGAAAATTCAGCTGCTGCTCTACGAGCACCCATTTGTCAACAATGCGATTGTAGTGGGTCAGGACGACAAGCTCATAGCCCTTATCTATCCTGACATTGAAGAGATTGACAACAAATACGGCTCTAAAAGTTATAATATAGGGGACGTAATGCACACCGTCATGTCTGAAATCAATGCCCTCCTGCCGCTTATATACCACATCGACGAGGTAATGGTGAGCGACGAGCCCCTCAACCTGACGGCCAAGGGTACCGTAGCACGTGAATATTACACTTAATTATTAAAATAAACTAATCAGGATTATATTTATGCTTACAATGAAATGGGCTATTGCCCCCGCACTGCTGCTTCTCGCAGCCTGTAACACCACAGGCGACAACACATCTCGCCTGATTAAAGTACCCGTACCCGAACGCCCTGCCGGACAGGAAGACATGATAGGCTTTGCCGCCGAACCGCTCGACTCGGTTCGCGTAGGCATCATAGGCCTCGGCATGCGCGGCCCGGGCGCTGTGGAGCGTATGCTCAATATCGAGGGCGTCGCCATCAAGGCCCTGTGTGACATCGAGCCCGAACGCTGTGACTCGGCCCAGGCCATGATACTGCGCGCCGGCGCGCCGGCAGCCGACATCTACACCGGCAACGACTCGGTGTGGCGTCAGCTCGTAGAGCGTCCCGACCTCGACCTCATCTACATAGCCACCGACTGGAAGAAACATGCCCTCATGGGCAAGGCAGGCATGGAAGCCGGCAAGCACGTCGCCATCGAGGTGCCCGCCGCCATGACCCTCGATGAGATATGGGATCTGATCAACACCAGCGAGCAGACCCGCCGTCACTGCATGATGCTCGAGAACTGTGTCTATGACTTCTTTGAACTGAACACACTGAACATGGCCCAGAACGGCGTCTTCGGCGACCTGGTACACGTCGAGGGCAGCTACATCCACAACCTCAGCGAGTTCTGGGATGCCTACTATGACAACTGGCGCCTGGATTATAACCACGAGAACCGTGGCGACGTCTATGCCACCCACGGCATGGGCCCGGCGTGTCAGCTCCTCGACATGCACCGCGGCGACAGGATGGTAACGCTCGTGGCTATGGACAGCGACCCCTTCACCGGCCCCGGCATCGTCGAGCGTCAGACCGGAACACGCCCCGATGACTTCAAGAACGGCGACCACACCATGACAATGATACGCACCGACAAGGGCAAGACCATACACATTCAGCACGACGTCATGAACCCGCGTCCCTACAGCCGCATGTACCAGCTCACCGGCACCAAGGGATTTGCCAACAAATATGGCCGCGAGGGTTATGCGCTCGAGCCCGACTCGTCGACTATCAACGCCGTGCCCGACCTCTACAACCTGTCGGCCCACGACTGGCTCAGCGACGAGCAGCAGGCGGCTCTCGTAGAGCGTTACCGCCACCCGTTCATCGACGAGGTAGGCGAGATTGCACGCAAGGTAGGCGGCCACGGCGGCATGGACTACATCATGGACTACCGCCTTATCTACTGCCTGCGCAACGGTCTGCCCCTCGATATGGACGTCTATGACCTGGCCGAGTGGTGTTCACTGGCTCCGCTCACACAGCTGTCGATCGATAACGGTTCGGCCCCCGTCGCCGTACCCGATTTCACCCGTGGCGGCTGGAACAAGCTCGACGGCTACCGTCAGGCCCATCTCTAATGATAAGACCGTATGGATAAAGAAAAAATACTGATAGTGGGTGCAGGCGGTTTCATAGGCGGTTTCATAGCCGCCGAGGGACTGCGCCGAGGTTATGACGTGTGGGTAGGTGTGCGTCAGGGCACATCGATGCGTTACCTCAGCGACCCGGCGCTGCACGTCGTGGTGTTTGACTACGACAGCCCGGCCGAGGTGACACGTGCCATCAACGAGGCGCTCCCCGAGGGTGAACGCTGGAAGTATGTCATCCACAACCTCGGCGCCACCAAGTGTACACGCTTCAGCGACTTCAACCGCATAAACTTCGACTACCTGCGCACTATAGTCGAAGCCCTGAAACGCACCGGCCGCGTGCCCGATAAATTCCTGCTCATGAGCAGCCTCAGCGCCCTCGGCCCGGGCGATGAACGCGGCTATGCACCCCTCACCGAGACCACACGCCCCAACCCTAACACCCGGTATGGTCTCTCAAAGATAAAAGCCGAACAATACCTGCAGTACACAGCCGGTATTCCCTACATCATATTCCGCGCCACCGGCGTGTATGGCCCTCACGAGAAAGACTACCTGATGATGATCAAGAGCATCGACAGTCACTGGGACTTCGGGGTAGGCTACCGCCGCCAGATGCTCACATTCATCTATGTCGAAGACCTCGTCAACGCCATGTATGACGCACTGCCTGTCGAGGCCACCCTCAACAAGACCTACATCATAGCCGAGCCCCGCGCTTACACCCAGAGCGAGTTCCGCCACATAGTGGCCCGTACACTCGGCGGCCGCTTCGTCATCCCGGTCAAGCTACCGATGTGGATGGTCTATATAGCCTCGACCGTCGCCGAGAAGATAGGTGTGTTGCGCGGCAAACCGTCGACCCTCAACCGCGACAAATACAAGATAATGAAGCAACGCAACTGGACGTGTGACGTCACCCCGGCACAGCGCGACTTCGGCTTCAAGGTCAGCTATCCGCTCGAACGCGGCATCAGCGAGACAGTCAAAGCATATTTAAAAGATAAAAAATGAACAAAGAACATCGTCCGTTCGGGGTAACGCTGGCAGCAGTGCTGCTGGCGTTTACTCTAATATCACTGCCGGCAATGGTAGCTTACGCGTCCGCCGATTTAGGAATGTTTGTTATCTTCTACATTCCTTATGCCCCGCTCGCGGCGTGGTTGAGCTGGAAAGTCTACCCCCGCCGCGAGGAGATTTTCTGGATATTGCAGATACTGGCCTGGGCCACATTCGCCCTTTTATGCTACAGCTGTTTCATGCCTGTATATAGAATATAAACACTGTTGATAACGTGTTGAAAGTTGTCGATAATAAATCAACAAGTTTCAAAAGATCAGGTTTGCATTTTAGGCCAATCTTTATATGCCACCGTCAGTTTTCAAGTTCCAAATATTGTAACAAATAGATATATTGACGTTTTCAACACTAAAATGTTGAGTTATAAAGGTGATAAATAGAATAAAGTTATTAACTTTGCATGTTATTAACAGGGTGTTTATAACTTAGATAAGTAACTGATTTAAAGCAGTAACTAATGTTCATAACATGTTACTTATCTCTAACAGGATGATGATAACTTAAAAAGCAAGAAAACTGGCCTAAAGTTATCACCTCAATTAACACCTCTTATTATTATTGATAAATAGATAAAATTTAAAACTTAAAAAAATTATATATAAATAATGGATGTTGATAAGGACAGCTCAATCCGGGAATTGAAGGATGAGATAAAACGTCTCAAGGAAGAAAAGGGCGCCGTCATTCTCGCCCACTACTATACCAAGGGCGAGATTCAGGATCTGGCCGACCACATAGGCGACTCGCTCGCCCTGGCCCGCATTGCGTCGACACTGTCGGCTCCCGTTATCGTGATGTGTGGCGTTCACTTCATGGGCGAGACTGTCAAGATACTGTGTCCCGACAAGAAGGTGCTCATACCCGACACCGAGGCCGGATGCTCGCTTGCCGACTCATGTCCGGCCGATGAGTTTGAAGCCTTTGTCAAAGCCAATCCGGGCTATGAGGTGATAAGCTATGTCAACACATCGGCTGCCGTCAAGGCTCTCACCGATGTTGTCGTCACTTCGTCCAACGCACGCCAGATAGTGGAGTCGTTCCCCAAGGATGCCAAACTCATATTCGGCCCCGACCGCAATCTCGGTTCATATATAAACAGTGTCACCGGCCGCAACATGAAACTGTGGAACGGTGCATGTCACGTACACGAGCAGTTCTCGGTCGAGAAACTTGTGGAGCTGAAGAAGGCCCACCCCGAGGC
>CAMWLW010000078.1 GCA_947175245.1 uncultured Bacteroidales bacterium
TTTTGTAGCTGGATGCACCCACCAGGTTACCTACATTAATAAGGATGTCGTTGCCTGCATGTGTTATCAGGCCGTCAATCGAGCCTGTGATGAGGTATTCAAATGTATCGTTCCCCGGCAGGTATCCGGGCGATGTTATCGACGCGAGGTCAACCGTGAGGTTCTCTTCAATATCAAGGTCAATCTCAGCCATGGCCTCGAGAGCCTGACGGCGGCTGTCGTCGATTGCCATGAAGTCGAATTGACGTTTTGAACGCTTTTTCTCCTTGATACCGAGATAGTCCTCGGTCAGTTCGATTATGTCCTTGCTGTTGAGGAATGCCGAGCCGGGCGATTTACGGGCGCCTGTCGTGGTTGACGTGTAAGAGAAGTTGATCTTATCCTCGTTGTCGGGATCTATCGATGCGCGTATGTTGATAAGCTCGGTGTTGTCACGTGCGCGCGAGTCGCGCAGTGTGTCGAGTTTTAAGTTACGGGTTTCAAATACTTTCTCGCGGCTGCCTTCAAATGTGATGGCCTCTTCGCCCTGATAGATGCCCGGGAGTTCGCCGGGGCAATACACCAGATTGCTGTCGTGCAGATATGTGCGGTCGCCTATTATCACCAACGGGGTTGCATCACGGTAGCTTGATATGAGTCTCACCGGCACATCATATCGCGATGATGTTACGGCCAATTTTGCCGGGACAGGCAGCTTGGCTTTGTCGATAACGTCCTTGAACATCGATACAAGATCCCACTGATTGTACGTCTCTTTTGATTCGAGCGCGGTATATTGTGTGGCGAGCCACGCGGCATCGGCTATCTGCTCCCAGGTGGCATCGGGATTAGCCTTGCGGTAGTTTTTGACCAGCCCCCAGGCTTTGTTAGTGTCGGTCACGTCAATCGCGCGTTTGGCGAAGTGCTCGGCTACCTCGGCCATCAGAACGGGGGTGGTTAGATCGAAGTACAGGCCCGGACGGCGTGAACTGGCGGGGTGACCGAACACGCGCGAATAGTTGTCGGCGGTCTTGATGTTGAAGTAGGGCACCTGACGCCTCTTATTACTGAACTGGGGTGTTTCGAATCCTTCGAGATTGAATATCTCGAGCGACACTGTGTCACGTTCGCTGCCATATCCCTTATTAAACGCGTTGGATGCCAGGCCGTTGAATGTGCTAACCTCGTTGGTGAGAATTTTGTCGAATATTCCTGTAAACTTGTAATATGCAACGGGATAATCCTCAAAAACATCAAATTCGCGCTCAATTTCCTGGTCACCGAGCCAGTAGATTCGGGAGAATTTGAATATATCCAGCACGTCACCGGGCTCAAGGCCGGGTATGGCGAGCTTGAACTGATAGGCTTTATCTTTCTTACCCTCGGTCTTGGGCAGGGCGGCCGACATGTCGACTTCGGTCATCGTGCCGTCGGGCTTATAGATGCGCGCTCCGGCCGACTGTTGTATCTCCTGGACTACAAATCCACCCACCTTACGGGTGTTTTTAGCTCCGAAGGTTATCTCAGAAAAGTCTTCAACGGCTTTCGCGTCGTTGAGTTTGACCATCTGGCGGTGATATGAGTCGATGGTTGTCTCGCCGAGATACTCGCGGTTGAGACCTTTATAGATACCGAACGGGGTTGACTCACCGCGCTTGGCGTTGTAAAAACGCTCAGAGGCTATGCAGACGACCGAGTTACCGTCAAAGATTGAATCGGTCAGGTCGGCTTTGGGGTCGAAGTGTTCGTTGGCAGTGTTCCATACAATCCCGGCCGTCTCGTTGATAAACTTCATGTCGGGTTTCGGGTCGGCGGCAAAAGCTATTGCCGCTGCTGAGACGACTGCGAGCAGTGACGTGAGATTTCGTTTAGTCATAATGTAAAGTATAATGGGTTATTGTGTTACTGAATTAAGTATGAATGTCACATTGAAGGCTTTGGCGATACGTTTTATGTCGCTGTTATAGGCGTCAATGTCGTCTAACGGCACCATGAGGTTCCTGATTGTCAGCTCGGCCACGGCAGTGAGTGTGTCGCCTGTCACGCCATACTCAATGTTGGCTGTCACCCACTTGTTGTCGACTGTCACCGGCGCGGGTATGTCGGCAAGTGTCAGTGTCGGGTCAATCTTGATTGTAGCTTTTGTCACGGTGCGTCCGCTGAATCCGATCCATCCGCCATATTTTCGATCCTTCTTGTTGAATTGCATTGTCGAGATGCCGGGTATCATATCAATCGTCAGGTATTGTTTTTCACCTGTGCGGCGTATGGCGTTATCTATTTTCAGGTCGGCTGTGAGTATTGCAGGGCCGTTGCCGGGTGCTCCGTTTGTCAGCGTCGCGTCGGTGACATGCCACGACTTGCGGCGGCGTGTCAGCTTGTTCTCAAGAATTTCGCGGTACTTGTCGGGTGCGCTCTCGTTGATACGGTTGAGCAGTGCGGCCTTGTCGCTGCCCGACAGCGAGCCGGTGACAGTGCCGCTCAATGTGTTGCCCGTCAGGGTCAGCTCCAGTGTCATCACGTCGTCATTGATCGCAGGGTCTTGAACGGGAACGCGGCCTATGATGCAGTTATCGCCGTTTTCAACGAGCGTTTGTTTGCCCTGTATGCCGTTGCTGTACAGGCCATAGTCGGCCAGTCCTACGGTTCCGTCAAGATAGACGATCGAGTCGTTGGGTAAGACAGCGGCAGCAATCATGTGGTTGCCTGTCGCAAAGCCCGGGCGGTCGGTGAAGTCGTAGGGTATTGACGATGTGCCTATCCACACGAGGCGGCTGTCAATGCCCAGCGAGTTGAGCATGGCCTTGATGAGGTTGGCCGAGCCCTTGCAGTCGCCGTAGCGCTTGCTCAGCACCTCGCTCGCGTGGTCGGGTATGTTGCCGAGGTCGCCGTGCTCAATCGCCACGTACCGTATGTTGCGGTGTACCCAGTCATAGACTGCGGTGATGCGCGCTTCGTCATCATTGCAGTCGGCGGTAATCTCTATCGCCTTGGCTTTGACCGATTCGGGGTCACGGTCGGGCTCGGTCGTGAACGTGTGCAGATGTCGGTACAGTTCCTGTGCATCGGCAAACCGGCCTACGAATTGTATGCTCGGATAGATGTAGCGAGCCGGGGGCGCGTCGTCGGGCGACTCGAGTGCCGGCATGTCGTGATAGTCGATTGTTATCGTCCAGTCACGGCCGTTGGACGATGGGCCGCGGCTTACTGACACGTTGTCCCCGAAGTTGGAAGTGCGTATGTCGATGGCGTCCTTGAAGCCAATCGGCATTGATATGTTGATTGTGCCGTGTTTGATAGGATAGCGGCTGCCCAGGAATGTAAACGGCTCGAGGTCGGGACGTGATGATGTGGTTTCAAACTCGGCTTTGACGGGCTTGTTCACCTCTTCGAGCGGCACAGGTACGGCACATATTTTTGAGTCGTCGTAGAATACGCCTGCCGATATTGACGACTGGTATAACGGTTTGACGCCTTTGGCCTTGACACTGGCCTTGTTGACTTTGGTGAATGTGTCATAGAACACATAGTCCAATGCCGCGCCGGGTGCACGCGTGGCCATGAATGTGTTTGACGAGTTGTGCTTGATGCTTACAATCTCACTGCCTTGTTTGTCGGGTATAAAAGTGTAATTGTCAATTGATTCAGTTATGACAATGTTGTTCTCGACCTCGGCTTTCGCTGTCTGATAGCCGGCGATTATCAGTCCGATAGATAAGAATAACTGTGATTTCATGGCTGATTGATTTACAATTTAATGCAAGTTAGTATAAATTATTGGATTAAACAAGAATTTATACATAAAAACGGTACCATGTGGTGTGCATGATACCGTTCGGGTTATATCGTTACCCCTCTTCGTTGTTACTCGAAGATGTGTTTCAGCTTGCTGAATATGCGGTTCTTGACGCTCTCGGTCGCCTTGATGTTGGGCTCGTTCTTGATTGATTCGAACGCAGCGCGCTCACGCTCGTTGAGTGTCTCGGGCACGTAGACCATGACGTTGATAAGCTCGTCGCCTGTGCCTGAGCCCTGAGCCGAAGGCAGTCCCTTGCCGCGCATACGCAACACTTTGCCGGGCTGTGTACCCGGGGCGATGTTCAGTCGGGCGCGTCCGGTGATGGTAGGCACTTCGACCGTTCCGCCCAACGCTGCCGTCGGGATGTCGAGCATGAGGTTGTATATTACATCCTGGCCGTCACGTATCAGTTCGGGGTGTTTGATTTCTTCGATAACCACGAGCAGGTCGCCGTTCACACCGCCGCGACGTGCGGCGTTACCGCGGCCGGGCACGGTGAGTGTCATGCCGTCCTCAACACCTGCAGGTATGTGGAACGAGATGGTCGAGTCTTCTTTGACAACACCCTCGCCATGACAGTGGGGGCAGGGTGTCGAGATGATTTTACCCTCGCCTTCACACTCGGGACACACGGCCGATACCTGCTGAACGCCGAATATCGTCTGCTGGGTGTGCAATACCGAGCCTGTGCCGTGACAGGTGTTACAAGTGGTGAATGCCGTGCCGTCTTTTGCGCCTGTACCGTTACACTGGGAACACTTTACCATTGTGGGTATTTTCAGCGTTTTATCAACGCCGGTCGCAATCTCGGCGAGAGTCATTTTCACCTTGATGCGCAGGTCGCTGCCCTTGCGCTGGGGTTTGCGGCGTGTACGGCCGCCGCCGGTAGCTCCGCCAAAGCCTGTGCCGCCGTAACGGCCTCCGAAGATGTCGCCGAACTGCTCGAAGATATCTTCCATGGTGAAACCGCCGGCCGAGAAACCTCCGAAACCGCCTGCGCCGCCGCCACCGGGGAATCCCTGCGGGCCCATGTTGTGGCCAAACTGGTCATACTTGGCGCGTTTCTCCTCGTTGCTGAGTACGTCGTATGCCTCAGCTGCCTCCTTGAATTTTTCCTCGGCGGCCTTGTCACCCGGGTTCTTGTCGGGGTGATATTGCAGCGCGAGTTTTCGGTAGGCTTTTTTTATGTCAGCTGCCGAGGCGTTTTTTGCGACGCCCAGCACTTCATAATAGTCTCTCTTGTTTTCCATAATCTCGTGTGTGATTATTGTCCTACGGCAACCTTAGCGTGACGTATTACCTTGTCGTTCAGTGTGTATCCTTTTTCAACGGTGTCGATTACCTTGCCGCGCTGGCTCTCGTCGGGGGTGGGCACCATTGCGATGGCTTCGTGCAGGTCGGCATCAAATGCGGCTCCTGTCGACTCGATGGGCTTGACACCATTGGTGGCCAAGTATTTGATGAGCTTGTTGTAGATCAGTTCCATGCCTTCTTTGACCGACGACGCGTCGCTCGAGTCCTTGATGGCATCGAGTCCGCGTTCAAAATCATCAACGATAGGCAGCAGACCCTTGAGCGTTGACTCGGCCGCGTTCTTGAGCAGTTCGCTCTTCTCTTTGAGCGTGCGTTTCTTGAAGTTGTCAAACTCGGCCATCAGGAACATATAGTCCTTTTTCATCGACTCGTTGGCTTTGAGCGCCTTGTCAAGCTGGTCTTTCAGTGCCTCTTCTTCGTTCTCATCTTCCGACTCAAGTACATCATCTTCGACCGTAGCGCTGTCACCATCCCCGGGTGTCACGTCAGTGAATTCTACATCGGGGGTATCGTTGTCTATAGATTGAGCTTCCTGCTCATACTTATTCTTGTCCATATTAAATATCCTTTCTTATATTGTATTACCTTTAATGTTTTCTATCGGTCACTGTATGCAAAAACAATACCAAAAGAGCGTTTTTGAATAAAAAACTCTTTATTTTGATAACACAAAAAGCGGCTTTAGGTTCATACGGGGCGGCAAATACGGGTTATGCCATGACATTTCATGCTCTCGGCGGCCCGTCGGGCCTTGTCGGCATCGTCAAACATCCCGAATACCGCCGAGCCTGACCCTGACATTGAAGCATAAACGGCTCCCATCTCGGTCAGCTCCTGTTTGATTGTCTGTAGCAGGGGGTGTCGGTCGAATACGCTCGCTTCAAAATCGTTGGCCGGAGCGGCTGCTACTATGTCTGACAGCATATCAGCTAACGGCGTCGGCCACGGTGCCGGCGTCACCCCGGCGTAGGCTTCGCGTGTCGGTACCTTGATGTCAGGTTTCACTATTACTATATAATAATGTGTAAGGTCGATGTCGACCTCACGCAGGGTGGTGCCTGTGCCGGTGGCCAGCATGGGCCTGTTGTACACAAACAGCGGACAGTCGGCACCGAGTGTGGCGGCGATGTCGGCCAGTTGCTCTTTGCTCATCCCGAGCCTGAACATCTCGTTCAGCCCCGTCAGCGTGAACGATGCGTCGGCCGAGCCACCGCCGAGACCGGCCTGGTCGGGTACGATCTTTTCAAGGTAGATGTCGACCGGGGGTAGGGGAGTGACGGCATTGAGCGCGCGGTAGGCTTTCATCACGAGGTTATCTTCGGGCTGGCAGTCAACCTGTCGGCCCAGTACGGTCAGTGTTGACGTGTCGCCTTTGGCCGGTACGATTTCAAGTATGTCGTGCCAGTCGACCGGAACCATCAGTGTCTCGATGTCGTGATAGCCGTCAGGACGTCGGGCGACGATATTCAGGCCGATGTTAATCTTGCAGGTTGTAAAGAATATCATGATGTGTTTAGAGCGTTATGAAAAATTTGTTCATAAATCTGAAATGCAAAATTAGTGAAAATCGGCCGTAATATTTACCTTTGCAGAAGATAATTAATCATTGCATGGAATTTACAGGAAATAGAAATAACGGTGGAGCGCGCAACCGCCAGCCGTCGGCCTATGACACGATTGGCCGCGTGCCGCCGCGCGACAGGGATCTGGAGGAGGCCGTGCTCGGTGCGCTGATGCTCGAGCGTGACGCCTATACCACGGTGTGCGATATATTGAAGCCCGATAGCTTTTATGAGCCGGCTAATCAGAAGATATATGCGGCCATACAGTCGTTAGGCGCGTCTCAGAAACCTATCGATATGCTCACTGTCACCGAGCAGCTGAGACTTAACGGCGATCTCGAGGCTGTGGGTGGCCCGGTATTCATTTCCGAGCTGACGTCGCGCGTGGCTTCGGGTGCCAACGTGGAGTATCACGCCCGCATCGTGGCTCAGAAATACCTCGCCCGCGAGCTTATCAACTTTGCATCGACCATCGAGGGTAAAGCGTTCGACGAGAGTAACGACGTCGACGACTTGCTTCAGGAGGCCGAGGGTAAGCTCTTTGAGATTTCGCAGCGCAATGTCAAGAAAGACGTTACCCAGATTGACCCTGTCATCAAGCAGGCAATCGAGCAGATTCAGAACGCCGCCAACCGTACGTCGGGTCTTAGCGGCCTCGAATCGGGCTTTCACGAGCTCGACAGGCTTACGTCGGGATGGCAGAACAGCGACCTCGTTATTATTGCCGCACGTCCGGCTATGGGTAAAACGGCATTCGTGCTGTCGATGGCCAAGAATATGGCGGTCAACTACAACATCCCTATCGCCATATTCTCGCTCGAGATGTCCAACCTTCAGCTCGTCAACCGTCTCATCAGCAATACGTGCGAGATTGAGGGCGAAAAGATCAAGAGCGGCCGACTCAACGACCAGGAATGGGACTCGCTCATGTCACGCATACGCAACCTGTACAGTTCACCTTTATATATAGACGACACCCCGTCGCTGTCTATCTTTGAGCTGCGCACCAAGGCGCGCCGTCTCGTGCGTGAACACCAGGTCAAGATGATAATCATCGACTACCTGCAGCTCATGAATGCGTCGGGCATGAAGTACGGCAGCCGTGAGCAGGAGGTGAGTATGATTTCGCGAAGCCTCAAGCAGCTTGCCAAGGAGTTGAACATTCCTATCGTGGCGCTGTCACAGCTCAACCGTAGCGTCGAGTCGCGCGGCGCCGAGGGCGGCGACAAACGACCCCAGCTGAGCGACCTCCGTGAGTCAGGTGCCATCGAGCAGGATGCCGACATCGTCTGCTTCATTCACCGCCCCGAGTACTACCTGCACAGTGATACCGACGCTGAGGGTCGCGATATACGTGGACTGGCACTGTTCATAGTCGCAAAGCATCGTAGTGGTTCGGTCGATGACGTGAAGATGAGGTTCCGTCACAACTTTGCCCGCTTTGAAAACTGGAGCGAGAGTTCGTCGATGTCTAAAGGTACGGTCGGTTCCAAGCTAAACGCGTCTGCAGCCGACAATGCCGCCGCTACAGCTACTGTCGACGGGCCGGTTAATACTGTCGACCCGTTCGCCGGTTCAAATCCGGCGCTCCCTAAAGACGAAGTTCCGTTTTAATCGATTGGAATACAGTAGTTAATAGCCCGAGTCATGAGACCCGGGCTAATTTTTTGTAAAAAAATTTCACAGGTTGTAAACCTTTTTAGCATTGGCGATGTTATAATAGTACAAAAACGAAAAAACAATAAAAAACATAAATAATTTATCAACCAACAAAAAACTACTATTATGAAAAAAGCTGTATTACTGATCGCCCTCGCACTTGTAAGCACGAGCGCATTCGCCCAAAAAATCGCCAAGAACGAAATGAAACAACTCAAGGCCTTCCTCGAGCAGCCCGCCGAGAAAGACGGAACCAACGCTCAGGCCCTGAAGATCGTAGATATGAACGCCCCCGCCACCTGGGAAGGAGTAACCATCGTAGACGGCCACGTGACCGCCATCGAGTGGAAAGACAAGAAACTTGCAGGTGACCTTGACCTGTCGGGCTTCACCCAGCTTTCAAAAGTTGACGTATCACGCAACAAGATTGCCAGCCTGTCGGTAGCCCAGGACGCCGCACTCACCGAGCTGAACGCCTCACGCAACCAGATCAAGTCAATCGACATGGCCGGTGCCCAGTCACTCGAGACCGTCAACATCTACCGCAACCGCATCGCCGAGTTCGACATGTCAGCCGCCCCCGCCATCAAGCAGCTCAACGTCTCAAACAACTACCTTGTAGCGCTTGACGTAGCCAACAGCACCCAGCTCAAGACCCTCAACTGTCAGGGCAACCACCTGGAGCAGCTCTCGGTAAGCGGCTGTACCTCACTGAAGAACCTTTATGCCGGTTACAACAAGCTCACGAGCATCAACCTCTTTGGCGTAGAGAGCCTGACCAACCTCAACATCGACGACAACGACATCCAGTCGCTCATCCTGTCGGGTCTTCCCTCGCTCAGCACGTTCATCTGCAGCGACAACAACATGAAGTCACTCGCCGTACGCAACTGCAACGCCCTTATGGATCTTGTTTGCTCATACAACGACCTGACCACCCTGTCGGTAGAATCTTGCCCCAACCTGCTGTTCGTAGACTGCTCATACAACGACCTGACCAGCCTGACGCTTTCGAACCAGACCTTCCTTCAGCGTCTCCTCTGCAACAACAACCAGCTCACCATGCTCGATGTATCATTTGACTCGGCTCTCACCTACATCAACTGCCGCTACAACATGATCACCGACTTCCGCACCATCGCCTGCGATAACCTGCACATGGTAGCCTGCCAGTGGAACTACTAATCGATACCGAAAGTAAGCAAAACAATCAATCCACGGCAACGTCCCTTAATTAAGCCTACAGCTTATACATCATAATACCTTCAAATGCCGGCAGCGCGTGAGTGTTGCCGGCATTTGTTTTGCATTATTCCTTTATATCATACCTTGTCAGTCCTGCGCAGCCGAATCGGACTTCCTCGATTAGTTCACTTCATGCTTTATTGCGTTTATTGTAAGCCCTCTTGTCATTGCTTTTCTGACGAATCAGGTCGAGCTCTTCCATTGTGTCAAACTTAGGGGCATTGAACAAATCCTTTATTTCCGTAGTATATCCCAATGCCATAGCAAGCTTGATCAGCGATTCGAATGCGATGAGGCCTTTCTGCTCAAAACGTGCCAATGTAGATAAAGGCACGCCCGATAGTTCAGCCATGCGCTGTCGGGTGATATTTTTTTCAACTCTGCGTTTGCGAAAGTTCTCCGCAACCAGCATCATAATGTCGTTCGGATTGTCAAGTGTAAAGTCGTTTAATACGGCTAATATATTGCTATTATTAGTGCTAATACCCATAATACTACTAACATGATAGTACAAAGATAGTAATTAATTCTGATATTGCAAATTGGGCTGCTATGATTCTTTTTGTAATAGCGTATTCTGCGGTTCTCGGCCGCTGATATTCTTATGTTTGTAGAATAAATTGCTTATAAGAGCGTCAATCTTAAATATTTTGCTTAACTTTGCCATATCTGATGGAGGAGAAATACCGTCAGATAAGAAAAGTGTCAAGCTTTCTTTCTCAGCTAAACGAACCGCCAATTCTATAATGGACTGAGATTGAGTAAGATTAGACGCTCTTTCTGATTTGTAGTATCTGCTGATGCGGCCTTTGCGGTCGTGCCTCCATATACACAATTCAGAGGGGCAGTTTATTCTACCCTCATGTATCATTCAGTCCGAGGCCTTGGCGGGCCTGTTTAGCTATGATAGAGGTGCGATAAATTCCCCTCTTTTCTTTTTGTCAAAACTTAACCGCCAAATTAGGGAATCAGGAGGCAAATTTGTTGATTATGGATAATCTTATAATGAAAATTCGGGAGTTAAGCCTTCGCAAATGGATATTGATATCTCTCGGTTTGAATGTGTTGGCAATCTTATGTGTTATTGTCTCAGGTAATTACGCCGGTTTTAGACTTTCTTTGATTACCGGGCAGTTGAGTACTCTCTTATTTGTTACAAGTTTGGCTGTGTATGCAGTTAACTCAATGAGTAAAGTTAAGGTGATATTAATAATAGCCGCTGCCGCATTTCTTATATATATGTACGGCATGTTTGATGCCTTCAGCAATCGTTGGGTAGTTTTCAGTGAAGTACCTTATCATGAGTTAACTGAATATTATTCGGAACAAATATATGTTTATACACTGGTTCAGAATTTGGCATTGGCTGCAGCATTTGTTGTCGGTATTTTTTCGTTGCAAAGCCGTTACCGAATACCGTGGATTATATTCACGCTTATATTCGCGTTATCATTCTTAAATGCATTGTTTTACGCAGAGCATACATTTAGCGTCGGTGATTATAATAGATTTACATTATTTATTGGATTATTGCAATTAGTCGGGTTGGTAATGGCGCTTGTAAAAGGTGGTAAAAATGTGACTGTTAACGAGTCGCCTGCATTAGCGTCTGAGTCACGATACTGTTCATCGGCATCGGCTGCACTCATATCAAAGTCGGAATCTCTATTTAAATTAAAGGAGTTGCTAGACAGTGGCATCCTGACTACCGAAGAGTTTGAAGCAGAAAAAGCAAAAATTTTAAATCTATAAAAATATGACACAAGTACAGTTACAAGCTCTTGCCGAGCTTAAGAAGCTAAAGGATGCACAGATAATAAATGATGCAGAGTTTGCTAAGTTAAAAACGAAGATACTTGAAGACGATAGTTCTAAAGCAGCTGAAAATTTACAGCATTGTGAAGTAAGTCCCACTGATAATCAACCAAAGAAACCGAATAATAATCTTTGGATCATCATCATCGGTACAATCACATTCTTTGTCATTATAGTGATTGCCTATTTCGTGGCTACAACAAAGAGTAACTCAAATCATTCCTCGTCTTATTGGGAGGAGGAGGCTACTGTAACTGTGGAAGAAGCAGAAGTAGTTGAAGCCTCGCCATACGAATATTAATATCAGACTTTAAAATATCACATTCTTATGAAAAATATTGTCAAGACAATTGTTGCCGCGTTATTTATTCTCAGTGTTAATATCGGTGCTTTTGCGATACCCCCCTTGTCTACAATACAAAAAGTAAAAGATCAGGTAGAGAATATTCGCTACCAATTGCCGGCACAGGCCGGATATGGGTTGATGCTTACCCAGGTTAGCTATGATAGTCAGAAGTATACCATTGTTTACCGCTACCATTATACAGTAACTGCAGTAAAGCCGTCTCCTGAAGCAATAAATGAGGCAAAACAAAGCATCATACACATGCTTAAAGCTAATCCTAATGGTGAGGATATGCAGTTCATTAAGGCCGGAATAACGTTCCACTACAATTATTATAACGAGGACGGCACATTCCTATATGCTATAAAAATCACCCCTCAAGATGTAAAATAATTTGAGTAATATTTATACTTATGAAAACATCGAGACTTATCGTTGTATTTTCTATCCTACTGCTGTCATTCTCCATTTCTGCCAAGATATATAAATTGGAAGGAACTATTGGTAATAAGTATTCAATAGTATTAGAATTGGAGGAGCACGACGACGGATTGTTTTCGGGTAGATACGCATACAAGTCTACTCTCCAGAAGAACGGAAATGTAGATTGTTCTTGGTTGGATATTAACCCAAGCTACGAGAACCCTACTACTCAATGGAATATCAGAGACTGTCAACTAAATCCGGTTGAGACATGGTATAATGTGAAGTTCACAAATGGCAAGCGCCTCACTTGTAAGATGAAGAACAAAAAAGGTATAATATATGATGTTGTTGCCAATGTTACCGTGTCGAGTCAAGACAACCCGTCAATGCTATCATATTTCAAGAGTCATATAGGTGAAAGTGTATCGGACTTCGGTATGTTCTACGACCCCTCGATACAGCAACGTTTCGAGAAGATGATGGGTAAAAACAATTTCAACTATCTGACCTATATCTATCAAACTCAAGGTGGCATAGAATACACAAAGAGTATGTATTGGGGCTCAGGCTTCATGGCCCACCAATGTTGTGACCCTGCTGCAATATGGGCTTATGACACCGATAATAATTCTTTTTACGTTTGGATTCGTAAAGATGGTAAAGATTTTTGGTGGTCAGAGTCGGGTAGTGTACCATACAAATTCAAAGAATTAGTCAATAGCACATTCTAAATTTTGATGTAGCTTACATTTCAATCATATTGAAAATCAGTAGTTAATAGCCCGAGTCACGCGACCCGGGCTAAATTTTTGTAAAAAATTTTCACAGGCTGTAAACCTTTTTAGCATTGGTGATGTTATAATAGTACAAAAACGAAAAAAACAATAAAAAACATAAATAATTTATCAACCAACAAAAAACTACTATTATG
>CAMWLW010000079.1 GCA_947175245.1 uncultured Bacteroidales bacterium
CGAGCTTGGTCCATGTCGAGCCGTTGTCGTAGGTGATGAACCAGTAGCCGTCCTCGATTTTAAACTGTGGGGTGATACCATCTTTTCCATCCTTACCGTCGGCTCCATTCTGGCCGTTCTGACCATCCTTGCCGTTTTCTCCGTCTTTGCCGTCTGAACCGTTTGCGCCATTCTGACCATCCTGTCCGTCGCGGCCGGGGGTACCCTCAGCCGGGATTTTCTTGCCGTTGTCGTCTAACAGCCACTCGCCGTCGAGCGTCCAGTAATAATGACCGTCAGTGTCCTGCTTGACCGATATCGAGGGGGTGTAACCGTCCTTACCATCTTTACCGTTGGCTCCATCCTTACCGTCTTTTCCATTATAGATAATGATTGAACCGCCTTTGGCGAACGTGATGGTGTAGCCTGTCTGCTTGCCGTTCTCGATGAGGGGTGAGTATGAGACGATATAGTCGCCCGACTGCATGGCGTCGACTATGGTCTGCAGCGAAGCGATGTTGGTGTTCATCTGCTCGCAGGCCTGTTTCAGTGTCTCGAACGCATACCATGTGGGCAGCTTTATCTGAGTGCCGTCGATGAGGGTGAAGATGACGAAGTCGGGGTCGGTGGTGTCGACGCTGCTGAACATCGCGTCGCCGTCGGCACCGTTGAGGCCGTCTTTACCGTCGGCGCCATTCTGGCCATCCTTGCCGTCAGAACCGTTCTGACCGTCCTTACCATCGGCACCGTCTTTTCCGTCAGCACCTGTGGCACGGCCGAGATACTGCCATGTGAGGCCGTTGTCGGTCGACACATACCAGTCGCCGTTCTCGATCTTGAACTCGGGGGTTATACCATCCTTGCCATCCTTACCATCGGCACCGTTCTGACCATCTTTGCCATCGGTGCCGTTCTGGCCGTGGTTGCCGTCGGCACCATTCTGACCATCCTGGCCGTCAGCACCGTTGGCACCGTCCTGTCCGTCACGGCCGGGAAGACCTTCGGCAAGAATCTTCTCGCCGTCGCTGCCTAACAGCCACTCGCCGTCGAGCGTCCAGTAATAGTGACCGTCGGTGTCCTGCTTTACCGAAATGGAGGGGGTATAACCGTCCTTACCGTCTTTGCCGTCGGCTCCGTTCTGGCCATTCTGACCGTCTTTGCCGTCAGCACCGTTCAGGCCGTCCTTGCCGTCACGGCCGTGATAGATGGTGATTGAGGGGCTTTTGGTGAAATCGATTGTGTAGCCGATGACGTCCTGGCCCTCATAGATTGGGGTCACGGCGGTGACAAAGTCGTTCTGCTGCAGGGCGTTCACGAGGGTCTGCAACGAGGCGATGTTGGTGTTCATGCGGCCGCACAGCTCCTCGAGAGTGAGCACGCGCTGCTCGAGATTGTCGAAGCGGCCGTGAATCCAGTCGTCGTCATAGGAGCAGCCCGCGAACGTTAACGTCAGCGCCGTGCACAGCGATAGAATAAGTTTTTTCATACGTAATTTGTGGGATTGGTTTAGTAGTTAATTCCCACAAAATTAAGCATTTTTACCCCCCCCTATAATTTTTAACCATTATTAACATTAACACCGTAACATACCCCCGGTTCCGTGTCCCTGCGGGCCTCTCCACCAGGGGCTTACCATTACCGCGTGCCTCCGGCACTTCGCACAAGATACGATAAAACACCGTATTCGCGGCGGACGCGATAAATCGCGTGCCCTACTGAATAGCAACGCTTTAGCACAATTGTGCATTGTGCATCGTGAATTGTGCATCCTTTTCCGGCGGACGCGATAAATCGACGTCCCTACTGAATATCAACTCGTTAACATATAAAAAAAGCAGCACCGCGGGGGAGCAATGCTGCATTTTTTGTATCGGGGTTGGATGGGGATTAGTCCTTGATGAGGTCGTGGCCGGTCATTTCGGCGGGCTGCTCGATACCCATGATGTGCAGAATCGAGGGAGCGACGTCGGCGAGAATGCCGTTCTCAACCTTGGCGTTCTTGTTCTCGGTCACGTACACGAAGGGTACGGGGTTGAGCGAGTGTGCGGTGTTGGGAGTGCCGTCGGCGTTGACTGCATTGTCGGCATTGCCGTGGTCGGCGATGATGATGACCTCGTAGCCGTTCTTCTTGGCGGCCTCAACAACATCGTGTACACACGAGTCGATGGTCTTGACAGCTTTCTCGATTGCCTCATAGATGCCGGTGTGGCCTACCATGTCGCCGTTGGCGAAGTTAACAACGATAAAGTCATACTTATCCTCGTTGATGGCGTCAACCAACTTGTCCTTGACCTCAAAGGCGCTCATCTCGGGCTTGAGGTCGTAGGTAGCAACCTTGGGTGAGGGAACGAGGATGCGATCCTCACCCTCGAACGGAGTCTCACGACCGCCGTTGAAGAAGAATGTAACGTGGGCATACTTCTCGGTCTCGGCAATGTGGAGCTGTTTCTTGTTGAGCGACGAGAGATATTCGCCGAGGGTGTTTGACACATTCTCTTTGTCAAAGAGGATGTGAACGCCCTTGAACGACGAGTCGTAGGGAGTCATGCAGTAGTAGTGCAGATCGGGGATGATGTGCATACCCTGCTCGGGCATATCCTGCTGAGTGAGCACGATGGTGAGCTCCTTGGCGCGGTCGTTGCGGTAGTTGAAGAAGATAACAGCGTCGCCCTCCTTGATGGTACCGTCAACGGTGGCGTTGTTGATGGGCTTGATGAACTCGTCGGTAACGTCCTCGTCATAGCTTTCCTGCATGGCCTTGACCATGTCGGTGGCCTGTTTGCCCTCGCCCTCAACGAGGAGGTCGTATGCGACCTTGACACGCTCCCAGCGTTTGTCACGATCCATAGCATAGAAACGGCCTATGATTGAAGCGATGACGCCGGCCGACTTGTCACAGTGGGCCTGAAGCTCCTCGATGAAGCCTTTGCCGCTGCGGGGGTCGGTGTCACGGCCATCCATGAAGCAGTGGATATAGACTTTCTCGAGACCGTAGTGCTTGGCGAGGTCACACAGGGCAAAAAGATGGTCGAGCGACGAGTGAACACCGCCGTTGCTGGTCAGGCCCATGAAGTGCATGGCTTTACCCGACTTGGCAGCATACTCGAATGCCGATTTCACCTCGGGGTTATCTTTGATAGTGCCCTCTTTGATAGCCTTGTTGATTTTAACAAGATCCTGATAGAGCACGCGGCCGGCACCAATGTTGAGGTGACCAACCTCTGAGTTACCCATCTGGCCGTCGGGCAGACCGACGTTCTCACCGCTTGCCTGCAACTGAGAGTTGGGATAGCCGGCTATGAGTGAATCCCAATAGGGGGTGGGAGTCGAATAGATGACGTCACTCTTGGTGTGGTTGCCGATGCCCCAACCGTCGAGTATCATTAGTAATGCTTTATGAGCCATAGTAGTATATTTTTAATGTATTCTGATGGTGCAAAGTTACAAAATAACCTGCGATTGCACAATTTATTTCTTGATCTTGAGCACGGGCACATCAACTCGGGCATCGGCCGGCAGGGTGACCTCGAGGCCGTCGGCCGTGCGTTTGAACGGCACGCGGCCATAGCCAAGCAGCTCAACGTGCTTGACACCGCCGCGATGGTATTCGCTACCCTTGGCGAGAGACTTGATGGTGACTTTGTCGCCCTGGGGCCATGCGAGCACAATGGCATACAGGGCTTTGGGTGTCTGAGTGAAACGTATCTCGCTCGAGGTCATATTGGCATACGAGCCTTCGTTGAAGCCCTGGGCATTGAGCGGAATGGTCGATTCGGCAACAGGGCCCTCGCCGAATATCTTCCAGGGTGTTGTCGAGTAGATAGCCTCGCCGTTGACACCCATCCAGTCACCGATGCCCTTGATTATGACAGCCTCTTTCTCGTCGAACGTGCCGTCACCCTTCAGCGGGATGTTCAGCAGCAGATTACCGTTCTTGCTGACGATGTCAGACAGCAGACGCACTACGGTAGTGGCCGATTTATACTTGTTTTTCTCATAAATGCCGGTGTTGTAGTGCCATCCGCCTATACATGAGCACGACTGCCACGGGAGCGGAACAATCTCGTTGGGCGCGCCGCGCTCAACATCCCACACCAGCGCCTCTTTCTGCTCGTCGGTCAAAATCTTGCCGAACATCACAGCCTCGAGCTTGCCGTCGTGGGTAGCCATGTTGTGATTATAGAAGTGGGCCGCAATCTTCAGGCCGGCATCGCTCACACCGGCAAACGGTACGCCGGTCGTATCGAAGTAAAGCAGGTCGGGATTGTAACGGTTTATGACGTCAAGCGTGCGGTTATAGAAGTTGGTACAGAACCACTGTGAGGGTTGTGCGGCACCGTCGCCCCACGCCCATTGACCATGCACGGCACCGTTCCACCACGACGCACGGCTCTCGGGGTGATTCTGCGCATAGAGCAACTGAGGGTCGAGACCGTCCCACCATTTGCCGGCACCATCGGCAGCAGTCACAAGGCCATCATACTGAACACCGGCTTTGTCGCCTTTCAGATCATAACGGCGCGCGGGCTCATACCACGTCCAGGCGTGGTCGGCATGCAGGCTGACGCCGAACGGCAGGTCATACTTGCGCGCAGCAGCAGCCCATTCGGCCAGAATATCGCGCTTGGGGCCGATATTCATCGAGTTCCACGGCTGGTACTGACTGTCCCACAAGTCAAAATTATCGTGATGATTGCCAAGCACAAAGAAATACTGTGCTCCGATACTTTTATACAGTGCAACAAGCGAGTCGGGATTCCAACGCTCGGCCTTGAACAACGGCAGAATATCCTTGAAACCGAACTCTGACGGGTGACCGTAGTTCTCGACATGGTGTTTGTAGGCCTTAGAGCCCTCCATGTACATCTCGCGGGCCATCCAGTCGCCCGAGCCCTCGACACACTGCGGCCCCCAGTGAGCCCAGATACCGAACTTAGCGTTTTTAAACCACTCGGGCGTCTCGTACTGACGCAGCGACTCCCAATTGGGCTCAAACGCGCCGGCAGCCATAGGTTCCTGATCATCAGACACCTCGACATATCCCTCGGTCTGAGCATTTGATACATTTATCGACAACACGGCCGCAGCCGCCAACAGATAAGATAATTTCATGATAATAATGTTAAGGTTTGCAGCACAAAGATATGAATTATCCCCGAGTGATACAACTATACTTAAAAACAAATAGTTTCATTAAATTTGCAGTCTGAAAATCAACTGTGTAGCTTTAATTGTTGAAATTTTTTAGTTATATTGGTTTAGTAAATGACGCTTAGCGTGTCTTATATATAGATGACGAACAAAAAGCATATAGAGAAGCTCTTCAAAGAGCATTACCGGCAGTTGCATCGCTTGGCCAAGATGCTGCTGCACGATGATGAACTCGCGTGTGACATTGTGCACGATGTATTCGCGGCGTTGCTCTATAACGCCAACGATGACGAAATTTCGGCCGGCTATCTGATCAATGCCGTCAGAAACCGATGCATCAATTACATTCGCAATACCTCAACCCGACAAAGGCTTGCCAACCTCTATTATATAGATTCTGAGGAATATGATATGGAGACTTGGCCAAATGATGAAGACATAACCGTCATATATGACATCATCAACTCAGACCTCACACCACAATGCCGCCGCGCAATGGTATTGCGCTTTGTCAATGGGATGAAATTCTCGGAGGTAGCTAACGAAATGGGCATCAGCGAAAACGCTGTATATAAATATGTTCGTCATGCAATAGTAATAATACGCAAAAAATTGAATCAGAATGGATAACTATAGCATAGTTCTCGAACTTATCGAACATCCCAAAAGATTTTCGCCCGAACAAATCAACGAATTGCTTTCTGACCCTGAAAATAAAGAAATTTACTCGTTGCTTTGTAAAACTAACACGGCCATGCAGTCGGAAGATAATATTTCGGACGAAACCATTGAAGCCGAGTGGCAACACATTGAACAAAAACATTTTAAATCTCGCCGTGCGTTCTCAAGAATTGATTCACGCGCCGCTGCGGTCGCTGCTATCATATTCACTTCGTTAGCGGCAGCAGCCATCGGCATTGCAGTTACATTTTCAACTGTCAATAAAAAACAAGATCATGTAGTCATTAACGACACTGCGGAGTGTATCGACCGAACGATTGCGGTTAACGACACGACGCTTACCCGAGAAGATGATATTACAGCTGCCGTGGCACCTGTAATTTTCGAGAACGCTCAATTGGATGATATCCTAAAGGCTATATCCGAGCATTACGGCGTAATAGTCAGATACAATAAGTTAGAAAATAATACACTGCGTCTTTATTATAAATTTGACTCACGCAGGTCACTGGACGAGATTATTGACCAATTAAATACGTTCGAACAAATAAATATTTCATTAACAGACAGCACACTAATAGTTGAATAATCATGAAAGTCCTGTTTACCATCATTATGGCAATGACGACTTTCTTGTCGGTATTCGCCCATAAATTCTCATATACATTTAACGATATCCCGGTATCGGAAGCTCTCGTACAAATTCTACGAGACCACTCCGAATTAAACATATCTCTTATTTACAATGAATTAGACGACTATCATACCTCAGTCGACATTAACACTGACGATGTTTATGAAGCTATAAAACTCACTATTGGCCGAAATCCGATAAAAATTATTGAAAAGAATGGCATCTTTTATGTCGAAGCCTTTCAGCACGGAGTGTACAAATATATTGGTCGGACAATCAATAACAACCTCGAACCTGTCATTGCAGCCACAGTTGTATTGCTGAACCCACAGGACTCGACATTCATTACATACGGAATAACTGACGATGACGGATATTTTTTTATTCCTTGTGACCGTAAGAGTGTAATTGCAAAGATTTCATCTATTGGTTATCAGCCTAAAACCATTCACTCACAATCATTCAACCTCGGCACGATTGAGATGGAAGAACTGCCGGTCAAACTTAATTCGGTCACAGTCATAGCCGACCGGGTTATTCAGAAAAAGGACGGCATGATAATCACTCCGCGCAAGAGTGATATTGAATTCGCATCATCGGCCTACGACGTTATTTATAACATTATGATTCCGGGAATCAATGTTGATAATAAAAACGGCACAATCACCAGGCTTGGCTCGGAAGTAGCAGTCTACATTGACGGACGACGTGCCGACAGTAACGACATTGAAAGCCTGCCACCAGGATCAATCAAAAGGATGGAGTATATAGATGTACCGAGCGGCAAATATATCCGTGACGACGCTGTTATCAATATAATAACCAACCGGAATGACGGACGTTACTTGTCGGCTGTAGCGTTGCAGAATATTTGTTACTCAAAAGGAAAATATTCAGTGAAAGCTCAACAAACATCCGGGACAACCACATATTCATTAACAGCCGAGATGGATAATGCCAATTTCAATAACAATAAAGGTCATGTATCGGAGCTTTACAAGATTGATGAGGTTACGTTAAACCGCAAAAGGTCGGTAATAAATTCTCCTGTAAAATATGACAATGAATTTTTCAGGTTCAGAGTAAATGACCGAAGAGAAAAACGCAACATCTCAACAGCCGTAACACTGCGACGGCTCCATACGCCCCAAAGTGTTTCGAGCGATTTAATTCATTATGACGAGTCAGAAGCAGTGAGTCGATCAAGCGTCAAAGAAACTGCACTAACTCCATCTATTGATTTGTCGGGAGAATTTTTACTCCCACACAACGGCACGCTCTCAGTAACTGCCAACGGACGATATTCATGCAACAGGTATCGTTCGACATTCGATTTGACCGATTTTTCCAGTCTGTCTAACGTCAGGGAAGATTACTGGACAGCCTATGCCAACGCCAATTACAACCGACCACTTGGCTCCGGGTCAGCGACAATCGACGTTACCGACAATTTCCAGCATAGTAACGCCATATACTCGGGCACATACCCGTCAGTCCAAAATCTGAGCACAAACGAATTTATTGCCAACGCCGGCTATATCGTTCAGTTCGGTAATAAAGTTGTGATGAACGCACGTGCCGGTATATCATGGATAAAATACCGCCTCGTGGGGCAGAGCTTGACCTCGCGAACGGTTCCCCGAGGTAGCCTTATTGTAAGATACAACCCGATTAATAATCATGCATTGACGCTGAACTTCAACGCCGGCAATTCCTATCCTACAGCATCAACTCTAAACAGCGCCGACCAGGTAGTAAACGAGTTCCTCATCAAACAGGGCAATCCCTCTTACACCCCCTCTCTAATACTAAACTCGGCCATGATGTACAACTATTTCAGCCGACGCCTGAATATACAGTTAATGTATATTAACAATAAGTTCACTCACATGCTGCTCCCCTATTACTATACCGACGGAGATAAAATAATATCGACGTTTGATAACAATTCCACTCTTCACCAAAACTTAGCGGTATTCTTTGGCTCGCTCGACCTATGGGATTGTTTAACCCTGAAAACCGAACTTGCTGTCATAGACAACCGTTTCACACACTCACCGTCTGCTTACAGACATCACACAACACTCAGGGCCTCGTTCGACGCCACATATAAATGGAAGAAACTGATGGTCTCGGCAGGCTTTAAATCAAAAGAAAAAGAATTAACCACAAACGGCATATTATCTGAATCTTACAATTCATGGCGTAGCTCAGTACGATACAATATGCCCAACTGGCTTTTTGAGATTGGAGCCGAAAACCTGTTCTCACACGGCAACTATCTGCACCAGTCATTCATAAATGAAGTGTATAGCTATAAGTCTGCAACATACAACCGCATGTCTCAATCTAACGTATATGTCAAGATAACGTATAGACTTAATCGCGGTAAAAAGCAGAAAATCACGGGAATGGATGCCGACGAGTCCCGATCAAGCGCTATTCTTAAATAGACGAATGTATCGGGCATAAAAAATTGAGGGATAATCACAATACAGTGTAAAAAATTGCGTAACTTTGCACAACAAATTGTTATTACAGCATTTTTATGGAAAGACAAGTCAGAGTTCGTTTTGCCCCGTCACCTACGGGCCCCTTACATATCGGTGGTGTGCGCACTGCCCTGTACAACTACCTCTTTGCCCGTCGCAACGGCGGCGTGATGATTCTGCGTATCGAGGATACCGACTCGCAGCGTTTCGTTCCCGGAGCCGAGGACTATATCATCGAGTCGCTCAAATGGCTCGGCATAGGGATTGACGAGGGCGTAGGCCACGGCGGCCCTCACGGCCCCTACCGTCAGAGCGAGCGCCGCGACATCTACCGCCGGTATGTCAAGCAGTTGCTTGATGCGGGCAAAGCATACATAGCATTCGACACCCCCGAAGAGCTTGAGGCCGCACGTGCCTCGAAGCCCAACTGGCAGTATGACGCCACAACCCGCATGTCGATGCGCAATTCACTGACAATGCCCGCCGACGAGGTAAAACGCCTCATTGACAACGGCGAAAAATATGTCGTCCGCTTCCTCATCGAGCCCGGACGTGACGTCGAGGTCAACGACCTCGTACGCGGCAAGGTTGTAATCAACTCGAGCGTGCTCGACGACAAGGTGCTCTACAAGAGTGCCGATGACCTGCCCACCTACCACCTCGCCAACATCGTCGACGACCACCTCATGGAGGTGTCGCACGTGATACGCGGTGAGGAATGGTTGCCCTCGGCACCGCTGCACGTGCTGCTCTACGAGGCATTCGGCTGGACCGACACCATGCCTCAGTTCGTACACCTGCCCCTGCTGCTCAAACCCGACGGCAAAGGCAAACTCTCGAAGCGCGACGGCGACCGTCTCGGCTTCCCCGTGTTCCCCCTCGAGTGGCACGACCCCAAGAGCGGCGCCATATCGAGCGGCTACCGCGAGAACGGCTATCTGCCCGAGGCTGTCGTCAACTTCCTGGCCCTGCTCGGCTGGAATCCGGGCGACGACACCGAGATAATGTCGATGCAGCAGCTTATCGACAAATTCTCGTTCGACCACTGCTCGAAGGCCGGAGCCAAATTTGCCTACGAGAAAGGCAAATGGTTCAACCACCAGTACCTGCAAGAACTTGACGACATGACCCTCGCCCAGATGTTCAAACCCGTGCTTGAGAAGCATGGCGTGAACCCGGCTGACTTCAGCGACGAGTACATAGCCCGCGCCGTGGGTATGGTCAAGAGCCGAATCAACTTTGTCAGCGACCTGTGGGATCAGGCAGGCTTCTTCTTCACCGCCCCCACCGACTACGAGCCCAAGGCCGTCAAGAAACGCTGGAGCGAGGATATGCCCCGCATCATGGGCGAACTCATCGAGGTGCTCAAGGGGATGCCGTCGTGGAAATCGGCCGAGGCCGAGCCTGTAGTGCTGGGCTGGATTGCCGACAAAGGCTACCACCTGGGCAACGTAATGAACGCATTCCGCCTCACTGTCGTGGGCGAGTGCAAAGGCCCCCACATGTTCGACATCACCGAGCTGATGGATCCCGCCGAAACTATCAAACGAATCGAGGCCGGTATCAAGAATATCGAAGTACCCCAGGCATGAAACGCATTACCATAGTCCTGACCCTCCTGTTGGCAGCAATAGGAGGGTTTAACGGTATCGCCCAGCGGCTTGAGTGGAATGTCGACTTCAACACCGTCTTCGACAACCGCGAGGGCGACAACAAGATGACCGACACCAAGACATTTTTCCACACCCAGCTTGCTCCCGAGATAGGCATCTCGATGTTCAACGGCGAGCACAGGCTTATGGGCGGTGTCGTTTGGACTCAACCTATAGGTTGCGAATGGTATGACCAGCGCGTCTCCCCCACCCTATATTACCGCTACAAAGGAGCGCGGGGCTGGAGCATGGCAATGGGTATGTTTCCGCGCACGCTGCTGCACCGCGAACTGCCAAACTACATCTGGAACGACTCGATAAAATACACACAGCGCAACATACGCGGCGCGATGACAACATACGAAGGCCGCAACGGATTCTTCGAAGCCCTCATCGACTGGCGCTCGATGCAGTCAGAGACACGCCGCGAGGCATTCAACATCATCGCTCAGGGCGAATGGCAGCGTCCCGGCCGCATTTTCCTTGCCGGCGGACTCGCAATGATGAACCACTTTGCCATGACCTACCATCCGTCTGATGACCAGCACATAGTCGACAACTTCATCGTCAACCCCTACGTGGGCCTTGACTTCACACAGCGCACGCCGCTCGACAGCCTCACCGTGCGTGTAGGAGCACTCAGCTCCATCACCCGCAACCGCGCTACCGACAAAGGCTGGAAGGTACCGACAGGCGCATGGGTTGACATAGCGCTGAAATACAAGTGGTTTGCCTGGCATAATACCACATACGTCGGCAAGACGCTTTTCCCCTATTACAGCGACTTCGGGCCACTGCTCGATCAGGGCGAGCCTTACTATCGCAGCAAGTGGTACAACAAGTCAACCTTCTACGGCACGATCCTAAGCAACGGCTTCATGAATCTGCAAGCCTCGCTCGATTTCAACCTGGCCGACAACAACTTCACTTTCTATCAACGCCTCATACTGCGCGTCTACATCGACAGCGACTTCAAGAAAATAACCAAAAATTCACCAAAACTGAAACCGTCATTCGGGCTATGACTCCTATATATAACACGGCAATGTACCTAATGAGCGGACTATCGGCCATAGCCGCGCTCAAATCTGACAAGCTGAAGAAAATGCGTCGCGGCCAAAGCGAGACAATGGACTATCTCGCCTCTAAAATCAAGCCCGACGACCGCCCGGTGTGGATTCATGCCGCCTCGCTCGGCGAGTTTGAACAGGGGCGTCCGCTCATCGAGCGCATCAAGCGTGAATATCCCGACCGCCAGATTCTGCTGACGTTCTTCTCGCCGTCGGGCTATGAAGTGCGCAAGAACTATCAGATGGTCGATGCCGTGTGCTACCTGCCGTTCGACACCCCGTCACGCGTCAGGAAGTTTCTCGACCTCGTCAACCCCTCGGTAGCCATTTTTGTGAAATACGAGTTCTGGGGCAACTACCTAGAGCAGCTTGCCAAACGCCATATACCTACATATATTATATCGGCGATATTCCGTCCCGACCAGATATTTTTCAAGCCGTGGGGCGGCACATTCCGCCACATGCTCGGCTGTTTTGATACCCTCTACCTTCAGGACGACAAATCAAAGCATCTGCTTGAGGGTATCGGCGTCAAGAACACCCGTGTGGTGGGCGACACACGCTTTGACCGTGTCACCGACATAATGAACACAACCACTCCGATGCCCGACGTCGAGTCGTTCGCGTCATCGGGCAAGCTATGTGTCATCGCCGGCAGCAGCTGGCCGCTCGACGAGGATGTGTACATGCCATGGTTCAACCGCCACCCCGAGGTCAAACTGATAATCGCGCCCCACGAGTTTGATGACGCGCGCATCAAAGCACTGATTACCAGGAGCGAGAACGGAGCCGTCAGCTACTCGACATTCAAGGGCGACAATACGCCGCAGGTGCTCATCGTCGACTGCTTCGGCAAACTGGCCGCCATGTACCGCTACTGCGACGTGGCTATCGTGGGCGGAGGCTTCGGCACCGGCATCCACAATATCAACGAGGCGGCAGTCTACAATCTGCCGGTCATCTTCGGCCCCAAATATCACAAGTTCAAGGAGGCTGTCGACATGGTCTCGCTCGGCGGCGCCTTCAGCATCAACAACCGCGAGGAATTTGAGAAAGTCATGGACAGCATGCTCGATGAAGCCACGCGCCAAAAGGCGGCCGTCACAGCCGGCGACTATGTCAAGTCACAGCTCGGTGCCACCGATGCCATCTACACTGACCTCAAGAAGCATGTCTGAGACCAACCACTCGCTTGCACCTTTTTGGCAAAATCATTATCTTTGTAGCTCAAACAC
>CAMWLW010000080.1 GCA_947175245.1 uncultured Bacteroidales bacterium
CCTCAACAGCATCACACACCGCTGCCACCGCCCTGTCACAGCCACTGGCCCGTATACCATCGGCCCACGCCACCTCCCGGATACGTCTACCGCGGCCACGGCCCCTCGTTCGGCACCATACTGGGCATAGCCCTCGGCACCGCCATCAACCAGTCGCTCAACCACCTGTACAACAACGGGTACCACGTGGCCGGCTATGCCAACAACGAGATCTATCTCAGCAACGTGATGCAGATGAACTACACATGGCCCGACGCGGTGCTCTACTACAACGGTGGCTACCTGTCGTCATCGCGTTATATCGACTACACGACCTATCACAACCCCTACCGATACAACTCGCTGTACGGTACACTCATGAACCAGTATGGCATGCCCGCCTCGGTCAGCAACAGCGGCAGCTCGATGAGCGCGTCATGGTTCGGCTACGACGGCCGCTACGTAACCATCAGCTACTCGCCCGGCTACACCGCCAACGGCACCCACTGCTATTACACGACACTCACCTTCGGAAACTAAACGTCACAACATCATGGCCGACAATTATCTTGAACGCCGCATGGACGAATACCGTCGCTCCCAACAAGGGGCGACGGTTAAACATGTGCGCCCCACCCTCTCGACCCTGCGCCCCGGGCAGGTAGCCGTCGACTACCCGCCACAGCGTGTTCTCGTGACCGCCGGCACCACGCCTGACGGGCAAGCCATCGTCAAACTGTTCAGACAGTTCGCATGCCGCGTGGCATTCACCGCCCCCGACAGCGACCGGGCAGCCGCCACACGCCTGGCCCAGCTCACAGGAGCACAATACCACCCCGGACAGGCCGACGCGGCCGTCGACCGCTTAGCCACAGCAGGCGACCCCGCCACCGTCATCATCGACCTCGACGGCTCACTGCCGGCCGCCGCCACACTGCCCGTACCACCCGAGGCACTCGCCGCCGGCCCCAAAGCCGTCGCCGCCTGGTGTGTGTTTGCCGCCCATCCGGCCAACAAGTGGACACGCCCCGGGCAGGCGACATAAGAGAATAAAATGGTAACAAAAATGTCCTTTATTACCTTTTTGAGGTTAAAAATACCAAAACGGCAGCAGGCGGCTTTTTAAAAATATGTAATTTTTGTACTTTTGCACCGCTAAATTAGCTTCTTACGGACACTCATAAACCAAATAGGACAATTAAAATAAACGACACATATAGCAAGTAACACAAAAAGATGAAAAAGACCCTAATGCAAGCAACAGCAGTCATCGTGACTGCCTCGGCTGCGATGATCATCACATCGTGCAGCAAGACCGACAGCAACGCTCAACAGCAGCAAGCACAGGCCCAGGCAATGCCTATCGTCACCGAGACCGTATCGACCGGCCACATCGACCTCAACAACGTCTACCCCGCCACCATCAAGGGCAAGACCGATATCGAGATACGCCCCCAGGTATCAGGATTCATAACCAAAGTTCACGTTGACGAGGGTCAGCGCGTACACAAAGGCCAGCTCCTCTTCACCATCGACCAGGTACAGTACCAGGCAGCCGTCGACCAGGCCCAGGCAGCCGTGAACTCGGCCGAGACCGCCGTGCAGACCGCACAGCTCACCGCCGACTCAAAACAGCATCTTTTTGACCGCAACATCATCAGCGAGTATGAGAACCAGCTCGCCAAGAACACCCTCGCCCAGGCCAAGGCACAGCTCGCCACCGCCCAGGCAGCCCTCGTGTCGGCCAAGAAAAACCTCACCTACACCGAGGTCACCGCACCCAGCGACGGCGTCATCGGCGCCATCCCCAACCGTGAAGGCTCGCTCGCCTCACCCTCAATGATGCAGCCCCTCACCACCGTCAGCGACAACAGCGAGGTCTATGCCTACTTCTCGCTCAACGAGAAAGACATGCTCAAGCTCACCAACAACGGCGAGTTCTCGCTCGCACAGCGCATCAACGAGATGCCCCTCGTCGACCTGCGCCTCGCCGACGGAACCATCTACCCCACCAAGGGTAAGGTAGCCACCGTCTCGGGCGTCATCGACAACACCACCGGCACATCGACCGTACGCGCCCTGTTCAACAACAGCAACGGCTTGCTGCGCAGCGGCTCAACCGGCCAGATCATGATACCCGCCACACAGGACGAGGTCATCATCATCCCCCAGAAAGCCACCTTCGAGCAGCAGGATCAGCGCTTCGTGTTCATCGTCGACGAGAACAACACCCTCGTGCCCACCCACATCACCGTGGCCCCCGAGAACGACGGCAAGAACTTTGTAGTCACCTCGGGCCTCAGCGTCGGTGACCGCATCCCCGTTGAGGGTGTAGGCAGCAAGCTGCGTCCCGGCATGCAGATCCAGCCCGTCGACGCCGCCACCGCCGCCGCTCAGGCAGCAGCCATGCAGCAGGCCCAGCAGCAGTAATGGGCCACGCACCACGCCAACATGTATCACTCACATTTAACTGACATCAATGAAATTAGATACGTTTATTAATCGCCCGGTGCTATCGACCGTTATATCGATATTCATCGTGCTCCTTGGTCTCATAGGCCTTGCCTCGCTTCCTATCACCCAATTCCCCGACATAGCGCCGCCCACAATCTCGGTGTCGACCACCTACACCGGTGCCAACGCCCAGGCCGTGCTCAACTCGGTTATCGCCCCCCTCGAGGAGTCGATCAACGGCGCCGAGGGCATGACCTACATGGAGTCGACCGCCACCAACACCGGCTCGGCCCGCATCACCGTTTACTTCAAACAGGGCTTCAACCCCGACATGGCCGCCGTCGACGTCCAGAACCGTGTGGCCAAAGCCACCAACCTGCTCCCCGCCGAGGTAACCCGCGTGGGCGTGCTCACCCAGAAACGCCAGACGTCGATGCTCGTAGGCTTCTCGCTCTACAGCCCCGACTCGTCCTATGACGGCCTGTTCATCGACAACTACATGAAGATCAACGTCATCCCCCTCCTGCAACGTGTCAACGGTGTAGGTGACGTGATGTCGTTCGGCGCCGACTACTCGATGCGTATATGGCTCAAACCCGAGGTGATGGCCCAGTATGGCCTCATGCCGTCCGACATCTCAGCCACCCTGTCCGAGCAGAACATCGAGGCCGCACCCGGTGCATTCGGCGAGCAGGGCGACCAGACCTTCCAGTACACCATGCGCTACAAAGGCCGCCTCGTCACCCCCGAGGAGTTTGAGAACATCGTCGTACGCGCCAACAGCGACGGCTCGGTGCTCTACCTCAAGGACGTGGCCGACGTCGAGCTCGGCAAGCTCACCTATGGCTTTGCCAACGCCCTCAACGGCATGCCCTCGTCAACCTGTATGGTGTTCCAGACCGCCGGCACCAACGCCACCCAGATCATCAACGACTGTAAGGCCACCATCGACAATCTCTCGCTCGAGCTGCCCGAGGGCCTCAAGTTTGCCGTCCTCATGGATAACAACGAGTTCCTCTATGCCTCGATCCATCACGTTATCCAGACCCTCATCGAGGCCTTCGTCCTCGTGTTCCTCGTGACCTACGTCTTCCTCCAGGACTTCCGCTCGACCATCATTCCCGCCATCGCCATCCCCGTGGCCTTGATCGGTACATTCTTCGGCATGTCGCTCATCGGCTTCTCGCTCAACCTCATCACCCTGTCGGCACTCGTGCTCGCCATCGCCATTGTGGTCGACGACGCCATTGTGGTGGTCGAGGCCGTGCACGCCAAGCTCGACGTCGGCTACAAGAGCGCCCGCAAGGCCTCGATCGACGCCATGGGCGAGATAGGCGGCGCCATCATCTCGATTACCCTCGTCATGATGCTCGTGTTCATCCCCGTGTCGTTCATGTCGGGCACATCGGGCGTGTTCTACCGCCAGTTCGGTCTCACGATGGCCATCGCCATCGGTATCTCGGCGCTGAACGCCCTGACCCTGTCACCCGCCCTGTGTGCCGTGTTCCTCAAGCCCCACAACGACGACAGCTCGCTCAAAGAGCGCATGGGCACCGCCTACAAGGCAGCCGCCGAGGTGACACGCAAGAAATTCACCATACCCCCCATCGTTACCTTCGTTCTCCTCATCGCCACCGTCGTGTTCATGATTCTCGGCTGGTTTGACTTTGAGGACGTCATCAACAGCATCATCGCCTGTGTTGTTGCCGTATTCACACTCATAGGCCTGTTCAGCAAGGCATTCCAGAAAGCATTCAACAACACCTTTGACCGCGCCATCAGCGGCTACAAGAAGGTAACCACCTTCATGGCCAAACACAAGCTCACATCATTTGGCCTCGTGGCGGCATCGGTCGCCATCCTCGTCATCCTGATGAAGATTACCCCCACCACCCTCGTCCCCAACGAGGACACCGGCTTCCTCTTCGCCATGGTCGACATGCCTCCGGGCACCAGCCAGGAACGCACCGAGGAAGTAGTCGACAAGGTCGGCGCCCAGATTCAGCAGATTCCCGGCGTGAAATATGTCCAGAAGATTCTCGGCTACTCGTTCATCGCCGGTGAGGGTGCCACATACGGCACATTCATGGTGAAGCTCCAGCACTGGGACGAACGCAAGGACCCGTCGATGAGTTCTGACGCCATAGTGGGCCGCATCATGCAGATCGCCGCCGGCGTCAAAGACGGCCGCGTCGTAGCCTTCGCTCCACCTATGATCACCGGTTACTCTGTGACCAACGGTTTCGAGCTCAAGATGCTTGACCGCACGGGTGGCGACATCAACACCTTCTTCGGCATCATCCAGGGCTTCCTCGCCCAGCTCAACCAGCAGCCCGAAATCCAGGTGGCCTACTCGACCTTCAACCCCACCTTCCCCCAGTATCTCATCGACATCGACGCCGCCAAGTGTAAGCAGGCCGGCATCAGCCCCACGACGATACTCTCGACCCTCCAGGGTTACTATGGCGGTATGTACGTCTCCAACTTCAACCGCTTCGGTAAGATCTACCGCGTCATGATGCAGGCCGCCCCCGAGTCGCGCGTGTCGCCCGAGACACTGTCAAAGATCAAGGTGCGCAACGGCAACGAGATGGCATCGCTCGAGAACTTCGTCACCCTCACCCGCGTCTATGGTCCCGACCTGTTGAACCGCTTCAACATGTTCCAGTCTATTTCGGTAACCGGTATGCCCGCCCCCGGCTTCTCATCGAGCCAGGCACTCCAGGCTGTGGCACGCGTTGCCGCCCAGACGCTGCCCCAGGGCTATGGCTACGACTACGCCGGCATGACCCGTGAGGAGGCCAACCAGTCGGGCAACTCGACGGCCATCATCTTCGGCCTCTGCCTGCTGTTCGTCTACCTCCTTCTGTCGGCCCAGTATGAGAGCTACATTCTGCCATTCGCCGTGCTGCTGTCAGTGCCCTTCGGTCTGATGGGTACATTCATCTTCGCCGACATCTTTGGCGTCGTCAACAGTATCTACCTGCAGATCGCCCTCATCATGCTTATCGGCCTGCTGGCCAAGAACGCCATCCTTATCGTCGAGTTTGCCAGCGAGCGACGCCGCACGGGCATGTCGATCTTCAACGCCGCCATCGCCGGTGGTGTCGACCGTCTGCGACCCATCCTCATGACCTCGCTCGCCCTCATCATCGGTCTGCTGCCCATGATGTTCTCACACGGTGTAGGCGCCAACGGCAACCGCGCCCTCGGCGTAGGCTCGATAGGCGGTATGCTCATCGGTATGATCTTCCAGATATTCGTCGTGCCGGCACTGTTCATCGCGTTCCAGATGATTCAGGAGAAAATCTCGCCCCTGAAGTTCAAGGACACCGACAACTCGGGCATCGAGTCAGAGATCGAGCAATATTCAAAGAAGTAAACTCTCACACTTACCCCACATTCACACAGACAATGAAAAAGTCAACCTTAATCAACTTGATGGTGTCGGCACTCGTGTTGCCGGCACTCTCAAGCTGCCACATATACAAGAAATTTGACATGCCGGCCGACGACGACCTCCAGGCAGCCTACGTTCAGGCCAAGCAGGAGCAACTCGACAACGACAACCTCGGCAACCTGCCCTGGCAGCAGGTGTTCACCGACCCGATGCTCGTCGACCTCATCAACCGCGCCCTCGAGGCCAACGTCGACCTTGACAACGCCCGCCTCAACGTCGAGATAGCCCATGCCAACATGCAGGGCGCCCGCCTGGCCTACCTGCCCTCGCTCGTGCTCGCCCCCAACGGCGGCGCGTCGTCGGTATCTAACGGCAAGCTCACCAACTGGAACTACACCATACCGCTGAGCGCATCGTGGGAAGTGGATATCTTTGCCAAGACCCTCAACAGCAAGCGCGCCGCCGAGACCTCATACGCCCAGGCCAAGGCCTATGAACAGGCCGTGAAGTCACAGATTATCGGCGCCGTGGCCAACTGCTACTACTCGATAGCCACCCTCCAGGCCCAGCTCGACCTCAACCGCGCCACGGCCGACATCTGGAAACGCAACGTCGGCGTGATGCGTGACTACAAGGAGGCCGGACGCACCAACGAGGCAGCCGTGATGCAGGCCGACGCTAACTACCACAGCATCCTCGCCTCTATCACCGACCTCGAGGCCTCGCTCCACCACGCTCACAACACCCTGTCGGTGCTGCTCAAGACCCAGCCTCAGATATGGGCCATCAACCCCGCCACGCTCGACCTCCCCGTGATGTTTAACAGCGGCGTGCCCATGAGCCAGCTCGCAGCACGTCCCGACATCAAGGCCGCCGAGCTCGCCGTGGCCGTTGCCTACTACAACACCAACATGGCACGCGCCGCGTTCTATCCCGGCCTCACCATCACTGCCAACTATGGCTTCACCAACTCGTTCGGCAGCATGATCAAGAACCCCGGCGACTGGATCGCATCGCTCGCAGGCTCTCTCACCGCCCCCCTGTTCATGCGCGGCCAGAACATCGCCCGCCTCAAGGCCACCAAGGCCCAGCAGCAGCAGGCCATGAACACGTTCGAGAATGCCTTGCTGTCGGCATCGGCCGAGGTGAGCAACGCCCTCACCGTTTATGCCAAGGCCAACGAGAAGTCTACCTACCTTGCCACCCAGGTCGACGATCTCATCAAGGCCACCGACTACACCGGCGAGCTCTTCAAGACAGCCGACGCCACCTATCTCGAGGTGCTCACAGCCCAGTCGAGCCTCCTGCAGGCCCAGATGTCACAGCTGTCGTGTGACCTGGCCCGCGCACAGGCCGTCATCAACCTCTACCAGTCGCTCGGCGGCGGCCGTTGAAACAACTAATACCAAAACGGAAAAACTATGATAAGTCCATTAGCCCACATCGACCCCACCGCCAAGATAGGCAGTGACGTCACCATCCACCCGTTCGCATTCATCGACGCCAACACCGTCATAGGCGACGGCGCCGTGATCATGCCCTATGCAAGCGTCATGAAGGACACCCGCATCGGTGCACGTACAAAAATCTACAACGGGGCCATCGTAGGTGCCGACCCTCAGGACTTCCGCTGGGATGGCAAGCCCGCCGTGTGCACCATCGGCGACGACTGCGTCATCCGTGAGAACGTCATCATCAACCGCGGCTTCATGTCGGCCGAGGGCACAGCCATAGGCGACGGCACATTCATCATGGCGACCTCACACATAGGCCACGACTGCCACGTTGCCGGCAAGTGTGTCATAGGCAACGGTGTGACAATGGCCGGCCATATCGAGATCGGCTCATGCACCATACTGTCGTCAAACTGTGTCATCCACGAGGGCTCGAAGATAGGCGACTGGGTGCTCATCAAGGGCGGCTGCCGCATCAGCGGCAACGTGCCCCCCTACGTCATCATCGCCCACAACCCCGCGTCATACTTCGGCATCAACGCCCACATCATGCGCAAAGGTGAGTTCACCGACGACCAGATAGATGACGTGGCCAAGGCCTACCGCCACATCTACCAGTGCGGCACATCGGTGTTCAACGCCCTGCAGCGCATCAAGGCCGACATCGCCGACTCGCCTATACGCCGAAACATCATCGACTTCATCAACGACAACAACCTGCGCATCGTTGCCGTCCCCATCGACCTCGAGTAAATCCTTTACATAACGATAGCGGGGAGCCCTCACACCGAGTGGCTCCCCGTTACTGTTATTACTACCCTGTAAAAAATGTCCTATCGATTATCTGAAGTTTAGCTTGCGAGGGCTCTTCGTAGGCGTTGCAGGCAGCAAGGTAGTTTTTCAATTCCGTGAAGTCGGTGCCGTAAAGGTTGTCGCTGAACTGATGTAGCTTGGTCATTACGTTTATATATGCCGACGGGTCTTTGTGGCGCGTCAGTTTGCGCAATGCCAAGATATAATCCTCCCTGAATACAGTCGGGACAATGATACGCGATTGGTCGGCACGCACGAGTTCGACATTCATCATCACTCGGGCTATGCGTCCGTTGCCGTCATTGAACGGATGCACTTCGCTTATCATAAACATCATGAATATAGCGCGGGCAAACGGGTCGGTCAAGGCGGCATAATACTTGAAGCCTTGTGATAGCGTGCCTTTCACAAGCTGATGATCTACAAACTCCGTCATTCCGGCACGATTGTTCTTAGTTTTGAAAACACCGGGATTCATGTGCGGTCGTCCTTCAAGCAGAATACTGTGCCGATGGCTCAAAATCGCAAATAATTCATCGGGCGACGTTGGTGTTTTCATCATTTCCGCACGGTTTGACAGCACCTTGAAAGTTCCGAGTATATCGTGCGAGTCCTCGTCGCGCCGCGGCATTGGAATACCCGAGTCAACAATCGCCTTAGCCTCATCAATCTCAAATTCAGTTCCCTCTATATAATTGGAGAAATAACTCTCGAAAAATGAGAATAGACGGAAAGACTCCTCATCGGTATTGCGGTTGTTGCGTATTACGAAATACCTGTCTTTTATAGCGTCAAAAAGCACCTCAAACAATTCGACCCTTGACTTGTCAAACGGACTTCCGGCGGCAAGTGCTTTTGCAGAGTCAGTTGACAGCACCTTCGCGTCATGAGTTGAGAGCAGTGCTGAAATTATACTGTTGATTTTGGCAAATTCGGTCAGCATACCCAATTCTTCGGCCACTTTGCGCAGTTCATCACGGTATTGATTCAGTCGATTTTCTCCGCCGGTCAGCAGTAACTGTTCAAGTTTGTTCTCAATGACACTTATCGGAAGGACTCGTGACTCGTCGCCTGATTTTCGTGACACCTGCATATTCTCAAGCATATATCTATGCTCACCCGATATGTGCATACCCATGAACGGAATATCGTGAGAGGAGGGTTTTGGGCCCTTTACAAAATTCAGGGTAATTCCCGGCAAATCGGTCACTCGTCTTGTAGTTGAGTTCGTCAGGAAAAAGTCGCCTGATGCAGTCGGTCGCATCTCTTTGGCACTACGGTGACTTATCAGCGCATCGGGATAACGGTAAACAAGTATATCAATAAGGTTGCGACGCACGATATTTTCCAGACTATCTATAAGATTAGTCGTATAAATGCGAGGTGCGACCCTGCGCAGTTCGCCGTCCTTCTCCTTCTTGCTGAGTACACGGGAAACATTCGGGTCTGAAGAACCGAAAATAATCTCTTTTTGGGTGTCAACTTTAACTGCCATACAAAAAATCACGATTAAGAGTCGATAAAGGTACAAATTTCTGCGATTATAATCGCGATTTTTACAAAAAACTGCGATTAGCTATTAGCCGATCCTCCTTGTGAGGTGGCTTTGGCTCCGATGCCGATGCCGAACAGCGCGTAGTCGTAGACCACCGGGTCGTCGGGTCTCAAGGTGCGCATCACGGCCGTAAGCTCCTCGACCGCCCTGCGGTCATCCTGCCGGCGTGTCAGCAGCCCGAGCTCGCGCGACACGTTGCCGACGTGGACGTCGAGCGGAATGTACAGCTGGGACGGCTTCAGGAATGTCCACACGCCCATGTCGACGATACCATCGTCGCGCACGAGCCATCTGAGGGCCATGTTGATGCGTTTGAGCGCCGTCTTGTCGATGTTGACAGGCAGGCAGCGGCTGTCGGTCAGGCCGCCGTTGGCCCCGGCGAGCTCGGCGCTCAGACAGCGGGCCAGCTCCCACGAGGGCGCCTCGCTGTGGGCCACGCCACGGTCGCGCGCCCAGTCGGCAAGCGAGGCATAGCGTGTGTAGATAGCCCTGAGACCGCGCAGATAGTACTGCAGATTGCGGTTGAAGAACGTGCGGTGTACGTTGCGGTCGGGGTCGAGCTGTTCATAGGCGCCGTCCATCACAAAGGCATGGGGCGACGACTCCATCGCCCCGAGCATGCGGTCACAGTCGCGGCATATCATCGTGCGGTTGCCCCACGCGATGGTGGCCGACAGCAGGGCGGCTATCTCGATGTCGGGCAAACGGCTGTAACGGCGTGGAAACTGCACGGGGTCGTTGGCTATAAAAGCCTTGTCGTTGATGCGTCGGGCCTCGCTGTCGAGCAGCTCTCTCACATCATCGGTGACGGTAATATCAGGTCGGGGTGAGGTAATCATGAATGTATAAAAAATTTTGTGCCACAAAAATACTGAATATTTGCACTTACATTGCAATATTCTCACTAAATTTGCAACTTAAACAGCAATATACGACTATGGATTTATTTGATACGATATCGGCCGACATCAAGAAGGCCATGTTAGCCAAAGACCGCGTGCGCCTCGAGGCCCTGCGCGGCATCAAGAAAGAATTTCTCGAAGCCAAGACTGCCAAGGGCGGTGACGGCACGCTGACCGACGAGGCCGCCACCCGTGTCCTAGTCAAGATGGCCAAACAGCGCCGCGAGAGCGCCAACATCTACACCGAGCAGAACCGCCCCGATCTCGCCGAGAGCGAGATGGCCGAGGTTGCCGTTATCGAGGAGTATCTGCCCAAACAGCTCACCGACGAGGAACTCACGGCCGAGCTCACCCGCATCATCGCCGAGCTCGGTGTCACCGAGCCCTCACAGATGGGCCGCGTGATGGGTACCGCCACCAAGGCCCTGGCCGGACGTGCCGACGGCCGCGCCATCCAGGCCAAGGTGAAAGAGCTGTTCAACAAGTAAATCAGTCTCACCTGACAAACCTTAAAGAGAACAAAACAACATCATCACCCCATGTTAACAATACAGCAAATCAAGGAAAATCCCGACCGCGTGGTAGAGAAACTCGCCATCAAGGGATTTGACGGCCGCGAGGCCATTGACAAAGTGCTCGAGCTCGACAACAAACGCCGTGAGCTCCAGCTCAACAACGACAACCAGGCTGCCGAGCTCAACAAGAAGGCTGCCGAGATAGGCGCCCTGATGAAAGCCGGCAAGCGTGAGGAGGCCGAGGCCGCCAAGGCTACCGTAGCCGGCATCAAGGAGTCACAGCGTGTCATCGCCGACCAGCTCGCCGACACCGAGCGCGCCATACGCGACCTGCTCCTGACCGTGCCCAACCTGCCCTGTGACATGGTTCCCGCTGGACGCACCGCCGAGGACAACGTGGTCGAGAAAACCGGCGGCCCGATGCCCGACCTGCCTGCCGACGCCCTGCCCCACTGGGATCTCGCCCGCAAGTACAACCTCATCGACTTTGACCTCGGCGTCAAGATCACCGGCGCCGGCTTCCCTGTCTACATCGGCAAGGGTGCCCGCCTGCAGCGCGCCCTCATACAGTTCTTCCTCGACCGCGCCGGTGCAGCCGGTTACCTCGAGATACAGCCCCCCTATGTAGTCAACGAGGCATCGGGCTACGGCACAGGCCAGCTCCCCGACAAGGAGGGCCAGATGTACCACTGCCAGCTCGACAACCTCTACCTCATACCCACCGCCGAGGTGCCCGTCACCAACCTCTATCGCGACGTCATCCTCAACGACTCGCAGCTCCCCATCAAGAACTGTGCCTACTCGGCATGCTTCCGCCGCGAGGCCGGCAGCTACGGCAAGGACGTGCGCGGTCTGAACCGTCTCCACCAGTTTGACAAGGTCGAGATCGTGCGCATCGAGAAGCCCGAGAACTCATACGCTGCCCTCGAGGAGATGAAAGACCACGTGCAGTCGCTGCTCGACGAGCTCGGCCTGCCCTGGCACATCCTGCGCCTGTGTGGCGGCGACATGAGCTTCACCTCGGCCATCACATTTGACTTCGAGGTATTCTCGGCCGCCCAGAAACGCTGGCTCGAGGTATCGTCGGTGTCAAACTTCGAGACCTACCAGGCCAACCGCCTCAAATGCCGCTACCGTGGCGAGGACAAGAAGACACGCCTGTGCCACACCCTCAACGGCTCGGCCCTCGCGCTGCCGCGCATCATGGCTGCCCTGCTCGAGAACAACCAGACCCCCGAGGGTATCGTCGTTCCCGAGTGCCTGCGCCGTTACACCGGCTTCGACATCATCGACTAAGAGTCTGACTAACAGCAAATATACCCGAGAGGCTGTGCCACCATCCAACGTGGCGCGGCCTCCCTTGTTTTATGGCCGACCGTCAGGCGCGGCGGTGACGGCCGGGTGATGTGGCGGGGAGGGCCGAGATGCTGTCCATGCGTTTCATCAGGGCTTTGGCGAGCTGACGTATGCGCGCCCTGTCGGCTCGGTTCAGCACCTGGCTTGAGGTGACTACCAGGTCGACGGCTTGCTCATACATCTCGACGACGGCGTCGGCCGAGGCGCGCGTGTCGTCGGCATCGGTGGTGGCAGCCGACTGCC
>CAMWLW010000081.1 GCA_947175245.1 uncultured Bacteroidales bacterium
GCCCTCATGCGCCACTACGGCCTCACCAAGTAATTCCCCCTACACACTCATAAACACCGGTGCCCCGACCTGTCATCAGCTCGGGGCACCCTTTTTTATATATAACGATTAATTTATTTAGAGTTTATTACTGACTCTAAGTGATCGATGCATTTATTTAAATCAAAATACTGCCGGCTATATTTGAGTCCATTCAGCCCCTTGGCATCCAATATCGACTTGTCACTCTCGGCCAGTTGTTTCAGCAGCCGGGCCAAACCCTCCGAATCCTCGGCTTTCACCGACCAACCGCAGTCTGATTCTTTTATCAGGTCTGCGCCCTCACCGTTCATCATGGCTACTACCGGCTTGCCGGACGACATGTAATTTTGGAGGCGGCCCGGTACGGTAAGGGAGAATATCGGTTCGTCTTTTAATGATAATAGCATTATGTCGGCCTTAGCAAAGAACGCCGGCATGTAGTTGATAGGGAACCGACCTAACAGATACACATTTGTGAGCTCATATTTGCTGATAGCGTCCTCGATATATTTTTTACGGCGTCCGTCACCGAGAAATATGAAATTTATCGGCGACTTACAGTTCAATATGCGTGCAGCCTCAATAACATGCGGTATATCCTGAGCCTCACCGATGTTCCCAGCAATCATAACATTGAATCCGGCCGGCAGATCCTGAACTTCGGGTGATGGCCTGTTATTTGCAATATCAATCCAGTTGGGAAAGTATTCGATCCTATCGTTAAAGTTGCCGATGGAATTGATTGATTTCGAGAACCCCTTGGAACTGATTAATATTGTTTTTGAATTATTGTACATCCATTTTGTAAGATGGCGGAAGATATTTAAAATGCCCTTATTGTGTATGCGGCCGGCAGCTTCAATACTCTCAGGCCACAAATCAAGCACCCAGAAATGCATCGGTACACGCATTAATTTTTTTACCAACACAGCCGGTATGCCTATCATTACAGGCGATGTCTCATGCACCAGGACGGTATCAAATTTGTCGAACAGTCCGAGATATATTCCTCTTATTGTGGAGAACAGTGTGTGGGTAAGGTAATTAAGGCAGATCCATTTGGTTGATCCATTACGCCGGGGCGTTACAAGAGTGCGTATTACTTTAACGCCGTTTACTACTTCACGCCGTTTCTTAAAGACACCATACCCGTCAAAGAATTTTCCCTGCGGATAGTCGGGTATCGGTGCCAGTACCGTCACATCATGCCCGCGTTTAGCCAGCTCAAAAGCCATATCGTTGGCTTTGAAACTCTCGGGATAGAAATGTGATGTTACTAATAATATGCGCATGTTATTTCAAAATGATTATCTATTAAATTTTACGCCACACCATCTTGTTCACTACCGTCACGTATGACTGTATTATCTTTACCACTATGTTGGAGACATTTTCTCCGACATAGACGTCGACCGGCGTTCCGTAGTCACGGTTCTCGTTCATAGCGATGGCGGTCTCGACTGCCTGGAGCAACGATGTCTCATCAATGCCAGCGAGAATGAAGCCTGCGTGATCGAGCGACTCGGGACGTTCGGTCGATGTGCGTATGCATATTGCCGGGAACGGATGCCCGATCGATGTAAAGAAACTCGACTCTTCGGGTAGTGTTCCAGAGTCACTTATAACGGCGGCGGCATTCATTTGCAGACAGTTATAGTCGTGAAAGCCAAGTGGCTCATGCTGAATTACGCGCCGGTCGAGCTCAAATCGCGATTGCTCAAGACGTTTGCGGCTGCGCGGATGGCAGCTGTAGAGTATAGGCATGTCATATTTGCGCGCGATGGCATTGATAGCATTGAAGAGCGACAGGAAATTCTTCTCGGTGTCGATATTTTCCTCACGGTGGGCCGACAGTAGAATATATTTGCCCTTTTCAAGCCCTAAGCGGCTGTGTATGTCGCTTGTCTCAATGTCAGCCAGGTTAGCGTGAAGCACCTCGGCCATCGGTGAGCCGGTTACGTAGGTGCGCTCCTTCGGGAGTCCGCAGTCGGCGAGATATCTGCGCGCGTGCTCAGAGTAACACATATTTACATCTGAAATTATATCGACAATGCGGCGGTTAGTTTCCTCGGGCAGGCATTCGTCCTTACAACGGTTGCCGGCTTCCATGTGAAATATTGGTATGTGCAGACGCTTGGCGGCGATAGCCGACAGGCATGAGTTGGTGTCACCAAGAATGAGAAGCGCGTCAGGCTTGATATCGACCATCAATTTGTATGAACAGTTGATGATATTTCCTACTGTTGCCCCGAGATCATCACCCACGGCATCCATGTAGACTTCAGGATCGGCAAGTTTCAGGTCTTTGAAAAAGACGCCGTTGAGATTGTAGTCATAGTTCTGGCCTGTATGTGCGAGAATCACATCAAAATACTTGCGGCATTTATTTATGACGGCGGCGAGGCGTATGATTTCGGGACGTGTACCGACAATTATCATGAGTTTAAGCCTGCCGTTATTGGCAAAAGATATGTCTTTATAATCGGTTTTCATTATTCTACCATATTAAAGTAAGTGTCGGGGTGATTAGGATCGAAATTCTCGTTACACCACATGAGCGTGACAAGATCCTGGGTGTCAGATAGATTTATGATGTTGTGGGTGTAGCCGGGAATCATTTCTACGACCTGAATCCTATCTCCGCTTACTTCAAAGTTGATGACTTCGTCAGAGTCAATCTGCCTAAGCTGTATGAGTCCGTGACCGCTTACAACTACAAATTTTTCAACCTTGGTGTGGTGCCAGTGCTGTCCCTTGGTTATCCCTGGTTTAGATATGTTGACCGAGAATTGTCCGCGATCGCTCGTATGCACTATCTCGGTGAACGATCCGCGCTGGTCAACATTCATTTTGAGGTCATATATCATTTTGTGCTTTGGCAGATAACTCAGATAGGTAGCATAAAGCTTCTTTTCAAAACTGCCCTGTTGCAGATAAGGGACATCGAGCGATTGATTCATCACGCTAAAGCGGTGCAGCATCTCGACAATAGTGCCGAGCGACACGCGGTAGGTCACGGGCACATGGCAGTAGCGGCCGTCGGGCGTGGGGATGGCATCAAGACCATCAAATTCACAATGGTGCTCCTGTCCGCCAAGTGCTCCAATCAGTTCCTCGACAAGGTCGTCAATGTAGACAAGCTCCAGCTCAACAGTCGGGTCGTTGACCTGAATAGGTAAATCGTTGGCTATATTATTGCAGAAAGTAGCTATCGCTGAGTTGTAATTAGGACGGCACCATTTACCGAAGATGTTGGGAAATCTGTAGACCAGCACATTGGCTCCCGTTTGGCGCGAGTAGTCAAAAAACAGCTCTTCGCCGGCCTTCTTGCTCTCACCATACGGATGACCGGCATATCGTCCAATCATAGTTGCCTGAATAGAACTCGACAGCATGATCGGGCACCGGTTGCCATAAGACTTTAATGTCTCGAGCAATGTCGATGCGAAACCAAAGTTACCCTTCCTGAAATCCTCGGGATTCTCAGGTCTATTTACTCCGGCAAGATTGAAAACGAAGTCGGCTTCACGGCAATATTTTTGTAAATCGTCGGGCGTCGAGTCGATGTCATATTCAAATACTTCGTCGATTACGACCTGATAGTTGCGGGCCTTGCCTTCCTTAATATTTTTCAGCTGCCAGCACAGGTTTTTGCCTACAAATCCCTTGGCGCCGGTTACAAGAATTTTCATAAGTCGTTCAATGTGAGGATGTCATCGGTTGATAATGGTTCATACGGGCCATCTTTGGCCTCGAAGATAACTGTGCCGGGTTCGAGCGAGATAATCTTATGCCAGCAGCCGGCCTTGATGTTTACGCCACAGCAATCAGTGCCCGGCTGCATCATGATACGGGCGGTAATTACACCGTTGTCGTCATAGTACAGTTCTTCGGCTTTGCCCCTGAGCACTATACACGTCTCAGAGGTCGATTTGTGGCGGTGTATCGGTAACTCGGTACCGGGCTCAATGGCATTGAGCATGCGTTGTGACCGGTCGTCAGCGGTAGTGCGCATATCGAGATTCATGCGCAGTCTGGGTGACAGAGCAGCTTCAGCTGTCAGGTTGTCGAGCGTTTTCTTATCAATAATCATTCTGAGCGTATTTCTCGTTTTGTATCAGCTTCAATCATTCCTAAATCGGCCTGAATGAATCGCAGGCGCATCAGTTGCTCTTTCATGCCATCGACGTCAAGCCGGATCGTGTTGTGACTGTGATAATCGTCGACCTTTGACAGCTCACGGTTACCCTCGGTAAAGAATTTGTCATAGTTCAGGTCGCGTGTGTCACACGGAATGCGGTAATAGTTACCCATGTCGATAGCCTTGGCCATCTCCTCGCGGGTCACCAGTGTCTCATACAGCTTCTCGCCATGACGCGTGCCTATGATCTTGATCTCGGTATTGCCATATCGTGGGTCAACCTTGGAATATATCTCAGTCAGGGCTTTGGCTAGGGTTGACAGCGTTGCAGCCGGAGCCTTTTGAACAAACAGGTCGCCATTGTGGCCGTGAGTGAACGCATATACTACGAGGTCAACGGCGTCGTCAAGTGTCATCATGAAACGCGTCATCTCAGGGTCAGTTATCGTGATGGGCCGTCCGCTCGTCATCTGCTCAACCCATAGAGGTATGACCGAGCCACGGCTGGCCATTACATTGCCATAACGTGTGCAGCAGATGGTAGTAGGGGCACCCTCACCCAGTTCACGCCCCTTGGCGATCGCTACTTTTTCCATCAGGGCCTTAGATATGCCCATAGCATTAATCGGATATGCAGCCTTGTCGGTCGACAGCACAACAACATTCTTCACGCCATGTTCAATTGCCGATAGAAGAACGTTATTAGTACCCACGACATTTGTGCGTGTAGCTTCCATCGGGAAAAATTCACAACTGGGTACCTGTTTGAGAGCTGCTGCCGAGAACACATAATCGACACCTCTCATGGCGATGTCGACCGACTGCTTGTCGCGCACATCGCCGATAAAGAATTTTACCTTGGGATTTTGCAGGCGGTGACGCATGTCATCCTGTTTTTTTTCATCGCGCGAGAAAATGCGTATCTCCTTGATGTCGCTGTCAAGGAAACGTCGCAACACTGCATTACCGAACGAGCCCGTTCCACCGGTTATCAACAAGGTCTTGTCTTTGAACACTGACATATTAATATTTATCGTGTATAGTTTGTTTTCTTAATGCCATGCAGCCAATATTTTATTGGCTACACTTTCAATATTATATTCTTTATGAACTCTTAACCGCGCCTTTTTTCCCATAAGCGCGGCCATATTTGTATCAGACATTACGCTGTTAATGGCTTCACAAAGCTGTTCCTTGTCTCGTGCAGGTATGCAAATGCCACATTCTTCAGCAGTCCCAATGTTCAGCATTTCAGGAATTGCGCCGACATTTGACGCTATTATCGGCACGCCACAGGCCATGCTCTCCAATATCACGTTGGGGAAACCTTCGGTATATGACGGGAACACAAATACCCCCGTCTTCATGTAGTGTATTACGTCCTCGATGGAGCGTTCGCCTAAATATTTTATTTTTCCTGATGAGTATAAATCGGGGTGCTGTTTGCGATGAAGTGCGATAATGCCTACTGTATCCTGACCTATTACAGTGAGTGTGGCTTCAGGTAAGACTTCGACTGCTGACAACAACTCATTTATACCCTTTGTGGGCAGAATGTGACCTACAAATATCATAGAGTTGATATCAAATTTGTTACCCTCATTACGGGCTAGGTTTTCAATCTCGGGGGCAAGCGGGTTGGGTATGTTTACTATTTTGTCACCTAACTCCTCAAGTGAGGTGTGACATTCAGAAGTCATTACTATAGTCCTGTATGACTTGGCAATAGTAGCGTTCAATAGCTTCCATTCCCAGTTGTTGCAGGCCTTGATTTGGGGTATACGACCATAGTGGAGATGCAATACTCCTTTGACGCCATGCCGGTTGCACACCGACAGTAACAGATAGTCGCGTATCAATCCCAACGATCCACTCGAACAAATGTGCACTACATCATATTTGTGTGAGTGCAGATGTCGGTTAAAACGTGAAACAATTCCACCATACGACTTTACACCCTGGATAAGACGTCTCAAGATATTTGCACCTTCGCCCAAATATTTTGTATTCATAGGGAATGTTTCCACCTCGTGGGCAGGATGTTTGCCGAAATGTCCGATAATATAGCTGCTGCATCGGGCTATTCCTCCACTCATTAAAGTCGGTGTGCAATATAATATCCTCATTCTAGTATAAATGCCGGGATGTTATTGACCGGTTGTGTCATTACAATAAATCAAGATACTTTTTGAGTAATATCTGAGGTGAACAATTCTTTATATAAGGTCGCACATTCGGTCATCGTAAATTTTGAATACGTGGCGGGCAGATTTAATTTAATACCGTCAATCGTAGATTGATCAGCATTTAAAAAACGCTTAATAACGCTGTAGATAGCTTCTTCAGAGATATCACTACTCAAAAAACCGTTGTGACCGTCGGTAATAAGATTTTTGATACCTCCGACAGGAGTACATATCGGTATCGTACCCACACCGAGAGCCTCGATTAAAGATATGGGCAGCCCTTCATATTGTGAACTGAGACAAAACGCATCGGCGGCTTTAATAAATTCAAGTGGATTAGTCCGTGCTCCCATGATATGTATTCTCGGATTATCTAATCGTTTTATTTGTTCTGCAACTGCATCATCACCAATGCGACCAACTAAAACCAATGATACGTCATAACCTTCTTTATTAAGATTGGTTATAACCCGAGCCAAAATATCCTGACGTTTTACTCTATCAATATGAGCAATGTTGACAATAACTTTAGTTTTATCGGTAATTCTGACCTGTCGAAATATCTCGGCAACTTCGGGTGAAATAGTTATATTGGCATCAATATTGCGGCCATTATATATCATCGGGGCTTCTATGCCATAGAATTTCTTAAAACTATCGGCCGATTCAGGCGATATTGTGACGGCTTGCACCCGGTTTTTTTTGAAAAAAAACCGACGTATCCATACATCAAGCCTACTCCCTAATGCTTCTTTTTGGGCATCGCTGTGCACGGTGTGAAAAAATTTAATCTGCTTGTGATATCTCCAAATCGCTAAAGGAAGATAGAACAATCCGCGTACGTGAGAATGTACTACGTCGGGGTGAAAATTTTTTATTTCATCGGCAACACGTTTATACGTGCTCAATTCAAAACCTAAACCTTTATTTAACGAAACCACCTCAACTTTGGGGTCAAGTTCAGGAAGATAAAATGTATATTTAGGGTTGTCGAGAGGGAAGAATAGTAGTAACCTGACCTGATGACCTTTCGATACCAGCTCATTGCACAGGTCGACCGTGAACCGTTCTGCGCCACCTGAATCTAACTGAGGAATTATTTCTAAAATTCTCATAATTTATACTCAAATCAATGTGTACATAGAGTAAGTCAGGCGGTAGTAGCTGTACAATATACCCAGAATAAGACATATTCTATATGACTTCATCGATATTACACGTTTATCGACACATGATACCAATAAGAAACAAATCGGAATCATTGCCATGAACAGTATTCTATAGAACAGGACATCATTCTTAAATTCTATAAAGTAGAATCCCGAGGCGATATAAATCAGGCCATAAGCAACCTTAAACATATCAATCTCATATTTTTTCAGCAGTTTGTACCTGCGCTTAAAATACAGGTAGTAGGCCAGAATCACTATAGGCACATAGAAACGTGCATAGACAAAGAACGATAAGATTAATCCTTTCCAGTTGGTATCGTTACTTTCAATATTGCTGTAGATCTGAATTTTTTCCAAGCTATCCCTGTCGTCAATTATTTTACCATCCAAGACATGGTTCAGAATTATATTTGCAATCAGAACTGTAACCGGGAATAAGAATAGAGATAGAATTAATCTGAATTTTGTAAAATTGATGTATTTAACACCTAAAGCTATGACTACGGCAATAATCATACTGCGGTGAAACGTCATAGACAGGCACATAATCCCTATGCCAAGGCACATTTTAAATATGTTTTTATTGGCAGTGCACAGTATTATGTATCCGCAGAAACATACCGCCATGCCAAGCGAGGCTCGGGCGTAGGCAAAGGTAAGTATGAATATCGTTGCGAGTGTAAATAGCAGATGACATGTGTTACATTTATACTGACGAGCTGAGAAATATACTGTGGATATAGCGAGTCCCCAGACTATTATACGGAACAAGACGTAGTTGCGTCCGACCAATTCGATTATTATATCATAGAATTTTTCAAAGCCGAGACCTACAATGTGCGGTCGGGTTACATATAACATATAATGGAAAAAGTCACCGTCAATGAAGTCAGTAACACAATATATCAATATCAATACGAATAAATAACCGGTGAGATGGGGGTGCCGGGCATTTCTTACCCGGGGATTCACGTTATAGTGATACGAAATGATCAGGATTATCGTATAGAGTAACGTGCAATATAAGGCTTGCCAGATGGTAAGTGTCATGTCGTCAGCTATTGTTAATATTCAGTAAAAATACCTTTCTTACCGTTCCAATCGGTTCGGTATTTTTTATAGGAGCCACCGATCCAGTCGGGCTTGGGTGTCATATAATCTTCACCATAAGTGCAGGCTAAGGCTTCCCGGGCCTGCAATGGCACAGGTAATTTGATTGTCTCGAATGGAACATATTCAAATTTATCGGAGAACGGCATCTGGTAACGCATTACCGGGCAACCGCCATATTTTGCCATGTTCTCGGCATGTGAGTATGTGTTTGGAGCGTAACCGAACACACAGGTATAAGGATACTGCTCAATTGCATCATAGAAGTAGAAGATGTCAATCTGCACGTTTTTGTACATGTATGTTTCCTCCCGGCCGGCTTTGCCGTCATCAACAAGAAATGTATGTACCTGTCTGAAGCCCGAGTCTTCGAGTACTTTCTTTATTCGTGGACTCCACTGGGTATTCCACATTGCTACATCAACATCATCATCATGCTTCAGAAATCCCTTTTCGCGTACTGCTCCCAATAATGACCCGAAAATAAGACTGTAACTGAAGCCATTGTCAGTCATGACTTTGTCGAAGTGTGTGAGCACAGGCAATGCCTCTTTCTGAAAGCGTTTGACTTTGCGTTTGTGCAGCGGTTTTACTATAAGTTTATTATATATTGGTTTTAATAGTTTCTTTAATCCAATAGCCGTAATGATATTACGCAAGTCAAGATGTCTGAATTTACCGCTCATCGCGTATAATAATATTATATATTAGTTCTATGTATCAGTCTGCCGAACATTTGCCGTGCCTCGCGTGAGGCTTTTAATCCTGTAGTTGATAAGATATATACCGCAGCAAACAAGATTATGGTCAGCGAGAAGTGTATGTCGGTGAGATCGGCTATAAAATATGCCGCCAGGCCGCTGAATAATATTGCCGACAATATTGGAATAAGCGTCAGTAGTTGGGCTATAAATTTCAGACCGATGAATTTTTGTACAAGCAGGGCGTTGACTATATATATGTTCATGGCGCTTAACACCATACCCCACATTATACCGTTAATACCAAACAGCGTGCCGGCGAATAATGCGGCCAGTAGAAATCCCCATTTGTAAAAGCTCCATACAAACAGCGATTTACTGCGGCCGACGGCTGCTACACCATAGAAGTTGATGTTCTGGAGACAAACAAATATTCCACCCACGCACAATATTCTGAACAATGGTACCGCCGGCAGCCACTGATCACCATATAGCAAGCTGATAAGAGTTGGTGCAATGATAATCAGTAAGGTGAGGATCGGAAATATCATAAACGCGATAACTCGTACATTCATCAGTATCATAGCCGACAGCCGTTCACGGTCATTCTGTATGGATGAGTAAACGGGATACATCACCTGTACGATAATCTGCGGTATCGAGTAGCTTGTTATCTGATCGAGTTTGTAGGCCTGTGAATAAAAGCCTGTATCGGTTGCCGAGAACTTACGGCCGATGATGACACCCTGTATGTTTTGACATATATTCTGCAACAGGTTAGCCGCTAAGATATATCCGCCAAAGCCAAACAGTTCGGACATTGTCTTTCTGGAAAATTCACACGAGGGGTGCCAACGGGTAATAATCCAGAATATGATGATGCTGAACAGTCCGTAGAGCAGTTGCATCATAACGAGAGCCCAGATGCCACCGCCGTGACGGGCATACAATATGGCACACGAGCCGGCCAACAGGTATGAAAGTATGTTGGTAATGGCAATCGAGCGGAATGCGAGAATTTTACGTAACCGGGTCTGCTGTATAGCTACTATCGAGGTTATTATAAGATTAAGACCGATGATACGTAATACCGGTGATAATATCGGCATGTTAAAGAATTGGGCTATAAACGGTGCCGATACAAATAGTACGAGGTACAGGAATGTTGAGAATGTTATGTTCCAGTAAAATATTGTCGAGTAATCGGTCTGGGTCGGCTCTTTTTTCTGAATAAGTGCTGATCCGAAGCCTCCGTCGATAAGTGTTTGTGACACCGCGATAAATATTGCCAGCATGCCGATAGCGCCAAAATCGGCCGGCACAAGTAGGCGTGCCAGCACCAGATTGACGATGAATTGCAGGGCCATAGAGCCGAAACGGTCTATGGTGGCCCAAACAGCACCGAATGTAGCTTTATTACCGAGTGACTGTGTCATTTTGATTATCAAACAGCATTATGTGTGATTAATCTTTGACATGCCCCATTCAAAGACCCTGTCTATCGTGGGACAATCTATTGAATGAGTCTTGGCAAGGTCTCTGATATATTTAAGCCCGAATGGAAAATCCTCGGTAAAATAGCGACTTTTATAATCAGGAATCCAGCCTTCTTTCGTTTGAATCATCGGGGCTGTTATCGCTTTAAAAGCCTGAATGGACTTTATCTTGTCGGTGAGACTTTGAGCATCACGAGATTCATAGTAGGTGAGTAGTCTTGGAATTGAACTTTCCTTTATACCAAGTGCTCTGAGCAGGGTCTGAAACTCATTGTCCATTGATATCAGATACTCCGATGCCTCGTTTGTCCAGTCGGAATAAAACAACACCTGAGTTTCGGCAGGTTCAATAATATTATTACCCCATAAGGCATAGAGGCGGCCGGTGTGAAGTATCGGGTTGCTGTTGGTCAATGCTACCTCATAGAAGTTATCTAGCAATGAAACCGGTGTCAGAAATAGCGCCTCGAGAAGTTTACGGTCTCGTTCAGGGTTATTACTCATCTCGATAACAGCGTTTAAATGAGGCTTATAACCTAATAGGTCGCCGATTTTGCCATATTCGCGCTGCCGGGCTATGAATGGCACTCGTTGAAATCCGAAAAGTGGATTGCCGGTCAGTATCTTGTGAGCTATAAAAAAGAAACCGGTACTTGACACGACTGACCCGACAAGGGTTGTCGGTCTGAGGTGTGGAGAGATATTGTTTAATGTTTGTTCTATCAGGTAACCGGGCACACACAGTAAAACAATGTCTGCTTCAGAAACAACGTCCTCGGCATGACACGATATATTGTTAAGATTTCCCTGATATAACTTCCCGTCGGGGTCAAGGACTTTTATACTGTGGCTCCAATTTTGAGGATGTCCGGTCAGAAGATTAACCGCGTATCCTTGCGATAAAAATACACCGGCACATACCAGACCGAGACTGCCGCCTCCACATATACATATAGTGGGTTGCCGTTTCATCAGAGTGCACTAAGGGCGTTGATTAACCGGGTGTTGTCGTTACGGTCGCGTATGGCGATGCGTACATACTGCTTTTGACTGTCAAAGCCTTTCTTTCCCGAGCAGTCTTTGATTAATATGTTGTAATCGGTCAGTAGCTTGAGCGTCAGCTTATAAGATGTGTATTTGCCGATTACTTCACACAAGAAATAGTTGGCTTGTGATGGAATTACGCGCAAAAATGGTACAGTGGTAAGTTCCTTATAGAAAAGCTCTCGTTCAGCTCTGAATTTGTCACACGCACGTGCATAATCCTTCTCATATTTACCAAATATCTGCATATAAAACTCGGCAAACGAGTTAATATTCCATATCGCCACATCTTTTTTCAATTTGGATATCAGATTCTCGTCTGACGAGGCGAGTATGCCGAGGCGCAGTCCCGGTACACCGTACGATTTTGAGATACTTTTCATTACACACATGCTCGGGAAACGCTCAAGAATTTCATTTTTAAGCAATGTGTCGTTGAGACCGTTATCTGAGAAGTCAACAAACGATTCGTCGATAATCAGTCTTATGTCTGACCCGGTGGCCCATTCGGCAAGTTGTAATATATTGTCGTATGGTATATAGTTACCTGATGGATTGTCGGGATTTATGATAAGCAGTGATGAGATGTTTTTATCGCTGAAATATTTTATCAGATCATCGGCTGTGTATGTGAAATCAGGGTTCTGAGGATGATATTTTACTATTCGGTCGTCGGCGTGACGATTGGGATATTCTTCAAAAGTCGGGTATGTAA
>CAMWLW010000082.1 GCA_947175245.1 uncultured Bacteroidales bacterium
CCGCTTGTCGGGTCGCGGGGGCTGGTAGTTGTGTATACGACACAGGTGTGGAGGGGAGGTCGGTGTAGTGCAGGGTGTGGGGGCCGGCGGTGACGGTGGGGGTGTCGGCGTCGATCGTTATGCCGTCGCGCAGGTCGAGGCCGCTGATGCGTGCCGACTTGTAGGCGGCTTCCTTGATGCACCATGCCGTGAGCAGCTCGCGGCGTGTAGTGAAGCGCCCGAGCTCGGCGGCCGACAGGTATCGGGTCTTGATGCGCTCGAGCTGGTCGCGGCTCGTCTCGGTGTCGATGCCGGTCATGGGGTCGGGGCCCAGTGCCACCGCGGCGTGGGTGGCCGAGTGTGAGATGCTGATGTACAGGTCGTCGCGGCCCTCGATGAACGGGGCGCCGTCGGGATAATGGCCTACGGTCATGCCCGGGCCTAAGAGCTTGTCGAGGATGCGGCCTACGGCGGCGTGCTCGCGCGCGTGGCGGTCGGTGCGTGTGCCGCCCGTGGACTGTTCAATCGGCTCGACGGCTATCGTGATGTCGCTGAGGGTGATTTGGGTCATCGGGTGGCAGGGATGTTTGCAACAAGGTGATTGAGGTCGCGCTCGAGCATCCCGATGACCGGGGCGAGCGAGTCGGCGGGGGCTGTGGCGGCATCGCGCACGTGGGCCGAGCCGCTCACGAGCATCGTGGCGTGGTCGGTGACGATGAACTGCACCGGGGTGGGGGTACCGTGGTGTGTGACGACGATGCGTGCGTCAAGTCCGGCGGGGGTGATGAACGACGATACCTGTGACTCGGCGCCCCCCGTGTTGAGCGACAGGCGCTCGACACGGTTGTCGATCATGGCGTCGAGGTGGCTGCCGGTGGCGTGGTTGACGGTGATGTACAGCTCGGCGGTGCCGTCGGGGTAGACTGCCGTGAGCCATGCGTTGGCCGCGTCGTCGACCGTGCCGGTGGTGTCGGCGGCGGCATTGAGCTCGAGAGCGGTGCCCCCGATGGTGACGTGGCGGTAGCTGTCGGGCGGCAGCTGCATGCGGCTGAAGGCCGTGCGGCGTGGTACGGGCACGTCGCGGTTGCCGTTGCCTTGGCATGCCGTCATGATGGCGGCGAGCGCGATGGCCATGATGGCGTTGACGAGGCGCGGGGTCATTGCTGCTGGATGTCGGGCATCACTTTGACGCGTACGCTCGTGATGCGGTGATGTTCGATGTCGAGAATGAGGAAACGGCAGCGGCCGTAGACAATCGACTCTTTCTCCTTGGGGAAATCGCCCTTGATGGCGAGCAGCATGCCGGCCAGGGTCTCGCAGTCCTCAATGACCGGGGCATAGTCCTCCTCGTCGAGGTCGGTGACGCGGAAGAAGTCGTTGAGCAGTGTGCGACCCTCGAATATATAAGTGTCGTTGCCGAGCACCTTGTAGGTCTTTTCTTCTTCGTCATACTCGTCGTTGATGTCGCCGACAATCTCCTCGAGCACGTCCTCCATGGTGACGACGCCTCGGGTGCCGCCATACTCGTCGACGACGATGGCGATGTGCTTCTTGAGTTTGCGGAAGTCCTCGAGCAGGTCGTCGATCATGCGCGACTCGGGCACGAAGTAGGGCTCGCGTATGAGAGTCTGCCACTTGAAGTCGGCCGTGTCGGTGTGGCCTATGTAGGGGAGCAGGTCGCGGCTGTAGAGCACGCCGCGTATGTTGTCCTGGGTCTCCTCGTAGACCGGCAGTCGCGAATAGCCGCTCTCGCGCACAATGTCGAGCACGCGGTCAAACGTCCACGACACGTCGAGGTCGGTGATGTCGACGCGCGGGGTCATTATCTCGGCGGCGGTCGTGTCGCCGAATTTGAGTATGCCCTCGAGCATCTCTTTTCGCTCGCCCTCGGCCACATCGGTGATTTCGAGCGCCTGTGACAGCTCGTCGGTCGAGATGTTCTCCTGTTTCTTGGTTACCACTTTATTGACTATGGTTGTGCTCCTGACCAGTATGCCCGACAGCGGTGAGAGCAGTTTGCTGAGGAAGCTGACGCCGCCTATGGCCCGCGTGGCCCACTTGAGCGGCCCGCCGTTGGCAAGCAGCTTGGGCAGGATTTCGCCAAAGAGCAGGATGAGGAATGTGAGCAGTACAGTTTGCAGCACGAAGCTCCAGATGGCGCCCATCCCCTCGAATATGGGACCGAGCGAGAAGTTACACAGCACGACGATGCTGACGTTGACGAGGTTGTTGGCTATCAGTATGGTGGCGAGCAGTCGCTGAGGCTGCTCGAGTATGCCGCGTATGCGGCGGTTGTCGGGGGTGTCTTCAAGTTCGTCGAGCTCGTCGGGAGTGAGTGAGAAGAATGCGATCTCGCTGCCCGAGACAAATGCCGAGACGAAAAGCGCCATCAGTGCGATGACGAGGGCTATAATCTGGCCGAGACTCATCTCGGGAATCGTAATGGCGGCTTCTATGGCCGGTAAAGGGTCTATATCCAAAACTTCGATGCGGTTGGTTAGAGATAGTCGGGATGGTGCAACGCTGTGGCTGTCAGCCCGGCAGACGGATTTTCCGTTCTGCGCTGCAAAGGTACAAAATGCAATTCACAATGCAAAATGCACGATGCACAATTATAATACCATGTTCAGCATGTTAGCATGCAATTGTGCATTGTGAATCGTGCATTGTGAATTGATTTAAATGCAGGACGGGCTGTGTCGGTTGACACAGCCCGTCGGTGTTATGGGAAATCAGCGGGGGTGATTAGCGGATAACCACTTTGCTGACTTTGTTGCCCTGTTTCTTGATGTAGAGGCCGTTGGCGGGGTTCTCTACACGTACACCCTGGAGGTTGTAGTAAACTGCGGGAGCAGCCTCGTCGGCGCCGTCAACAACTACGTTGTCAACACCCGAGATCTGATCCTCGGTCATCCAGTTGAAGGTAGGCATGCCGTTGAGCTCCTTACCGTCGGTGAATGAATCCATGTCCTGAATGCACTGCTGGGCCTGTGAGGTGTAGCTGTCAAACTTGGGTGACACAACATCATCGATAGTTGCGGTCACTGTTGAGGGATATGCAACGCCTGCACCGATGGTCACGAAGTTGTCGACTATGAGTGTACCTGCGCCACCGACGATGAGTCCCTGGTCTTTGGGAGTGCCGGTGATTGTGGCTGCTACATAGCCGCCGTCGATGGTGAGAGTCTGGCCGCTGAGCTTACCGAGGATACCGCCGGTCTCGCAACCGTCAGCGTTGAGTTCAACTACAGCATAAACTTCGGTGTATGTGCTTGCTGCGCCTGCGGTGGCAGCGATACCGCCGATACGCTTGTTGCCTGCTACCTTACCGGTAACGAATACGTTGGTTATCTCTGCAGCAACGCCACCCTGACCTGAGTAGTCGGTGATGATACCTGCGCCGTCAAAATTGCCGTCGCTCTTTGTGTCGGCATCGATCACGCCGAGGTTCTTGACTGTGCCGCGGAGCACGCCGAAGATAGAGCCGTCATAGTAGCCACCCTCTTTGTCAACGGGAGCGCGGTCGGCGCCGGGAGCGAAGTTGCGGATAACATGGCAGTCGCCGTCATAGACGAATTTACCGTTGTACTGGCCGCCCCAACCGTTGAGAGCCTGCCACTTGTCGTAGTCGGCGTTCTTCATGTCGATGTCGGCGGTCTGCTTGAAGTAGATGGGATCGCCTGCTACGTCCTGGGGAATGAGGTTGTGGGCCTCGCAGAGGTCGGCAGCGGTAGCGATGAGGTAGGGATCGGCAGCGGTACCTGTACCCTTGATGTTGGGCTCGTCGGCACCACCGGCGAGATTTACCCAGTCGAAGGTAGGCATGCCGTTGAGCATCTTGCCCTCGTCAAATGTGGCGAGATCCTGAATCTCAGCCTTAGCGTCGTCGGTGAGAGTAGCATACTGAGAAACGGCTACCTCGCCACCGCCAAATGCAGCACCTTCGCCGATAACGATGAAGTCGCTGACTTTGAGTGTACCTGCACCGCCGGCGATGAGACCCTGGTCTTTGGGAGTGCCGGTGATTGTGGCTGCTACATAGCCGCCGTCGATTTCGAGAGTCTGGCCGCTGAGCTTACCGAGGATACCGCCGGTCTCGCAACCGTCAGCGTTGAGTTCAACTACAGCATAAACTTCGGTGTATGTGCTTGCTGCGCCTGCGGTGGCAGCGATACCGCCGATACGCTTGTTGCCTGCTACCTTACCGGTAACGAATACGTTGGTTATCTCTGCAGCAACGCCACCCTGACCAGAGTAGTCGGTGATGATACCTGCACCGTCAAAATTACCGTCGCTCATTACGTCGGCATCGATCACACCGAGGTTCTTGACTGTACCGCGGAGCACGCCGAAGATAGAGCCGTCATAGTAGCCGCCTACCTTATCAACGGGTTCACGGTCAGCGCCGGGGGCGAAGTTCTTGATGAGGTGGTTGTCGCCGTCATAGATGAACTTACCGTTGTACTGACCGCCCCAACCGTTGAGAGCCTGCCACTTGGTGTAGTCGGCCTCGGCCATATCGATATCGGCGGTCTGCTTGAAGTAAACGTAGTCAGCAACCTCGCCCTGGGGGATGTAGAGGTGAGCGGCGCAAAGGTCGTCGGGAGTACCGATCAGATAGGGATCGGCCTCGGTGCCAGCACCCTGAAGCTCGTGCTTGGGATCCTCAACGTCATCGGTAACGGTGAATTTAACCATTGCACCATAGCAACCGGGAGCTGTTGCGGGAGTTTCACCGGCGGTTGAAGTGCTGACAAAAGTGTAAACGTTTACAGTGTTGTCGTCAACAACCTCGGCGCTAAGAGCACCTGAGCCGGTGTTGCCGTTGTTGTAGTATGAATCCTGCCAAGAAGCTACACACTCGCCGTTCTCAACGTCGAAGATGCCGAATGTCATGACCTGCTTCCAGTTGTTGAAAACCTCGGCCATAGTGGCATCAACATAGTTGCGGACGATGTAGCGCTTGCCGCGGAGCTCGAATGTGGCGAGACCTGCGTAGCCACGGTTACCCATAGGAAGGTTGCCGATATACCATGTCTCGGTGCCGTCGATATCGTACCACTTGCCGATGTATCCGTCTTCAAATCCGGGGGCAACGCCGGGCTGGATAGGACCAACAACGCCAACGGGAACATAGAAACGGTGGTTCTGAGGAATAACACCGCCCTCTTTCTCAAACTCTTCGAAGCTTGTGCTGGCGCAGGCAGTAGTGTTACCGCCGGGGCCATTGGTAGCTGCAAGGAAGATAATATCCTGAACGTTTTTGCCTGTGAGAGAAGTGGGTTTTGTGCCGTCACCGGTGAAGGTGAAGAGGGCTACGGTCTGAGAGTTAAGGAAGGTAACAAACGCATAAGCCTTTGTGCGAACGTCGCCGATGATGTGGCCGATGCAGTCGAGACGGGTAGCTTTACCGGCGGCAGTGGTTATCTTGAGAGCGTCGAAGGCTTCGTCGCTCATGGTAACGTTGTAAACCTGTTTGGTAGTGGCATCAACCATACCCCACTCAGTGATTGATTTCTTGGCGTCGGTGAAGCAGTAGTTGTAGATGATGTTACCGGCGTCGTCAACGTTGATAGCGGTACCGTTCCATTTGCCGTCAACACGTGAGGGTATGTCGACATATTTTGTGGTGCCGTTGGCGTCGATAGCTACGATAGCGTTCTGCTTGTCGTCGATGGTGTAGAATTTGCCGTTATGACCTACAGCAAAACGAGCGTTTGACTGGTTACAAACGAGGTTGGGATCGGTCTTTTGACCTGAGCTCCACCAACCGAGTTCTTTAACACCGCCGTCGATGTCGGGCATGGCGGTACTAACGCCGTCCTGAGTGACACCGTAATTGAAGACGGTCTCTGCTTTCCATGTTTCTGCAAACATGGTGCCGAATGCCATAAGGGCAGCAGCGGAGAAGAGTAATGATTTCTTCATGTTAAGAGATTTGTTAATTGGTTAATATAAATATGTTGGTTATAATCTCTAAGTTTGTGCAGACATGCTCGCATACGGGCATGGCATGCCTTAGCGTGGCAAATATACGCTATCTTTTTAAAAATTCAAAAAGTTTTAATTAAAATTTTTGAAAAAACAGTTTTGGTAGTGCGATTTTGGGGCGAGTAAAAATAAAGTTGTACAGAACAAAGTAGTTGCTTCATAGAGTTTCCTACATGTTTGAAAGAGGAATTATACGAAAAAAGAGCGGAATTGACCGCTCTTTCCAATCGACTACTGTCGGTTTCTAAAATCGTTGCTTTCGCACTCGAAGTATTTCGTTAAAGAGGAAACTACCCTTTGTGAATACAAAATTAGCAATAAATTTCCTATTCACCAAATATAAACGCATTTCAGGCCATTAAAGTTTGTAAAAAAACTAATGTGGTATGACCTTAAGGCCTAATACTGCTCCCTTATATGTATAAATGTTCTTGGCTATAATCTGAAATGCCGGATTGGGGCGATCCGGATTAAGAATTTGTCTACTTATCGGGTATGCGATAAGATCTGCGACCTGTAGTCCTATGACATTATCTTTTTTCCCTATGAAACTAAAGGATTTAATACGGGCAGTTAACCGTTCAGCAGTTATCCACTTCGTGCCATTGATCCGCAGTCCATTGTAGTATTTCAGCAATCCTTGGTTCTGATTAGGATTTCTGCGTTCTACGACGATCCTTAACCGGGCGTTTCCATCAGTGTAATCGTCTATATGGAAAATTGCACGTTCTATCAGATATTTCAATGATAGTCCGTAGACATCCTCACCAGTATTGAAACGCTCAACGAAAGGTTGCTTTAGAATACAGCAACAAACAATTGTATAGATATCTTCTGCACCGAGTATTTCGTTTATTCTACTATAAAAACGCGTTTTTGTATTATTATCAAGAAGATTAACGAAATCTTTACTGCAATTTCTTATCTCCCTTGAATGAAAAATCACATCTTTATTGCCCCAAATATCTTGCTTGAGTCCGTTCACTTCATTTTCAAGATATTTTAATTTCTTATCTGACACCAAGACGCCGCATAGAGTAAAAATCGAAAATGTTTTGTCAAACTTATCCAGATTTGGATCACCACATTCATCAATGAAAAGGGTGAAATGTTCTTTCTTGCTGTCTTGTGTCATATCAAAATAATATTGATGATTATAACATCGTCGCTCCGAGGCTCTGAGTACGCGAGACCGAATGGCGGCGGGCGCGATGTTGCAATTCACGATTCACAATTCACAATCGTGATGTCTTGTATCGCGTTCCTGCAGATAGTCAGTGTGTTAGCGTGTAATTGTGCATCGTGCATTGAGGGGGGAGATCAGGCGTACATGGCTTCGATCTCGCGGGCGTAGTGGCGGTTGATGACGGGACGGCGTATCTTGAGGGTGTTGGTGAGTTCGCCGTTCTCCATGGTGAATTCCTTGGGCAGGAGGGTGAATTTCTTGATTTTCTCGAATGAGGCGAAGCTGGCCTGGAGCTTGTCGATGCGTTCCTGGATGAGTGACCGTATATCGCTGTTGCGCACGAGTTCGTCGAGGTTCTGGTACTGTATATGCTTTTTGCGGGCATACTCTTTGATGGCCTCGAAGGCGGGAATGATGATGGCAGTGACGTACTTGCGGTTGTTGCCGATGACGGCTACCTGCTCGATGTATTTGTCTTCGCCGAGGCGTGTCTCGAGGGCCTGGGGGGCGATGTACTTGCCGTTGGAGGTCTTGAAGAGGTCTTTGATGCGCTCGGTGATGACGAGGGTGCCTGAGGGGTCGATGTAGCCGGCGTCGCCGGTGCGGAACCAGCCGTCGGGGGTGAAGGCGGCGGCTGTCTCGTCGGGTTTGTTGTAGTAGCCTGTCATGACGGTGGGGCCCTTGACGAGTATCTCGCTGTCGGCGCCGATCTTGACATCGACGCAGTCGATGGGTGTGCCTACCGAGCCTAACTGCCAGCCGGTGAAGGGGTAGGCGGTGACGGTGGCGGTGGTCTCGGAGAGGCCGTAGCCTATGACGATGTTGATGCCGCAGGTGTGGAAGAACTCGATGATGGCGGGGCTGAGGGGGGCGCCGGCGGTGGGGAACATGTTGCCGCGGTCAACGCCCATGACCCGGCGCATGGTGGAGAGCACGAGGCGGTCGTAGAAGCGGTAGCGGGTCTCGAGCCACTTGGGGACGGGGAGGCCGAGGCGGTGGTAGTGGAGATTGCGGCGGCGGCCGATGGCGAGGGCGCGCTTGACCATGAGGCGCTGCAGGGGTTTCATGGCCGCGATGCGTTCCTGAACGGCGGCGTAGGCTTTCTCCCAGAATCGTGGCACGCTGCACATGAGGGTGGGGCGCACCTGGCGTATGGCGGTCTGTATCTCGCGGGGGTCGGTGTTGATGTAGACGGCCGTGCCGCGCCACAGGCAGAAGTAGGTCCACGCTTTCTCGAAGATGTGGCTGAGGGGGAGGAAGCAGAGCGAGGTGTCGCGGTCGGTGACGTTGACGAGCCAGCGGCGATGGGCGTCGAGGCAGGCGTTGAAGCAGGAGTGGGGCAGGATGGCGCCTTTGGGCTCGCCTGTGGTGCCTGACGTATATATTAATGTGGCGATGTCGGTGTCGAGGGCCTCGGCGCGGCGTTGACTGACGGCGCGGTGGCAGTCGGGAGATGCGGCGCGGCCTAAGGCGAGGAAGTTGTCGATCGAGAGGTAGCGGGGCTCGTCGGCGGGGGCGGTGACTGAGTCGCTGAGGCCGACGATGTGCTCGAGGGCGGGGCAGTCGGCGGCGATGCCGAGGACGGCCTGAAGCTGGGTATTGTTGCCGACGAAGATGAGCCGGGCGCCGGAGTCGTTGAGGATGTAGCGCACTTGCTCGGGGCTGCTGGTGGCGTAGAGCGATACGGGCACGACGCGCAGGGCGTAGGCGGCGAAGTCGGCCATGAGGCAGCCGGCGCGGTTGGCCGAGAAGATGGCGATGCGCTGTGTGGCCTCGATGCCGAGGGTCTCGAGCGCGGCGGCGGCACAGTCGACGGTGTGTCCGAACTGTCGCCAGGTGACGGGCTGCCACAGGCCCTGTTGCTGCTCGTAGTAGGCGGTGGCGTCGGGTCGGGTGGCGGTGGCGTCGGTTATGAGGTTGGTGAGTATATTGGGCGATTTAGTTGTCATGTTGAAACGTATTTAGTTGATACTTAGGCTGTAATTGTTGCGGAGGGTGTTCCGCGACAGCGCATATCGGTGACAAAGGTACGCAATATTGCTATGGTAATAACAATCGGTGGCGCTAAATCAGCCGCCTCGTTAACAATTATTAATTAAAAGGATGTGGAACCGATAGGGAGATTGTGTGTTATATTTGCAGTATTTTTTAAATAATGTAGCGTATGAAAACTATGAGATTGATTGTGGCCGGCGTCGTGCTGGCGTCGATGCCGGTGATGGTGTCGTGTGGCTCGAAGGCGTCGCGCCAGGCCAAGGCCATCACTGAGGCGATTGAGAACGCCGAGGAGGGAACGGGCCTGAAGGTAAAGGCTAACGCGCTGGCCGACACGGTGCTGAATATTGATGGCCGGAAGGTGCAGTTCTGTGACGTGGCGCGCATATTTGAGGTCGACGAGGAGGGTGATTTCTACCTGTCGGTGCGCGCTATAGTGCCTGCGGCCGAGAGTGAGGTCACTGCCGACCTATATAATAAGGTGTCGGAATATTTCAGCGCGATTATTGAGCCAGACACGGTGACGGCTGTCGTGGCCGACACGCCGGCCGAGTTTGCGGCCGGGCTCGACGAGATGGGCCGGGAGTTTGTCGCCACGGTGACGCCGATGGCTGAGGACGCGGAGACGGCCGGCTACATGATGGATGTCGACATCAGGCCGGTGTACGGCAAGTCGGGCTATACGACATACGCCGTGTATGCCGATTTCTACACCGGCGGTGCTCACGGCACGGTCGATACATATTTTGAGACATACGACAACGCGACGTCGGTGCCTTACTCGTTTGAGTCGATGTTCACGCCCGAGGGGCAGCGCGAGGCCCGTGTCAAGCTGGTGGAGGCTATCGCCGGGGACAAGGGGATGTCGGTCGACGAGTATCTGGTGTCGGTCAATGACTTTGTGATGCCCGACGAGCCTATCACGGTCGAGAATTTCCCGGTTTACCATGTGGGTATAACGGGTCTGGGGGTGGTGTTCACCTACCCGAAGTACAGCATTGCGGCGGGTTTTGAGGGCTGTCCGGCCTATGTGCTCGGTTTTGATGATGTGTCGGGGCTGTTGGTCGAGGCCCTGCGTGATTAGCGGCGGCGTCGCGACTGCAGTGCGATGGCTGCGAACGTCCACAGGCCCAGGACGATAGTCAGCAGGGTGTTGGACGTGAGAATGAGATTTGCAAAGGCTTTCGAGTCAAGCTCGAAGGCCTTTGCTGCTGTTGTGCCGGCGGCGTCGGGGCAGTAGAGCATGAGGCCGAAGATGATGGCTATCTGGTAGGGGCCTATGCCGCCGTTACTGGGGATGCCCATGGCGATGGTGCCGAGGGTGAAGCAGACGAGGATGGGGGTGAAGCCGTGGGTGGCGATGATGTCGCGGGTGAAGGGAAAGGCGAGAAACGCGAGGTACATCTGGAAGAGGTAGCACCCCCACAGCATCAGGGTCCACAGCAGCCAGCGGCCTTTGTGGCGTATGGTGATGATTGATGAGAAGCCTTTCCAGAGCTCGAGGGCGAACTGCCGGGCGCGCTCGGCGAACCTGTTGCGGCTGTGCCGCAGGATGATGGCGCCGATGATGACCGATAGGACGATGGCGCTCCAGAGCCAGGGCGAGGTGAGGAGGTCGAGCATGTGGCGGTAGCCGTCGGGGTAGTGCTCGACAAATGAGGTGATGGCGGTGTAGCCGACGATGAGGGTGACGAGGGTGAGGGTGATGCCGACGAGGAGGTCGGCAAAGCGGTCGGCGATCATGGTGCCGAACACGGTGCCGAAGTTGGCGTCGCGGCGCTCGGCGATGAAGCCGGTGCGCCACACCTCGCCCAGACGGGGAAAGACGAGGTTGACGGCGTAGGTGCCGAAGATGCTGTACAGCAGGTCAATAAACCGGCACGGGATGCCGACGGCGTCGAGCTGTATGCCCCAGCGCAGGGCGCGGAACACGTTGCTGAGGGCCGAGACGAGCAGCATGAGGGCTATCCATGTGAAGTCACACTTGGTGTTGATGACTTCCATCATGGCGGCGAGGCTGTCGTTGCGGAACACGACCCAGCAGAGGCCGACGCTGATGACGGCGGGGACGACAAACTTGAAAAGGATGCCGAGAGGGCCTGAGGTGGTGTTCCTGACCGCGTTATGTGATGACGTCGGGGGCATTATAAGTATAGCCGGCACGCGCGCGTGGCGTGTCGGCTCTATGGTTTAAGGGGTTGTTATCGAGTGTGTGGGGGTGAATTACTCCTGCTCGGCGGCGGGCTCGGCTACCTCGACAGCCTCGATGGTCTCGACTGCCTCGTCGGTGCCGAGAACGGGTGTGGCCTCGTCGGTTGCGGTGGCTGTGTCGTAGCTGCCGGGGAACTGCTCGACGGCGTTGACGTCCTTAACGAGGGGCTGGTCGCCGGTGTTGTTGCTGCGTGTGAGGAGTATGCCTGAGAGCAGCGATGTGAAGCAGATGATGATGGCGAGTGTCCAGGTGGCTTTCTCGATGAATGAGTTGGTGCCGCGTACGCCCATGATCTGGTTGGCGCCTGCAAATGATGACGAGAGGCCGCCGCCTTTTGATTTCTGGATGAGGACTGCGCCGATGAGGACAATCGAAATGATAACGGTGATAACGATTAATACTTGTTGCATTGTTTATTTTTTGTTTGCTGTTACGTTTTGTTGTTTTTGCGCCTCGCTGTTTATGATTAATTTGCGGAGAAAACGCAATTGGTCTGCAAAGTAAATACTTTTTTCCGGATAATTCAAGTTTAATGAGCTTATAATTTCGTATGCACCCTGATAATTGTGCTGTTTTATGAAAATTTTAGCTAATGACTCGCTGAGAAGTGAGCCTGCAGGGGCTTTCTGGGGCTCGGCGGGGTTGGTTTTTTCGACCGGCCGGGGTTGGGG
>CAMWLW010000083.1 GCA_947175245.1 uncultured Bacteroidales bacterium
GTAAGGGTACAACGGTTTTCGAGACCGTCCCGATCGACCACTCCGGCATCTTTCCTTGTGGTTTTACGGGTGCAAAGGTAGTGGGTTATTCTTAATTGTCCAAATATTTTCGGGGATATTTTCTTTTTGCTGATTTTTTGTGGTTTTTTCAGGTTTAATTTACTAAATTTGTAAATTGAATTATTACAACTTTAGCTATATCAAATAAATTATAATACAATGAGGTTTAACGTATCAAGCAAGGAGCTTTACTCGGCTGCATCGGCTGTAAGCAAGGTCATCAATTCGAAGAATGCGATGACGGTTCTTAATAATTTTCTTTTCTCTCTCGAGGGGAATCAGTTGACTATCAGTGCTTCTGATCTTGAGAACACGCTGGCCGCACGTGTCGAGGTGAGTGATGCCGACGGTGACGGGTCGTTCTGTGTCGATGCGCGCCGTGTGGTTGATCTGCTCAAGGAGCTGCCCGACATGGGTATCACGTTTGTTATCAATGATGATACTCTCGCTATCGAGATTCTCTATCCGGGCGGTACGTTCAACTTCGTGGGTATCAATGGCAATGAGTATCCTCGCAGCCGTGAGGAAAATCCCGACGAATTGCGTGCCGAGTTTGACATACCGGCCGAGATGGTGTTGAAGGGTATCGACAATACGAGTTTTGCAGTGGGCAGTGACGACCTCCGCCCCCAGATGATGGGTATCCTGTGGGATATCAAGAATGATGGTATCACGTTTGTGGCTACTGATACCCGTAAGCTGGTGAAGTACACGAACACGATGGCTGCTCCGGGCTGTGAGTGCTCGTTCATTCTGCCCATGAAGCCGGCTACGATTCTGAAGAATATCGTTGCCAAGGAGGAGATGGTGCATGCGTTGATCGAGCCGAAGAGTGCGACGATAACCGCCGGGCGCTATACGTTCAACTGCCGTTTTATCAAAGGTAATTTCCCTGACTACAACAGGGTTATCCCGGTTAACAATCCGTATGTGCTGACGGTTGACCGTCTGGCGCTGCTCAACGCGGTGAAGCGTGTGGGTGTGTTCGTTGACCCGGGGCACGGTCTGGTGAAGTTCAAACTGACGCCTGACCAGATTATCATGAAGGCTCAGGATAACAATTTCTGCACTTCGGCCCGAGAGGCTATGCCGTGTGACTTCACGGGCAACGAGATGGTTATCGGTTTCAGCGCTCCCTATCTGATCGAGATTATCAGCACGCTGTCGACCGACCAGATGCTCATTAAGCTGAGTGATCCGAGCCGTCCGGGTGTGTTTGTGCCTCAGGAGGATGCCAAGGACAGCGAGCTGCTGATGCTGCTGATGCCGATGACCGTACAGGAGTTCTGATTTAAAAATCCGATTATCATGCATCTTAATTTAAAGAAGCCGATTATATTTTTTGATCTCGAGACTACGGGTACCAATATAATGCAAGACCGTATCGTGGAGATCTCGATGATAAAGATTATGCCTAACGGCGAGGAGTTGGAGTACACTAAGCGTATCAATCCCGAGCGCCCTATCCCGGCCGAGGCTACTGCGGTGCACCACATCACCGACGAAGATGTGGCTCAGGCGCCGACGTTCAGGATGCTGGCGCGTGAGATCGCGGCTAAGTTTGAGGGGGCTGACATTGCGGGCTTTAACAGCAACCGTTTCGACATACCGATGCTGGCCGAGGAGTTTGCCCGTGTCGGTGTCGACTTTGACTTCAGCAAGCCCCGTTTCATTGACGTGCAGACTATCTTTCACAAGAAGGAGCAGCGCACGCTGGTGGCAGCCTACCGTTTCTATTGTGGCAAGGAGCTTGACGGCGCTCACTCGGCCAATGCCGATACGCGTGCTACCTATGAGGTGCTGAAGGCTCAGCTTGACCGATATGATGACCTGCCTAATGACATCGACGAACTGTCGAAGTATTCGGCTCCAAACCGCAATGTTGACCTGATGGGCCGTATTATACTGAATGACAATAACGTGGCCATTATAAACTTCGGCAAATACAAGGGTAAGCCTGTTGTCGAGGTGCTCAAACGCGACCCCGGCTACTACAGCTGGATTCAGGGTGGTGACTTTGCAGGCGATACGAAGCGTGCGTTCACCCGTTACTACATGGAGTCGAAGAAATGAAGGGCAAGCATATAGTGCTGGGCATCACGGGCGGTATCGCGGCCTACAAGGCAGCGACGCTGGCTCGCCTGTTTGTAAAAGCCGGTGCCGAGGTGCAGGTTGTCATGACCCCGGCGGCTAAGGAGTTTATAACGCCGGTGACGATGTCGGCTCTGACGGGCAAGCCTGTCGTGAGCGAATTTTTCACAGCCAACACTGGCGAGTGGCACAGCCATGTCGACCTGGGACTGTGGGCCGACGCGATGGTGATTGCCCCTGCTACCGCCTCGTCGATAGCCAAGATGGCATACGGTGTGGCCGATAACATGCTCATCACTACCTACCTGTCGGCCAAAGCGCCTGTGTTCATAGCGCCGGCGATGGATCTGGACATGATGGCTCACCCGTCGACGGTGGCCAATATCGAGTTGCTGAAGTCGTATGGCAACCACATCATAGAGCCTGCCGAGGGTGAGCTGGCGAGTCATCTCGTAGGAAAGGGCCGCATGGAGGAACCTGAGCGTATATTTGACGTTCTGTATCGGTTCTTCAACGATACCGATGAGCTCGCCGGGAAAAAGGTGCTAATAACAGCCGGGCCTACCCACGAGGCTATCGACCCGGTGAGATTCATAGGCAACTATTCGACGGGCAAGATGGGTTTCGCGCTGGCCGATGCTGCTGTTGCACGCGGTGCCGAAGTGACGGTCGTTAGCGGCCCTGTGACGGTGAAACCCTGTCATCCGGCTGTGAAAGTTATCAAGGTGGAGAGCGCCTGCGAGATGCTCGCCGAGTGTGAGAAGCGGTTTGATGAAGCCTCGGTGGCGATATTCAGCGCCGCTGTGGCCGACTATGCGCCTGCTCACGCCGAGAGTTCAAAAATCAAGCGCGAGACCAGCGACTTGCACACCCTCGAGCTTGTCAAGAACCCCGACATCGCCGCGACGTTGTCGGGCTGCAAGCATCCCGGCCAACTGACGGTTGGCTTTGCGCTCGAGACCGACAACGAGACGGTCAATGCCCGTCACAAGCTGGAGAAGAAAAATCTTGATCTCATAGTGCTCAACTCGCTGCGCGACAAGGGGGCGGGCTTTGGTTGCGATACCAACAAGGTGTCGGTCTACTCGAGCCGCGGTCTCATAGCCGACCTGCCGCTGAAATCGAAGCAGGATTGTGCGCGCGACATCATATCAATCATTACAGCCTATGACCCGTTCACTCATTAAGCCGCTGTTGCTGTCGGTGCTGATGGTCGTGTGTACGCTCGGTATGCGCGCCCAGGAGCTGAATTGTACTGTCGAGTTCAACACCGACCAGATAAACGGTTCGAACAAGAGTGTGTTCGAGACCTTGCAGGAGGCGGTGACCGAGTACATGAACACGACCAAGTTCAGCAATGCCCAGATACAGGCCAATGAGCGCATAGAGTGCCGCATGTTCTTCACCATCAAGGAGTATAACGACGGGGTGATGTCGGGCGATCTGCAGGTACAGCTCACGCGTCCGGTCTATAATTCTAACTACACGACGACGCTCATCAACTTCAAGGATACCAAAATCGACTTCGCCTATCAAGAGGGCGAGCCGCTTGTGTTCTCCGAGAACCAGATGGAGAGTCAGCTCACGGCGATACTCAACTTCTATGCCTACCTGTTTCTTGCCGTTGACTTTGACAGCTTTTCGCGCCGGGGCGGTCAGCCGTTCTTTGACCGTCTTGCCCAGATTGTCCAAATGGGTCAATCGTCGGGCGAAATGGGCTGGAAGGCGTTTGAGGACACAAAGAACCGTAGTGCCGTGCTGGCGTCGTTCACCGACCAGTCGACCCAGTGCATACGCGACCTGCTGTATGAATATCACCGCACGGGGCTCGACGAGATGTCGGTGAGCGTCGACAAGGGTAGGGCTAATATCACCAAAACGTTGCCCAACATCGAGACTGTCTACAAGGCCAACCCGATGTCGGTGGCGCTGTCGATGTTCAAGGACGCCAAGCTCGACGAGCTGGTGAACGTCTACTCACAGGCGCCGCAGCCCGAACGTGAGACTGTTTATGACCTGCTGTATCCGATTTATCCTACCGAGAGTACCCAGATTGAACAAATTAAAACAGGCAAGACCAAGTGAGCCATGATCGAGACATTACATATATCAAACTACGCGCTGATTGACAATATCGATATTGCGTTCAAACCGGGTTTCAATGTCATAACGGGTGAGACAGGTGCCGGTAAGTCAATCATTATGGGGGCACTGTCGATGCTCCTGGGCGGTCGTGCCGACTCGAAGGCGGTGCGCCGCAGTGACTCGAAGTCAGTTATCGAGGCTACGTTCAGTGTGGCGTCATATCCGGCTATCAAGGCTTATTGCAGTGAGAACGATATAGAGTGGGATGCCTCGGACATGTGTATACTGAGGCGTGAGATTTTGCCCACGGGACGCTCGCGCGCGTTCATTAATGATACGCCCGTAAATATAGCTACGTTGCAGGCTGTGGCGGCACAGCTCGTAGACATTCATTCACAGCATCAGAATCTGCAACTCGCGTCGCCGCCCTATCAGCTGCAGGTTATCGACTCGATGGTAGGTGACCGAGAGCTCACCGAACGTTACACGAAGCTCTATGCCGACTATCGTCAGGCTCTGCACCGTTACAAGGTGGTGAAGCGTGACATGATAAGCAGCAAGAACGATGAGGAGTATATGCGTTACCAGCTTGCACGCCTCGACGAGCTGAAGTTAGTGGCCGGCGAACAGGAGGACCTCGAGAAAGAGCGCGAGCTGATGGCTAATCTGACTGAGGTAAAGGCATCGCTGACTGCTATAAATGATGATTTCTCGAACAACACGCCGTCGATACTGTCGCTGCTGAAAAATATCGAGACCAACACGGCCGAGATTGTGCAGCTCGTTGACGACGCACCACAGCTGCTTGAACGCATCGAGGCCCTGCGCATCGAGGCCCGCGACCTGGCCGAGACATTCGGCGAGATTGACCGTGACATAAATGCCGACCCGGGTCGGCTCGAGGAGGTGGAGCAGCGTCTGAACGATATCTATGACCTGGAGCGCAAGCACCATGTCGATACGGTCGATGAGCTTATCGAGATACGTGAACAGCTGCGCCGTCAGCTTGAGAATGTTGATAATGCCGATGAGCGTATTCAGCGTCTCGAGGATGCGGCCAAGCGTGCCAAACGTGCGGCGCTCGAGTGCGGACGACAGCTGTCTGATGCCCGCTCGGCGGCAGCAGCTCGGTTTGCCGAGGAACTGAAGAACCGGGCCATACCCCTCGGGATGAAGAACCTGCGTTGCCAGGTGTCAGTTACCCAAGGCGAGTTGACTCCCACCGGCATCGATTCTATCGAGTTCCTGTTTGCGTTCAACAAGAATCAGCCGCTGATGCCTGTCGGCGGTACCGCGTCGGGCGGTGAGATTTCGCGCCTGATGCTGTCGCTCAAGTCAATCGTCGCTGACAAGATGCAGTTGCCGTCAATTATATTTGATGAGGTTGACACCGGCGTGTCGGGCGACGTAGCCGCGCGCATGGGCCGTATGATGAGTAATATTGCCGAAAATATTCAGGTGATTGCGATTACCCATCTGCCTCAGGTTGCGGCATTGGCCTCGTCACAGTATAAAGTCTATAAGGAAGATACCGATGATGCCACCACAACGCGCATCGTCGAGTTGACACCCGATGACCGTGTCGAGCAGATAGCTGCCATGCTCAGTGGTGACCGCGTTGATGACGCGGCACGCGCCAACGCCCGGTCGCTGTTGGGAAGTAACATAAACAATGGTAAATCATAACCTAATTTCAACGATTCAATAACATATAACGATATGACCGATACCGATTATATATATGGCCTGCGTGCCATCATCGAGGCGATAGATGCCGGCAAGGAAGTCGACAAGATTTTTATAAAGAAAGACCTGTCGGGCGAGCTGGCGTCGGAGCTTTTTGACCGTGTCAAGCAGGTGCGTATCCCCGTGCAGCGTGTGCCCGTTGAACGTCTCAACCGCATCACGCGCAAGAATCACCAGGGCGCCATCGCTATGCTGTCGGCAGTCACATATCACCGTCTCGACCATCTGGTGCCGCAGCTCTATGAAGAGGGAATGCTGCCGTTTATCGTAGTGCTTGACGGTATTACCGACGTGCGTAATTTCGGTGCCATAGCCCGTACATGCGAGTGTGCCGGCGTCGATGCTATCGTTATCCCCGAGCACGGCAGCGTGAGTGTGGGCGGCGATGCAGTCAAGACGTCGGCCGGCGCGCTACACCATCTCCCCGTGTGTCGCGAGCGTTCGGTGCGCGGTGCAGTGAAGTTTCTGCGCGAGAACGGCTACATGGTAGTGGCTGCGAGCGAGAAAGCCGATATTAATTACACACAGGCCGATTATACAGGCCCGGTGGCCATAGTGATGGGTGCCGAGGATACAGGCATCGACCCCGAGGTCATCAAGCAGTGCGACACCTTCGTGTCGATACCGATGTTCGGTAAGATAGGGTCTCTCAACGTGTCGGTGGCTGCCGGCGTGATGATGTATGAGGTAGTGCGCCAGCGTCTGCAAGCCAATATGGAAGTAATTTAATCATATACTATATTATATCTGACATGACTAAAATAGGTACAGTATTAAGCCCGATAGCGCGTCGCGCTCTCTTGTTGGGCAGTGGTGAACTTGGTAAAGAGGTTGCGCTGGAGCTTCAGCGTTATGGTGTGGAGGTGATTGCGTGTGACAAGTATGCCAACGCTCCAGCCATGCAGGTTGCTCACCGCTCGCACGTGTTCAATATGCTCGACCCGGTTGAATTGCGCCGTGTGATAGAGCTCGAAACCCCCGACCATATCATCCCCGAGGTTGAGGCTATCGCCACTCCGGTGCTTCTTGAGCTCGAGAAGGAGGGTTACAATGTCACGCCTACTGCCAATGCCGCGTGGCTCACAATGAACCGCGAGGGTATACGCCGCCTGGCTGCCGAGCAACTTGGTGTCACCACGTCGCCCTACCGTTTTGCTTCGACACGCGAGGAGTTTGACGAGGCTATCAAGGAGATTGGCATACCGTGTGTTGTCAAGCCTATCATGAGCTCGTCGGGCCACGGACAGTCGACCGTCAGGAGCGAGGCCGACATTGATGCTGCCTGGCGTGAGGCTCAGGAGGGTGGTCGCGCTGGCGCAGGCCGTGTCATCGTTGAGGGCTTTGTTGATTTTGATTATGAAATCACATTGCTTACCGTCCGCTCGAAGTCGGGTACTACCTACTGTGAGCCCGTAGGACACATTCAGGTTAACGGCGACTACCGTTATTCATGGCAGCCGCAGCCCATGAGCCCCGCCGCACTTGAGAGCGCCAAAGAGATTGCCAAGAAGGTGACCGATGCTCTCGGTGGCTACGGTATATTCGGTGTCGAACTGTTCATCAAGGGCGACAAAGTGATATTCAGCGAGGTGTCGCCGCGCCCCCATGACACCGGCATGGTGACAATGATATCGCAGGATATGAGTGAATTTGCACTGCACGTGCGCGCAATCCTCGGTCTGCCTATTCCCGAGATTCGTTTCTATGGTCCGTCGGCATCACGCGCAGTAGTCATCGAGGGCGATACCAACCGTCTGGAGCTGGCTAATATCGACGAGGTAGTGGCAGAGCCCGGAGTGCAGATGCGCATATTCGGCAAGCCCGAAATCAAGGGTCATCGCCGCATGGCCGTGATACTCGCTACCGCCGACACAGTTGAGGCCGCCCGTGAGAAGGCTGACCGTGCATACGCCAAACTCGTTGCCAAAGTCCTTCCCCGCGAGTAATTACTTGGAGTAAATACTAAAAAAATCAGAGAGTTTTCCAGATGGAAGTCTCTCTGATTTTTTTGTTTGTATGTTTCAGTTAGAGTTTGGATTTGATTGTCTCGATGTACTTGGAGTGGTCACGGAGGTCGGGGCGGCCTTCGGCTTTGCCGTCACGGTCAACGAGGATGTAGTAGGGGATGCCGTCGACATTGAATCGTGAGCCTATGGCTTTGATTTGTTCGGGTGTGACTTTGTAGTGGATACCTTTGATATCGGGTACCATCTCAAGGTATTTCGCAATGTCTGATGAGTCGTCGGCTATGTATATCCACACTATATCATCGTTTGCGAGTTCGCCTGTCTTGAGTGGCTCGTTGGCTTCGAGTGCTCCGCGGCATGGGCCACACCATGTGTTCCATAGGTCAACGACAACTACTTTGCCTTTGTGGGGTGCAATGATGGCGTCAAACACCCGGTCGGTAGCTACATCGGGCGTCGGAGTGATGAAATTGCTTTGTGCAAGTTCCATGATTTTGCGGCGAGTTCTTACATCCATTGAGTCACAGGCTGTGGCGAAGAACTGATTTGACAGGGCGCGAAGTGAGTCACGGTCGGCGTCGTTGTATTGTTGCTCGCCGATTTTTTGTGTGGCCTGAGCAAACTGTCTGATCGATTTGGATAAGTCGCCGGGCACGCCTGCGCTGTTCCAATCATGTGCCAAGAGACCATCGACACCTGCAAACAGCAGCTTCGGGTCGTTGATATCAAACCATGTTGTCACCTCGGCATAATCGCTGTCGGTGAGCCGCGCATTGATTGAGTCGGCAGGTACAGGCTCTCGCCAGCTGTGATGAACGCTACGATAGTTGTGTTGGAGATAGTATTGCATATTGCCCATGGCCTGGAGAACCTCATCTTTCAGACGGTACATCATCATTTCTTTGGCTATGTCAGAGGCATCACACGAAGCGATGCTGTCACTGAGCTGATCGAATTTTGATTTGACCATGTCCATGTACTCATGGCCATTCATGTGATAATCGGCAAAGTGACCGGTGAAAAGATTCAGTCCGTAGTAGGGGGCGTTGCTCTCAGACACCTGACGGTCGATATTGCTGTAATGGCCTGTGTGATAGTTCTTGCGGTATTTCAATTTAGTGTAATCGTCGCGGTTGCTCATTGTGTATTGGCCGGTGATGCGCATGTCAATATAGCAGTCGAGTGTCTCGCCGGGGTAGAGTGTGTAACTGCCACCTGAATATCTTGTTTCAAAAACTAAAAATCCTTGTGCGGTACCATACTGGGGGAATGAGATTGAACCGTTGCCGAGGCTGTCGAGCTTGATGGTATATTCCTGCTGCGAGCCTTGAATCGAGTTGACATACAGATTCACTTTATCACCAAACTCGGGGCGATAGGGGAGCATGTGGACGTTGACGGTAGTCTCACCTATTTCAAATGCGATGTCGGGCATGGGGCCATCTTTGGGGTTGCGCTTTAGCTCTTTGGGTAGGCCGGTAGGATATTTGTCGGCCTGTTTGCCGGTGATATCTATATCCCACAGTTTGAATGCACCGGGGGTGTCACCTTCAATGAAGTCGAATTTGTCGGTTGAGAATGGCAGCGGCTCAAATGTGAGAGTGAATGAGGCTTTGCCGCTCTCGGACATCCAAAATTCCTTGCCGGGTTCTATGCCGTCGGCAGCAATGAGTTGGTAGGTCTTGCCGTCGGCCCGCAGTGTTGTCTCGGGTGCGATTCTGATCCAGTAGCCGGGGTTGAAGGTGGCATTCACGGTCAGGACTGTGCAGGAGTCGGTGAGCTCAACGCCGACAATGTCGATTGTCGTTGTGTTCGAGTAATTGATAACGGGATTTTCGATCGTTCGCGGACCCTTTTGTGTGCATGATGTACACAAGGCCGCTGTCACGATTGCAAATGCAGCAAGAGCTTTAAGTTTAATCATGATAATGATATTGGTAGGTTGAACATGTTCTATTTATTTGACGATTGACGCGGCAAATAGTTGCATCAGATGTAAAAAAATCAGGGTGTCCGACATTTGTCAGACACCCTGTCGTATCAGTGATTTCTATGCAATCAAATTACTTTTTCTCGGTGATGGTCACGCAACGATCAAGAGCAACGAACTTCTCACCGTTGGGGTTGAGGTTCTCGTTGTTGATGGTAGCCTCGAGCTGAGAAGCGGGAACGCCATTGCGAACGAGCTGCTTCTGAACGCTGTTGGCACGGTTGTGACGGAGACGTACGTTGTAAGCGTCGGTGCCGGTGTAGTTGTCAGCGTAGCCGGTGAGAACATAACCCTGGTTGGGGTTAGCCTTCATGATGTTGGCGATAGCGCCGAGGACGTTGCGGTCAGAGCGGTTGAGGCTGTAAGAGTTGATGGGGAAGTAGATGGTTGCGAGGGGAGCCTCGGGAGCAGCTACGACAGTCTGAACGGGACGCTCAAGACATGCTTTGAGCTGAGCCTCGAGGTCGGCGATGCGAGCATCGGCAGCCTGCAGGCGAGCGCGGAGAGCGTCGCAGTTTTCAGGCTCGGGGCAAACGGGAACGAGGGGTGCGTTCCAGGTTGATTTGCCGAAGTTGTAGTTGAAGCCGATGAGCACCTGGCCACCGTAAGACTCACCGGGGTTCATGTAGTCATAGAGGCTCTTGTCGCTACCGATGATGCGGAGGTCGATCATGAACTGCCAGTGGTCAGAGAGACGGAAGGTGTTCAATAAACCAACGCGGCCTACAATGAGAGTTTGTTTTACATCTTTCCAATCGCCAGCCTCATTCTTGGCAAAGCGCTCAGCGAAGCCTGCACCTGCATAGAGCGAGATGTTGTAAACGCGTTTGGGGTTGTAACCACACCACCAGTTGGTGAGGTTCAAAAGAGCGTCGGCCGATGCACCGAAGCAGTTCATCTTGTAGGCAGCCTTGGTCTGATACCAATCGATGTTGGCACGTAAACCTAATTTGGGTGAGAACCACTTGCCGAAGCTGAGCTGGGCAACAGGAGCGATTCCATCCTTCAATGAGGGATTCTCGCCATAGCGGTTCTTAACGTAGCTGACACCGCCTTCAACACCGAGGAACCAGTTGTCGCGGAAACGATTCTCGATAACACCCTGAGTAGCGTCTTCAACGAAGACAACCTCCTCCTGAGCTACCATGCTCTGTCCTAAGAAAAGAGCACATGCAATTGCAAAAATTGTTTTTTTCATAAACAGATAGTTTTTATGATTTTGTTTAATTCTCTAAATAGTTGAAATTGAGCAAAATGTAAAGTGCATACATTTCAAAGGTCAAAGGTACGATAAATTTTTTAAATATTAGTTAAATCTATGATGTTTTTTTGTAATAAATTACGTTTATTTTTTCACAGGTTTTAACTGTCATGAATTTATAATGCACCTTTAACTATTTTTGTTCACTTGCCCAAGAATTTTAACACTTGCTCGGTGATATTCTGAACCGTGAAACCGAACTTCTCGTCAAGCACTTTGTAGGGAGCTGATGCGCCAAAGTGGTCGAGACCAAATACTTTGCCATTAGCACCTACCACGCCACGCAGTGTCGAGGGTAGACCGGCTGTGAGACCGAATACTTTCACACCGGGAGTGATGACCTCGTTGCGGTACTCGGCGGGCTGCTCCTCAAAGAGACCGATAGAGGGAACCGATACAACACGGCAGGGAATCTGACCGGCCTCGAGCTGTACAGCCACGTCGCAGAGCAGTGATACTTCCGAGCCGTTGGCGACGAGGATGACCTCAGGTTTGTCGGCCGACATGACCACATAGCCACCTTTTTCCTCGCCGAGAGCTGCCTGATAGCGATTGCCACCGGCGGCAGGAAGGTCGTTGATATTCTGACGCGAGAGAATGAGAGCAGTGGGGGTCGACTGGTTCTCGAGTGCCATTTTCCATGC
>CAMWLW010000084.1 GCA_947175245.1 uncultured Bacteroidales bacterium
CAAATATACAAAATATTAATAAATTGTCAAAAATATGATTTCATATTAGTCATAGGCTAAAAATCAGCACAATTAATGATGAACCTTATACAATTTTTGAACATAAAAACCGGGGGCTCATGAACTGAACCTCCGGTTATAAAATGAGTAATTTTCAACAGGATTACTTCTCGTCGCCGAAGAAGCGCTTGAAGAGGCCATAGAAGCCACGGCCGTGACGGGCCTCGTCTTTGGCCATCTCGTGAACGGTGTCGTGGATAGCGTCGAGACCAAGTTCTTTGGCGCGACGGGCTATGCGCATCTTGTCTTCGTTAGCACCGGCTTCGGCCATCATGCGCTTCTCAAGGTTGGTCTTGGTGTTCCAAACCATGTCGCCGAGGAGCTCGGCAAATTTAGAAGCGTGCTCGGCCTCTTCCCAAGCGTAACGCTTGAAGGCGTCGGCAATCTCGGGATAGCCCTCGCGGTCGGCCTGACGTGACATAGCGAGATACATACCTACCTCGGTGCACTCGCCGATGAAGTGATTGTTGAGATCCTTAATCATCTCGTCGTCGCAACCCTTGGCTACGCCAATCTCGTGCTCGGTGACGAATTTGAGGACTTCGGTGTCGTCAAGCTCTTTGAATTTTGATTTGGGGGCGCCACACTGGGGGCACTTTTCGGGTGCTTCGTCACCCTCGTGGATGTAACCGCAGATTGTGCAGATAAATTTCTTTTTCATAATAATTGAGATTTACTCTAAACGTTTATGTTAGACTTAATAGTTATTTTATAACTTCATAACGCTTGAACACCTTGATAAGTTTTTCGATGGCCTCCGAAACCTGAGCGGGTGTGTGTGTGGCCATGAGGCTGAAGCGGATGAGGGTGTCCTGGGGGGCGACTGCAGGCGACACAACGGGGTTGACGAAGATGCCCTCGTTGAAGAGTTCGGTAGTGATGGCGAATGTCTTCATGTTGTCGCGTATGTAAAGCGGAATGATGGGGGTCGAGGTGTTACCGATCTCGAAGCCGGCAGCCTTGAAGCCGTCAAGAGCCATGCGCGTGAGTGCCCAAAGGTGTTCCTGACGCTCGGGCTCCTGTTCCATGATGTCGATAGCCTTTAACGCTGCGGCGGTTGACGCAGGGGTGATAGAGGCTGTGAAGATGTAAGAGCGTGAGTGGTGGCGCAGGAAGTTGGTGATTTCCTTGTCGGTAGCGATGAAGCCGCCGAGCGATGCGAACGATTTAGAGAATGTACCCATCACGAGGTCGACGTCGTCGGTGACGCCGAAGTGGTTACATGTGCCTCGGCCTCCCTTGCCGAATACACCGATGCTGTGGGCCTCGTCGACCATGACGGTAGCGTCATATTTCTTGGCAAGCTCGGTAATCTTGGGCAGGTTGGCAACGTCGCCTTCCATCGAGAATACGCCGTCGGTGACGATGAGTTTGACTTTGTCGGGGTCACACTTCTGGAGCTGCTTCTCGAGCGACTCCATGTCGTTGTGTTTGTATTTGAGTGACTGTGAGAATGACAGGCGGCGGCCTTCGATAATCGATGCGTGATCCTGCTCGTCCCAAAGGATGTAGTCCTCGCGGCCTGTGAGAGTCGATACGACGCCGAGGTTGACGCCAAAGCCGGTAGAATAGATCATTACATCCTCCTTGCCGATGTATTCGGCGATGCGGGCTTCGAGTTTTTTGTGCAGGTCGAGTGTGCCGTTAAGGAATGGTGAGCCGGCACAGCCTGTACCATATTTCTTGATGGCCTCGATAGCCGCTTCTTTAATTCGCGGGTCTGATACAAGGCCTGTGTAGCAGTTACTGCCAAACATTAATACGCGTTTGCCGTTGATGGTCACCTCGGGCTCCTGCTCGCTTGATATAGCGCGAAAGTAGGGATATACACCTGCCTTCATGGCCTCCTGAGGTACTGTGTACTGTGAAAGTTTTTTTTGTAAGAGCTTCATTGATAATGATATTCTCCGGGTTTATTGTGATGTGATATTGGCATATTAATTGTCGCTCTGATACGGTTCAGAACGATTTTGGTTGCAAATTTAGCACATTTTTAGATTTTGTGGGGTATGTTTGTTGGCTTTTTTTGATAATCAATTACTTTTTTTTGTTAACGGGGCTTGCAGTCCTATAAAATATGTATGAAACTTGCTATATGTGTTTGCTGTACAAGAATTAATTTGTAACTTCGCCTATCAATTATCGGCTAACGTGCGGGTGTGACCATAGGTCGCACTATCGGGCTGATGTGTAATGATTTAATTTGTAAACGATGCAATCACTTGATGTTAAAATCATAAATAAGTCGCGCCACGGACTTCCGGCATACGCCACTGCAGGCGCCGCGGGTCTTGACGTACGTGCCTCGATCGAGGAGCCTATAACGCTGTTGCCGCTTCAACGCGCCCTGGTGCCCACGGGGCTATACATGTCAATTCCGCCCGGTTTTGAGTGTCAGGTAAGACCTCGCAGCGGTCTGGCAGCCAAGCATGGTGTCACTGTGGCCAATGCACCGGGAACAATCGATTCGGATTATCGCGGTGAGGTGAAGGTGATACTCGTGAACCTTTCGGACACGCCGTTCGTAATTAATGATGGTGAGCGTATAGCTCAGCTGGTGTTCGCGCGGCATGAGCGCGTCGAGTGGAGTGAGGCTGACTCGCTTGACGAGACCGACCGCGGTGCCGGCGGCTTTGGCCACACGGGATTATCTTAATTTAATATGTATCTATGAGAAAACTGTTTCAAATACTGTTGTCGGCGATGATCGTCGTATTGACGGCCGCACCGGCGCAAGAATTGTCGGCTCGCAACAAGCGATGGGCCGACGGGGCGTCACAGCGTCGCGCCGATTACATATTCATGGAGGCTCAGCGTCAGCAGGCTCTTGAGAATAATGATGCCTATTACGACATGCTGAAGCGTGCCTATGAGCTTAATCCTGACGAGACGTCGGTGGGACATGATCTGGGCTTTTACACAATTGTGCTGAACCAAGGTAAATCGGATAAGATTGAGGAGGGGCTCGGGCTGATGAAGAAGCATTTTGATGCTCATCCCGATGATTTCTATGCTTCGGTGCTGTATGGCACTATAAGCGAGAAGTTGGGTGACAGCCGCCGCGCGACGGGTGTATGGGAAAAACTGCATGAGATATATCCCAATAAAACCGATGTGTCGCTGCGACTGGCCGACTCATACCTGTCGCGCACGGCCGACAGTGTCGCTCAGGGTAAGGCTCTTGGCCTGTTGTCGGCGATACAGGTGGCCGAGGGGCCGTCATTACAGCTGACTGCACGCAAGGTGATGTCGTATATGTCACGTCGTGACACAATGAGTGCTATCGGTGAGGTGAACAACCTCATAGCCGAGACGCCGCGTAGCTCTGAGTCGCGCGTGTATGCCGGCGATGTGTATATGTCGCTGGGTGACCGCGACTCGGCGCTGTACTATTATAATGATGCCTGTGCGGTCGACCCGTCAAGCGGTCTGGCCGTATATAAACGTGCCGAGTATTTCAAGGAGATAGGTGACACGACGGCCTATGACACGGAGGTTTACAGGGCGCTGGAGTTGCCTGATATGGAACTTGACACCAAACTCGAGATACTGACGAGCTACGTGCGTGAGCAGTACACCGACTCGTTGAAGCAGCCGCGCATAAATGAACTGTTTGGCAAGCTGGTCGACCTGTATCCTCATGATGCGTCGGTGCATGATCTGTATTGGTCATATTTCGTGGCTATTAAAGATTACAAGTCGGCTGCCGAACAGCTTGAGTATGTCATAGATACCGATATAGCCAATGAAGAGCGCTGGGGCGCGCTTATAAACCTTTATTTCTCGGCCAAGGATTATGCCAAGGCCTACGAGACGGCATCGCGGGCTGCTGATATGTTCAAGGAGAACGCTATGTTCGCGTTGATAGCCGGCGAGGCGGCATCGATAGGCGAAGACTATGATACCGCGCTTGAATGGTTTGACCGTAGCATGCAGATTCCCGGTCAGAACGATGAGTTCAGGTCAAAGGTGCTGACCGCCCGGGGTGATGTAATGTATAAACTGGATGAGGCCGAGAAGGCTTTCTCGCTTTATGAAGAAGCGATCGAGCTCGACCCTACCAACGCTATGGCAATGAATAACTGCGCATATTTCATGACCGAGAGCGGAGGCAATCTGGATCGTGCCGCCGAACTTAGCCGCAGATCGCTGAATATTGCTCCCGACAATGACTCGTCGCTCGATACATACGCCTGGATTATGTTTAAAAAGGGCGATTATAAGGAAGCTAAATCATTTATCGATAAGGCTCTCGAGCTTACCGAATCGCCGTCGGCCGAGCTGTATCAGCATGCCGGAGACATCTATTTTATGAACGCTGATCCTGATAAGGCCCTCGAGTACTGGGAAAAGGCCGCCGGGCTTGATCCCGACGACCAATTGCTGCAGAAAAAAATCAAGCATAAAACCTATTTTTACAAATAAATACAGGTGAAAAAGTATATATATTATGCCGTACTGGCTTTGATGGTCATGTTAGTGACCGCATGTGGATCTCACCGTGAGACTGCGCCTTCTATGCCCGTCGTTGCTACGGGCGATCTGAACAAACGATTTGCCGGCATGGTCGAGAGCTATGGCGGTTGGAACGCGATGTCGACTAATGTTAAGCTGAATATTGAGTCGCCGATTAAATTCTCGCTTTCAGGCAAGGGATATATGGTCAAGGACAGTCTGATTCATGTGTCGATGAGAGTGTTGGGCATGGAATTGGGCGTGTGTCACGTGACGCGCGATACAATATACTTTCTTGACAAACTCCACAAGGTCGCGGTTGTCGAACCAATGTCAAAACTTACGACCCAATATGGCATCACGGTAGGCACGTTGCAGTCTATCCTGCTGGGGCGCGTCGTCACGCAGCAAGACGGCAGGGCTACAAAAGGCAGCCTGACGCTTGACTGGACTGATAAAGAGGCCGAGCTGTGGAAAGTTATAGCACAGTACAAAGACCCGTTGAAATATACGTGTACGTTCAATGTCAATGCCGCCGATAATGTGACGTCGCTTGCAGTTGCAGTGCCGGGTCATAAAGATGTAGGATGCCTGTATTCGGGCTGGGCTAAAAGTGAGGCCGGGCCGATTCCCGAAACAATCTCGACCGATATGACGGTCGGGCAAAAGTCGCTGAAAGCATCGCTGAAGTACACACCGTCGTCGGTATCAGTCTCTAATGTCAGGGTTCCGTCGTTCAAGTCTCCGGGCAAAGATTATCGCCGGGTAGCTGTCAATGATCTTTTAAAAAGTGTATCAACAGTGCTATAAGTATATATAATGTCACGTCTAAGCCAGTCAATTATCGTTGTTTTGTTTTTGTTAGCATCGCTTGCTGCCGAGGCTCAGTCATCGTCGGGTATCAAGCGTGAGCAGCGCCGTAACCGACAGCAGATAGAGCAGGCCCGACGCAATGTGCGTCAGAACGAACAGGCTGTCGAGAATAATCTGCGTCAGCTCGAACTGCTTGACGGCGAGATTACTGACATAAGCCGTGATGTGAGGCGGCTACGTGGTACGTCCGATTCGCTGCGCCAGCTTATAAGGCCGCTTAACGATTCGATCAATGATCTTAACTCGCGCCTGTCGGCGATGTCTGAGAAGTACAAAACCGCTCTCAGGAAATCACAGACTAATGGCAACTCGTTGAATGATATTACATTTGTGTTCTCGTCCGAGAACTTCATGCAGGCTTGGCAGCGTTACAGGTCGCTGAGGCAGTTTGCGCGCTGGCGCCAGCGCAAGGCGGACGAGATTATTGATGTACGTTCGTCACTGCAGTCGCGTCTGCAGCGTCTTGACTCTCTGAAGGCTTCAAATAACAGGGTGCTGTCGAATGTTGAGCAACAGCGCAACACACTCGAGCGCAAGCGTGTGGAGACCGACCGTCTTGTCACGTCGCTGAAGTCGCAGAACAAGCAGCTGCAGCAGGTGCTCAAACGCAGGCAGAAAGAGGCCGATGAACTTGACCGCCGGCTCGAAAAAGCATTGGCTGAGGAGATGGAGAAGCAACGTCGTGAAGAGGAAGAGCGCCAGCGCCGTCTCAAGGAGCAGGAGGCTGCCGCATCAAAACAGGCGTCAGAAACAGCAACCAAACCTGCGGCATCAGATAAACAGGTTCAACCTAAGCCGGCCGTCGAGGCGCCCGTCAATAGTCAGCTTACCGGCTCGTTTGAAAGCAACAAGGGCAAGTTGCCTTATCCGCTCTCGGGTCAGTTCACGATAGTGAAGAAGTTCGGCCGTCAGAAGCATCCGCGCCTGCCAAAGGTCGAGACCAACAATCCCGGTATCGACATAGAGGCATCAACACAGGGCGCTACAGTGCATGCGGTATTTGACGGCGAGGTGTCTCAGATATTCAAACTCGCCGGCTATAACAATGTCATCGTGCTGCGTCATGGCGACTATGTGACTGTCTATGCAAATATTGCCCGACTCGATGTCAAGAAAGGCGATAAGGTCAAGACCGGTCAGGCTCTTGGTTCGCTTTATGTCGACAAGGCCGACGGTAACCGAAGCGTACTGCACTTTGAATTGAGACGCGAGAAGGAGAAGGAGAACCCAGAGTTGTGGCTAAAGCGCTGAGATGGCAAAAGTTCAGTCGACATCCCGCAAGGTATTCAACGCGCTGAGTATGTTTGGCTCGGTGCAGGTTGTGATGATATTGTGCTCGGTAGTACGCACTAAGGTTGTTGCTTTGTGGCTCGGGCCGGCCGGTGTAGGTATCTTCGGTCTATATAACAATGCCCTACAGGCACTCAATCAGCTTGTCCAGCTTAACATGAACGATAGCTCGGTCAGGGAGATTTCGGGCGCTTCAGCCCGGCAGCAATCCCGCATCACCGGTGCCGTCAGGCGTCTGGGGTGGATTCTCGGTCTGGCCGGATGCGCACTCACTGTCATGCTGGCACCGCTGCTGAGCCGCTGGACGTTCGGCGACTCGTCACATACAGTTCCGTTTATATGCCTGTCGCTTGTCGTGCTGCTTGGTGCTGTTTCTGAGTCTCAGAAAGCGATGCTGCAGGCCCACAGGTTGCTGAAAAGGCTTGCTCGCGCGACCTTGTGGGGCGGAGTTGTGGCAACCGTGCTGTCAATACTGCTTGTTAAACTCTATGGTTATGACGGTATCGTGCCGTCGTTTATCGTGTTCTCGGCAGCCTCATTTATAGCCTATGCCATTGAATCGAGGGTCGTGGTATCGGGTAAGGTTACCACGGCCGAGACTATAGCTCTTGTGGGGCCGATACTTCGCCTCGGCATTTATATGACCATAGCTGTATTCATTACCGTAGTATCTCAATATGTTTTTCAGGCATGGTTGCGTGCCGAGTCGGGTGAAGAAGAATTGGGCCTTTTTCAGGCAGGTTATACGCTCATTAACCGATATGTGGGGCTCGCATTTGTCGCCATGTCGGTCGAGTTTTTTCCACGCCTGGCGTCGGTGGTGTCAAGCAAATACCGTACGCAGCTGTATGTACGTCACGAGATGTCGATGCTGATGCTTGGTCTGACAGGATGTGTAGTGCTGTTTATCAACCTGGTACCTGTCATTATAAGCCTGCTGTATGATACTACTTTTTCTGCTGCCACAGGGTATGTCACCATCGCTGCTGTCGGTACAATGCTCAAGGCGGTGTCTTTTGTGCTTGCCTATGTTATCGTAGCCCGAGGCGACGGTATGATATATCTTGTTACCGAGTTCATCAGCGCTGCTCTATACCTCGTTTTAAATATAGTAGGTTACAGGCTGTATGGCCTTGACGGTGTAGGCGGTGCATATATTATATGGTATCTGGCTTATACCCTGAGCGTTTTTCTGGTTTATCGGTATCGTTATCACCTCGGCGGAATATCGCGTCAGCTGCTCAACGCTGCCACATATATAATAATTGTGGCGATTCAGGCTGCCCTGTGTATGTCGGGCCGTTACCTGATCGCCACCATTGTGTCGGTTATTGTTGTGCCCTCGGTGGGGCTTATGTTCTATCGGACGTTCTTGAAGCGCAGAACGCTGAACGAGTAGGGCGGCTGCACATAATTATTGTCAATACGTGTTTCTGAAATTTGTTCTGCCGTGTCGGTGTCGTCAATGCCGCCGGCGAGCAGTGTGAGCGTGACGTCGCCGCTCATGCCTAAGTTGGTGCTTACGGTGGCCGGTGTCATGTTGACGAGGCGCACGATGGTGTCGCCTGTGGCCTCGTCGATAACGATTGAGTGTCCGAGGCGGTCGGCAAAATCGGCGTTGTCAATGCTGAGGCTGCGATTGGCCGGAACGTATCGTGTGCCGCTGTTGTTGCCATACATCTTCTGGACATAGTAATCGGGTGTCAGTTTTACCTCGCTGTTGTTGAAGTATATGAGGTCGGGTCGCCACTGGGTGTGGTGTTCCTTGGCCAGGAGCGGAGCGTATGATGTCATGGTCACGACATCGGCATTGCGTTCAACATTGGTCAGGTACAGTGCGTTTGACAGTGCAGCCTCAAGTGTTGATGCGCGAGAGGGCAGGTGAGAGGCATATTCTCCGAGATATACCTTGGTGCCTTGGCGGTCATAGCTGTCATAGTAGTGACCGTTGTGGATGAGCCATCCGGGCGATACATAGTAGTGCTCGTCGACTACGGGAATGTTTTTTTCGCGGGCAAATTCCCATCCGGCTTCGTAGTCGGGGCCTTCGTAGAATGGGCCTACGGTTCCTACAACCTCAATTTCGGGGTATTTGGCTTTAACGGCGTCAAATATCATGGTGAAGCGTTCCTTGAACGTATCTGAGATCAGATCCTCATTGCCTATTCCGAGCATTTTGAGGTTGAAGGGTGCGGGATGTCCGGCCTCGGCGCGTTTGCGGCCCCATGTGGTGGTCGTGTCACCGTTGGCATATTCAACCAGGTCAAGAATGTCCTGAATGTACGCGCCCATCTCGCTCATCGGTATGCCGCTCTGCTGCCCCTGAGTAGTCAGGACGTCGTGACTGCAATGTGCTGCTGTCGATGAGTTCTGACACGGAACGCCGGCTGCGAGCACGGGTAGCGGTTCGGCGCCGAAGTCCTCACACATCTGGAAGAATTCATGGTAGCCCAGGCCGCGTGTCTGGTGGTAGCCCCACAGGTTGCGCTTGGGTATGCGGGCCTCGAGTCGGCCTATCGAGCCTTTCCAGTCGTACATGTTGTCGATGCCGTCACCGTGGGCCACGCATCCGCCCGGGAACCTGACAAACTTGGGATGAAGGTCGGCGAGCGCTTGCGCCAGGTCGGGGCGGAGACCGTTCTTACGGTTCATGAACGTATTCTCGGGCATGAGCGACACCATGTCGATGTCAAATGTTCCGGCCTGTTGAGGTGTCACGGCCAGTCGGGCGTCAGCGCAATCGGCTTTGGCTCTGATTGTGCCGCTGACGTTTTCCCACTCGCCGGTCTTGCGTGCTTTGAGCGTGCAGGTGCCGAGCGTCTTGCCGGCTCCGTCGAGTAGTTCGACTTTGTAGGATGCACCACGGGGCTGTCTTATCCACATTGATATATTATATGACTGGTCCTTGTCTACCTTTATCCCGTCAAATCCTTCGTTGAGCAGGCTGTAGCCTTTGCCCGGGGTGGTGAGTTTGATGTAGTGTGGATTGTTGGGGTGGAGTGGGGCGGCGGTATCAATAGCCGAGGTCATACGCTTGTCATCGCTCAGGCTCCAGGCCTTCATCGGGTGCCAGCGCTTGTCGCCGCCACGGTCGGTCGGTGAGTATTCAAAATCTCGGTTCTGAACCAGTTCGGCATACAGTCCGCCGTCGGCGGCATAGTTGATATCCTCAAAGAATATACCTATGAATTTGTCGCTGATAGGTTTGGCGGCGTTGGCCTGAGGTGTCAGGGTCATGGTGACGTTGTCGATACCTGCAAATCGCCATTCATCCTGAGCGGCGCGTTCGGCATACCGAGCGTCAAGCCCCTTACGGTAGGCCTGATAGCTCTTCATCCTGTCTACAAATGCTGTCGGTACTTTGAATACCGAGCCGTGGGCCTTCTTGCCTTTGTACTCCCATTCGGCCGGCTCGCCCTCGATTGAGGTCGCGGTAATGAATTCTGAAGTGTCGCCGGTGTGTCGGTATTCCTGTACAGTCCAGTTTATAAGGTCGGGCGATGCGGTATAGCCGGTGACTGTACCTTCTGGATCGGTATTGAACAGCAGTTGCCACTCTCCGTTGTCGCTGTTTCGGAACACGCGCGGATTATACATCTTTTTGCCCGGGCCCCATGCGCCGAAGTCACTGCCTACGATGCGTTGGTCGATGTCGTGGGTGTGCCATTTGCCGCTCGACGGGTCTTTTGACTCGGCCATCACAAGGCCCGACTGTCCGTCGTCGGTTGCACATAGGTAGATGAATGTTGAGTCATTTGTCTCGACAGCAGCTGCCGACATACAGGAGTATGCCACAACTGCCGCCAACAGTTGTTTTAGTTGAATCATGGTTTATGTTTTAAGGTATTTATTGATTAGTTTTGCTTATTCATTGAGTCTGATTATGCGTATGCCCGTAGCTCCCGAACGTTTTAGGTAGTCGGTCAGCGGCATTTCGTCTATAATCACTTTGCCGGCTTTGCTCGACGCGTGCATCAGGTGCGGTACACCGTCCTGTTTTATTATGATGCCCATGTGCGTCACGTCAAGTCCGGGCTTCTTGGTGGTCAGAGCTATAACATCGCCGTCTTTGAGGGCGCCGGTGAAAGCCTTATTGCCGAGTCTTATGGCTTTTATATAAGGGAACCGGTGACTGCGGTAACCTATCTCGCAGCCTTTGATACGTTCATATTGGGTCGAGTCACTGAGCGCAGGGTATAGGTCGCGGTTGCGGCTCATGAAGTCGAGCGTTTTTACGACCCAATCGTTCTCGGGCATTCGTGTGGTGTATTCTTTGATAGTGCCGCGGTGAGTGTTATCCACAACCCAGTCACTGAAATAGTGCAGGCGTGAGGCGTAGTCGGTCATCGAGCCGTTGCGGTATCTAATTTTCTCGAGATTGTGCACATAGTCGCGCCATGAATTGCGCCGTTCGCCGGCTGTGTAGGCCAGTGTCAGGACAGTTTCGACAAATGTCGTGCAGTCCATCTCGTCAAGGTTTACTATCAGCCTCTCGGTGTCACCCTCTAATGTCCCGGCAACATAAGGCGTCCCTATGAACTCACGGCCTAATAGCGCTACGCGTTTCAGCGGGTCTTGTTCATCGATAACTTTGTTCAGCAGGGTATTGATACGCATGGTGTCCGACGCTTCGTTGTGGAACACCGCCTCGCTCGGCAAGATGGCCCGGGCATTAATCCCGATGCCTAATATTATTATTGTAATAAGAGACTTCAAATACATTGTTTGGTGATGATTTAAAACAATGCGAAGTTACACATTATTCTATTAAAAGGCAACCGCAGCCCCAAAAATCATGCTTGTAGCGTGTCTATTGAGTTGAATAAATCAAAACTATGTTCTACAGCATGTTTTTAACATTTATTAAATTAGCTGATTGATAATAGGTTGAGCTGAAAACGCTGAAAAGCGTGTAAAAAAAGCGGTAAAAATATTTGGCAGGTATAAGAAAAGGGCGTACCTTTGCA
>CAMWLW010000085.1 GCA_947175245.1 uncultured Bacteroidales bacterium
TTACACTATCCTCTTCGTCGGCAGCGTCAGATGTGTATACGAGACCGGGGTAGGGGTGTGTGGGGGGATTGATTACTTCTTTGAGAGCTGCTCTTTGAGGGCTGCAAGTGCCTCGATGTCGCCGAGGGTGGTTTTCTCGACGGGGGTGGTGAGGGCGGGAGCCTCTTCGGCGGCTGCGCGCTTGGGTGCGCGTTTGGCTTTCTTGGCTTCGGCTTTCTCGGCTTTGGCCTCGTCTTCGAAGATGCGGCTGTGGCTGAGGATGATGCGCTTGCTGTCTTTGTTGAATTCGATTACCTTGAACTCGAGCTTCTCGTCAACTTTGGCCTGTGAGCCGTCTTCCTTGACGAGGTGCTTGGGTGTTGCGAATCCTTCTACGCCGTAGGGGAGGGCGATGACTGCACCCTTGTCGAGCATCTCGATGATGGTGCCTTCGTGTACGCTGCCGACGGTGAAGATGGTCTCGAATACCTCCCAGGGGTTCTCTTCGAGCTGTTTGTGGCCGAGTGAGAGACGACGGTTGTTCTTGTCGATCTCGAGTACCTGTACGTCGATGTCGGCGCCGATCTGGGTGAACTCGCTGGGGTGTTTGATTTTCTTGGTCCAAGAGAGGTCGCTGATGTGGATGAGGCCGTCAACGCCTTCCTCGAGCTCTACAAACACGCCGAAGTTGGTGAAGTTGCGCACTTTGGCTGTGTGCTTGCTGCCGATGGGATATTTCTCTTCGATGTCTTCCCAGGGGTCGGCTTTGAGCTGCTTGATGCCGAGGCTCATCTTGCGATCCTCGCGGTCGAGTGTGAGGACTACTGCCTCGATCTCGTCGCCGACTTTCATGAAGTCCTGGGCTGAGCGCAGGTGCTGGCTCCATGACATCTCGCTGACGTGGATGAGGCCCTCGACGCCGGGGGCGATTTCAACAAATGCACCGTAGTCGGCCATGACAACGACTTTGCCTTTGACCTTGTCGCCAACTTTGAGGTCGGCGCTGAGTGCGTCCCACGGGTGGGGCTGGAGTTGCTTGAGACCGAGGGCGATGCGCTTTTTCTCGTCGTCAAAGTCGAGAATAACGACGTTGAGCTTCTGGTCGAGCTGTACAACTTCCTCGGGGTGGCTTACGCGGCCCCAAGAGAGGTCGGTGATGTGGATGAGGCCGTCAACGCCGCCCAGGTCGATGAATACGCCATAGGTGGTGATGTTCTTGACGGTGCCTTCGAGTACCTGACCTTTCTCGAGCTTGGCGATGATCTCGCGTTTCTGCTGCTCGAGCTCGGCCTCGATGAGGGCTTTGTGTGAAACGACAACGTTCTTGAATTCCTCGTTGATCTTAACGACTTTGAACTCCATTGTCTTGCCTACGAAGATGTCGTAGTCGCGTATGGGCTTGACGTCGATCTGTGAGCCGGGCAGGAATGCCTCGATGCCGAACACGTCAACGATCATACCGCCCTTGGTGCGGCACTTGATGTAGCCCTTGATGATCTCGTCGTTGTTGAGTGCCTCGTTGACGCGCTCCCATGAGCGTGATGCACGGGCCTTGCGGTGAGAGAGGATGAGCTGGCCTTTCTTGTCCTCCTGGTTTTCGATGAACACCTCCACGACGTCGCCGACCTTGATGTCGGGGTTGTAGCGGAATTCGTTCATGGGGATGATACCGTCGCTCTTGTAGCCGATGTTAACCACTGCCTCGCGTTTGTTGAGGGCGATGATGGTACCTTCGATTACGTCTTTGTCTTTAACGGTGTTGAGTGACTCATCATAGGTTTTGGTGAGCTCCTCACGGGTTTTCTCGCCCTGGGTCTCGCCTTTTTCATAGGCGTCCCAGTCAAAGTCGGCGATGGGGGAAGTTTTTACTTCTTCAGTCATTTTAAAAAGGGGTTAATAAATAAAGTTAATTATAGTCTCGTGCCGTGCGGGCGCGCGGGCGCACACAAAGCGGTGCAAAGATAATACTTTGCACGCCCGTTTCCAACACTTTACCTATTTATTTTGAGGGCGAAATCAAAAAAAATGCGGGTTCTTCAGGGTCGTTGCCGTTTCAGCGGGTCAGCTTCACGGCCACGGTGGGGGTGCCGTCGGCCGGGATTACCTGCAGCAGATACTCGCCGCGGGGCAGGCCGTCGGTAGACACCTGCGCTCCGCCGGGCGACAGGCTGATGTCGGCCTCGTAGTACATGCGGCCTATCATGTCGGTTATCACCACTTTGGCATCCAGGTCGGCCGCCGAGCTCACGGTCACGCCGTCGCGGCCGGTGATAACCCTGATGTCGGGCGTCGAGCCGTCGGGGTTCAGGTCGGTCGGGCCGTTGTCATGGCCGCCGGGGCGCCGGCTCCTCGCGGCGCGGTTTGCACGCTCGGCCTCGATGCCCGGCGTGTAGCTCAGCACCCATGCCGAGCTGTCACAGGCCACCACGCGTCCGCCGGCCATCTGCCGCTCGACGCGCTTCAGGGCCCTCGGGAACGGCTCGCCGTCGCCCGTCACGCGGTAGCTCTCTATCACCGTTGTCATGGTCAGCGAGTCGGGCACCGAGCCGATTGCCGTCAGGCTGTCACCCGTCAGCGTCCAGCTTATCGTCACCACGTCGTGATGCAGCCACGCGCCGATGGTGTCGCCGCCGTTCACTATTGCCGTTCCGCGCGAGGGCACGTCGGCCACCGCCAGCCCCTCGCCGGCAATGTAGCCCGACTGGTAGACGCGGCCCTTGACGGCGAACGCCGCCGCGCCGCCGCCATCGCCGCGCTGCCTGACGACGCCCGGCGAGAACAACGCCCTGTAGGCGCGCGTCTCGGCACACGTCTGCATCACCGAGTCGCCGCGGTGTGTGAAGTCAAACCGCTTGTCGGGCGACCAGACGCGCGCGGTGTCGCCCTCGTCGACCCTGTATTCAAACTCGGCGCCCACGGGCTCACACTCCGTCAGGTTCCACACGCGGCCCGACAGCTCCACGTCGGCCACCGGCTGCACGCTGTACATCGTCCTCGCCGCCGCTCCCGTCCATGCCGCCACTACTGCAACGGCTATAAATGCTATTTTATTCATCGATTTCATTAAATTAATGGGTTATCAAAAAACGATCCTCACTAAGTACTTTGCCATCAGGATTGATAATTATTGGTATATTAGGTGAGCTATATATATTGTAGTATTATCTCGACCAACTCACCAAAGATTAAGACTTTTACAAAAGATGATTATCAACACAAGCAACAAGTTAGTTTCAATCATACCAAGTGTTTTATGAGATATGACGAGCCTTAAAAATAAGTGATTGATTATCACATATACACTATATAGTGCAAGTGTAACGAGTAAAACTAAGAAATAACCTATCGGCCGTGAACAATTCGGGCTACATGTTTGTGAAAAAATTAATATCAAATAGCCAAAGGCATAAAATAAATAACCGTATGCGATAGCCTTCTTTATTGTCATTGTCATTTTCATAGATTATTTATTGTGCTACTTGAACAATAGACCCATTAATATATTACTCATAGCAATCAGTAGCAAGATCTCAAATTTTAAAATCGTCTTGATTGACACATATTTTTTTACGAACAGGTGGTTTATCATAACATATACTCCATACAATATTGCAGATAACAATATATAATGTAACACGTCGGCGTGATATTCAAATATATTTGTAAAAAAGGCGATAATCAGGATGAAACCTATATACTCGAAGCTATAGGCTGTTACTTGATTTATCCAAGAATGATTATCTCCAGATTCAGCTGTTTTACTACAAAAGGCATTCATTTAATCATTCACTTTAAGGTTAATTATTCTTATTCATTTTCCCTGTAAATGTACGTACCCCTAGGGTTCCACTTAATAATTGATTTATAAGCCTCACTAGGAATAAAATTTATGTTACAGCTAATTTGTACACTTTTCACTACATCAATTGGTCCAATTATTGACTCTGTCCGAACTGTTTCTACGGTATACGTCGGTTTTGAGACAGGTATTAATGCATGAACCATGGTTTCTTGTACAGCTGTGGCACAGTTATTGCTTACTATATCATACTCAGTGTTTGAAATCTCAGTAAATTTTTCTCTCATTATAAAATCTTGATATGCGGTGGTCTCGATTTGATAACCTTCAGTATACCCAAAATTATTCATATTAGGATCAGATTTACTTTGATCGTTATCTAATCTTGTATTGTATGATGAATTCATAAATTCTTGTGGCGAGTCCCAACTACCAACGGCTATATCATTAAACTCTCGTCCACCAGTATGATTTCCTGAAGAAAAAACATTATTTCCGTTTATAGAATAATATTGCCACTTACCATCTTCGTTTTGTATTAACATTGCTAAATGTTGATTGAGCCAAGTTCCGTAATTTAATACGACTATATCTCGACCTGTCGGGTCGATGTTGGCGATGGGGTTGGCGGCGCAGTAGAGGTATGGGTTGAGCCAGGGGTAGTCGCGAGCGTTGACGTCGGGCTGGTTCATGAAGTTGATGGCGGGGAAGTGGAGGCGGGCCTCGAAGTCGTAGAAGTTGAGGCCGTTGCGGGTCTCGAGTTCTTTGCCGCTGTATTTGTAGCGGTTTACCTCGGCGCCTGTCGAGGTTGCCATCGGCATGCCGTAGGGGTAGTAGTCGGTCGCCTGCTCGATGTTGCTCGTGGCATCAGCCACCACGCGTACATTTCCTTGATAATCCTGTATGTAATAGTGTACAGCGCCGGCGGCATCAATGTATCCCCACGGCATCGTGACGCGCTCAAACCGCGGAGTCCCGTAGTTTTGCGCATCGCAAAACTCCATCGTGCCGAGATAATATCGTGTCGTAATCTTACCAATAGGCAGTGTAGGGATGGTGGGCTTTAACTTGGTACTGTCAATAGGGAATCTGCCGGTAGACAATTTCGAAATTTCCAGATCATCTATTTCTGACAGTTGTATTTGTTGATATGAAGTCGATGACAGCTTGACACCCGCTGCGCTGTATCGGTAGCCCATTAACAATTTGTTATTATTAGAACCTCTAAAATACAACGGATTACCTGACGGTGTATACATCGCTTGGGTTATTGTCCCGTCGCTGTAAAGCCGCCCATCGAGATCGTAAGTATAATTGCACGACGATTTATCGAAGTCGAGCGAGTTCTCGAGTATCACGGGATCGGCGTAGTCCACAACCTGTGTGAGCCTGTTGGCCGAGTAGGTCAACTTCAAATCGTCTATAAGACCGACAGTGCCGTCTGACATCAGTCCGTATCGCTGTATCGTCAGCGGGCTGGAATTGAGATTGTAGGTATATGCAGTATTGAAACCGTCGCTCGACGTCATCGCCGTCAGGCGGTTCATGCGATCGTAGGTGTATTTTCGGGTTATGGGACTGCCGCCGCTGTAACATACCGACATTTCAGAGATATTGCCATTGTAGCAGGGCGATGTTCCCGTCTCATAATTAAGTGTCTGAGAGAACAGGTCGCCTGCCGATATCGACGTCAGTTGTCCCCGTAAATTGTACTCATATTTTACGTCCTTGTTGCCGTAGAGCTTCTTTTCCAACTGCCCTAAAACGTCATATCGATACTCGGATCTTATGCCCTTGACAAGGTCGCCGTTGATTCCCTCCTGTGCCGTGCCTCGGCGGAATTTGTCAAATCGGTCAAGTGGATTACCCATCGCATCATGTGTGATGCTGCTCTCGGTGCGGTACACCGAATCGGGGGTGAACACCGTGTATGTCTCCCATTTCTTATGCCCGAGACGTGAATAATTAGTGGTGAGCAACGTTTCCCACCCCGGCACCGCCGACGTCTCGGCCACCCCGAGTACCCGTCCCTCGGTATCGTAAGAGTATAGCGAATAGAGTGAGTGAGCCGCATCGGTCAAATCCAAATATGTTTCGGTGCCGTCATAGACGCCGGTGCGTACTGCCGCCAGGTTACCCGCCGCAGCTGATGGGTCGAGATCGGGCAGTCGCAACCGAAGAGAGTCAAATACGGCCGTTGGCAGATTAGAATAGCTGTCATAGTAGTTGGCAATGCCTATCTGGCTATATTCCAACAGACTGTTGATGTAGCTACAGCCCGAGTAGCCAGTGTCGCCAATAGCTCTACCTACTGCTGTGTAGGTGACAGTTGCCGAAACGGTATCGGGCAATGATGGAAGTGATTCCCAGTACAACCCCGACACGGCAGGACGACCGATTGGGTCGTAAGTTAAGAACTCACATGCTCCATCGGCGTCGAGTTCCTCGCTCGAGCGGAATGTCAGGCGGTTGAATTTATCATAACGCATGGTGACGGCGCCGCCTCCGGGCACCTTGCTGTAGACGCAGTTGCCGCGGCGGTCGTAGCGGTAGATGTAGACATATTTTGAGTAGGTGGGATTGCTGCCCGCCCAACTGCTGCCGTTGGAAGTCATGAGAGACGAGGCCTCGGGGGGCAGAATGACGCGGACGTTGCCCAGGACGTCATAGAGGTAGTAGGTGTCGGCAAAGGTGTTGTCGGTGAGCACGCGGCGCTCGAGTATCTTGATGCCGCGCCAGTCGGTGAACGTCAGCAGTGTGCAGCCGTCGGGGTCGGTGGCCTTGGTGACATCGAGTGCACCGGCCTTGTAGAAGCCGTCGAGCCTGACTGTCTCGCTCGTGGCTGAGCCAGTGAGACGGTAGCGGCGGCACTTATACATCGGGGTCGTCTCGTTGTTGCAGGTGTACTGGTACTGTGTGGGGTGGGACTGCATCAGGCTACCCTCGGCGATGACCTGCAACGGCTTGTCGCCGCCCATGTTGCGGTAAGAGACCGACGAGTAAGGCCGAGAGTCGCCGTAGTGGCTGACGGCGGCGGTATTGTATGAGTCCAGGTAATCAGAGTCGGACGCCGGCACGGGGCGGTACTGCCTGACGGGGCGGTCGAGGGCGTCATACTCGATGGCCGAGCGCACGAGGTTGCCGCCGGCCACGGTCGCGACGGTCTGGACGGGCAGACCGAAGCCGTCGTAGTAGGTGGTCTCGGTGGCGTCGCCCGTCGAGTCGTGGACGGTAGCGGTGAAGCGGTTGCGACCGTCGGTTGACGTGCCGTCACCGGCTAACTGATAGGTGTATGAGGCGACCTGTTCATTGGCCGTATTGCGCTCGGCGACAAGGCGGCCGGCCGAGTAGCTGAACCGCCGAGTCTTGCCCGACGGCGAGGTGATGGAGGTGTAGCCGATAAGGGGGCGGATGGTGTAGGAGGTGGTCAGACCGGCATCGGGCAGCGACATCGACATGAGCATGTCGTACTCGTCGTCCCACGCGGCCGATATGCGGCGCCCCTGGTTGTCGGTCATCGCGGTTATGCGGCCGCGCGAGTCATAGCCGGTGTACTGCTGTGACGATATGACGGCATTGTATTGCGAGATGTCGGAGTAGTAGGTGAGATAATCGTATTTGGGGTCGGTGACGGTATATACACGCGACGGCCTGAATATATAGCCGGATGTAAAGCGGCTGTACTCATAGTTGCGGATAATAGAGTCGGAACCAGCGGCAGTATTCAGTACCCACTTCTCGCATGAGGGCAGACGGCGCATGCCTTTCATGGCGCACTCGATTGCCGATATGTCGAATGAATACTCGGCCGTAGCACTGATATGGGTTATCGACTCACCGCCCGACGAGGTCACAGTACCTAACGGATAGTGGGCCGGAGCATCGGGGACAGCGAAACTGTTGAGGCAGAACCCGGGTGTGTCATGCAGCTGACCGCGGCGGTTGAGATAGACTGTCCTGACCTCGCGCGAGGGCTGGGTGCCCCCGACCGCGTCATAGTAGGTCGTCACTACGGTCGAGTCACACACAAAACGCGAGGTGGCGACCGTCGTGAAGAAGAAACTCATATCGTTGGCACAGTCGATTTGCAATTGTGTATCAAAAACCAATGGGATGAACCTCAGTACCGTACTTTCGCAGAATGCACCATTAACAATGTGTGTATAATCAGACTCGGAGTAATAGCTGCGCTCCTTGTATCTCGGGCGGTAAAAACCGTTTATATATTCATAGGTAGTTTTGTTTGTCAGCAATGGCGACGCACCGATATGCTCCTCAATATAGCCGCGTGTAGGATGATAAATCACATCTTTTGAAGCGGATGGGAAATTATTTTTAAACAAGTCCAGATACTCTTTTGTAGGCTGTGGATAATCATAATGGTTAAGACATATTGCGATAGTCTCTTTGCCTCCATTGACAAATCGGTTATTAAGGCTATTCAGGTTATATTCATACTCAACCCTTATTGGTGTAGAAATATTTGTGCCGATGATGTCTTCCCTTACCGTGCCGTAATAGATTGTCGCACCCTCCATCGCGAATCCCTGCAACTTGGAAGACGAAGTGTAGGCGGCTGAGAGGAATTTATTGTAGCCGGCACCCATAAATTCCATCTCGTTAACACTACCTGATTGTGAGACAAAATCGCCGTAACAAAGCAGTTGTAACGGGTAATTACATTTGGCATCAGAATAAGAAAACGAGCGCTTGCGGTAGCGGCCTGTCTGATTACATCGAGTGGTGACACTGCTCAGACGCATACCGATAGTCACATCTCCATAAAACGGCGAGTAACTGCCGTCGCCCGGTATATTTATGACCGACGGTTCATAGTCTAATGTCGTGGTTATGCCCGTAATATCGGTAATAGACTTCAAGGCAGCACTGGTCATATAGAAACTATCGGTGGCGCGGTTAGGCCTGATGCGGTTATTGTAGTCGACGAGGTGCATCTCAGAAGGGGTTCCTGATTTGCCGTTGCTGTAACCGAACGCATCATACCCTGTCGCCGTAACGGCATCGAAATATGAGAAAGTATATTTGTCAGTAACGATATTGTCAACTGTTTTTGTGACAGCTTTAAGGCGCTGACGGTTATCGGCGTGCGTGGTGCTGTTATCAAAAGTTACCGTACTGACGGCGACGCCTAAAGCATCCTTGAGGGTCATGCCGGTGATGTAGTCACGCGGTGAGCCGGTCGAAGTGTTTAATCCGCGGCTTATGGTGAAGTCAATAGACCCCGACCGTGATGTAATCTTCAGAGGCAGGCGCTGGTCAATGAAAGTTGTCTGATTGACACCTCCCGTACCGTGGCTGTTGGTATTGTCAGTTACCTCATACTGCCACATGAATACAGGATCGACATAACGATAGGAGTATGTCGTTGCCCCCAGGAAGATATTGTGATAGCGAGTCCATTGTGTAATTGGAGTATAGGAGATATCGACTTGATCAATACCCTGTGGCCCGGTGATGCGTGAGAGATTCCACGCGCTCACTGCCGTGTAGCTTTTATTGATAAAGATAGGCAGTTCGGCCGGTTCAGACTGCTGCTGATATGATACTCGCTCCTTGACATCAAAGCGATACTTGACGCCCTCGGGGGTCATGATCTCGAACGCGTCGGTAGCATCGGGATCGGTTGTATCGGGAATACGGGTAATCGATAGGTCGGTCTCGGGTAATTGCCTTATATTGCCGTTTATGATCATGAACGCCCCCGAATAGCCGGGGAAATAGTAGCTGTAGCGGTCATACTGGGTCTCGATGCTGTCGTGAAGTATTTTCTGATAGTAGTGCCAGTCCTCGCTGCCGTATTGCTGATCGAATCTCACCTTGGCACTGCCACTGCCTTTCCACTCGTCGGGGAAGCCGTTAATCTGGCGCGAGACCTGGCCGAGGCCTGTGAGCGACCAACCGAGGCCGACGCCTGTCGAAATGTCGTTGCGCCTGATGCCGCCCGTGTGGTAGCGCAGTCCGAGCGAAACGCCCACCTGACCGCCGGGGAGGTCGAGCAGCGGAATGGAAATGTCGGCCGTGCCCGTGGCATAGCTCACCGGGAAATCCTGATAGCGGCGCATCGCCGTGGCCTCGGGCGACGGCTCGGTAATGGTCTCACCGCCAACACGCGGCACATTCCACAGCCCCTCGCCGTTGCCTGTCTGAGCTGAAGTTGAAACACCGAGAAAAGTCGACAGGACGAGCGATATAGCCGTCAGGTAATGTCGCAGAATGGTCTTGTGGGTACGCATAACGGGAGAGGGATTGGTTTACGGTACCTAATATAGTAAAAATCTTGCCTAAAGGCAAATTTTATATAAAAATGCGTCTTTTTGACCAAATTTATAACCATTAGAACCAATGGACTGTGAGGTGGGCCTCAGTCGAGGGTGAGGTCGCGCAGGAGGATGCTGTCGGCGGCGGGGGTGATGCCGGCCTGGAGCCGGTCGACGGTGTCGTTGACTGACCGGAAGCGGGTGGCGAAGTCGGGGATGAAGCTGTGGGTGCCGTTGTTGGCGAGCCGGCGCAGTATGAGGCCGAGGGTGATGGTGTCGGTGTCGAGGGCGGGGGCGATGCCGCGCGAGGGTGAGTCGTTGTCGTCGGTGACGAGGACGCGTTCGAGCAGGCCGACGTCGATGAGGTCGTTGGCGGCTTTGGTTATGAGTGAGATGGGGAGGCCGTAGGCTGACGATATCTGGCTCTCGTCGATGGGGCGGAGTCCCTGCTCGCGGCGCTTGACGGTGATGAGCATGACGCCGAGGATGATGCGCAGGCGGTAGTCGGGCGATATGCGTGCTATCTCGGTGCTGAAGCTGAACTCGTAGATGCTCTGTGAGGCGTAGCACAGGACGCCGCCGGCGAGGGTGATGAGCCACACGAGCTGGAGCCACAGCAGCAGCAGGGGCAGGAAGGCGAAGCTGCCGTAGATGGCGTTGTAGCGGGTGACGTAGATCTGGCCGGTGACGAAGAGCCACTGGAGGATGATGAAGCCGGTGCCGGCGAGGATGCCGGCTATGAAGGCGTTCTTGAACTTGACGTGGGTGTTGGGTACGAGGGTGTAGGTGCCGGCGAAGAACAGCCAGCCGAGGAGGACGCCGATGAAGTCGACGATGCCGCTGATGAGGGGGGTGATGATCTTGAACGGCAGGGCTGTCTGCAGCAGTGAGCTCATGAAGACGGTGATGCCGCTGGAGCAGAGGAGCATGACGGGCAGTATGAGCAGGATGGCGGTGTAGTCGGTGATCTTGCGGCCGATGGTGCGTCCGCGCTTGATGCCCCAGATGAGGTTGAACGAGTCCTCGACCGAGCCGAGCAGCGAGATGAGGGTGTAGAGCAGGAAGACGATGCCGACGCCTACAAAGATGCCTTCGTTGGCCGAGGCGAGGTAGCTGTCGACAAACGTGAAGGTGGCCTCGACGGCGTCAGACTGTACGGGGAAGAAGCGCACGAGCTCGGTCTGGATGAGGTTCTGGAAGCCGAAGCCTTTGCCGATGGCGAAGAGCAGCGCGAGGGCGGGCACGATGGCGAGGACGGTCTTGAAGGTCATGGCGGCGGCCTGAGACTGGAGGTCGCGGTCAAGGAACGAGCGGACCGAGAGGTTGAGGGTCTTGATGAGGCGCACGCGCCAGCTGCGGCGGGTGTCGGTCCAGACGCCTTCCGAGCAGTAGTTCCACTGCCTCAGGGCCCAGGCTGTGAGCCGCGATATGAGTGAGGGGCGGGGGTTGGGGGGGTCGGTGCTCATTTTTTG
>CAMWLW010000086.1 GCA_947175245.1 uncultured Bacteroidales bacterium
GTCCTGCATTACCCACACGACACCCGGCTCATTTGAGCCGTCAAAATTGTTACCGCGAATACTGAAATCATAGCCGCCGGTGTTCACGATGCTGTGGTCAAAACCCACGACGATGTAACCGCCGAACGCTCCGAGCGACACAAACTGTCCCTGCTCGAGCCGCTCGAAAGCATAGTTGGCTGCCTCGTTGACATCGGCAAGCCGGCCCATAGCCACGTCGTTGATAAACTGGCCCGGGGCCGGAGTGTAGTCATAGACGCGCGTCGAGTAAGCCGAGCATCCGCTGAAGGCGGGACGCCCTGCCGAGTCATCAACACCGGCCTCAATCACATCGTGTTTGTTACACGACGGGAGAATGAGGCTGCCACAAGCCACGAGAACCAATGTACTGACAAGAGATTTCATCGAACAAACTTCATGCTTGTGTTACCCGACCTGATGATGTAAACACCACGCGACAGGCCCGACACGTCATAAGTGGTTGCCTCGCCGCTCATGAGCTTGTTGCCGTTGACATCATAAATGATTGCAAAGGCGCCGTCGGCCACCGACACGGTCTTGGCGGCACGGTCGTAGCTAAGCGTATTGGCATCGGCACTAACGGCGTTGATACCCGACTGAGCCTTGCGCACGGTGAGCTTGTCCATACACAGGTAAGAGGGAGTGTTCATACCATATACACCCTGGTCGGTAGAATTGAGGTCAACATATATCTCGTTAACCGGGCCGAGTTCTGAGAGGTCGACCCACGTCCAGCCACGTGACACCGACAGGATGCCGTTCTCACACGCACCGAGGTCAACCGTCACACTTTTAACGCTCTCATCGGCGGCAACACCGTTGAACGTGACTGTGTACTTGTCGCCGTCGTTGAAGGCGCGACACATGGCATCACCCATAACCAGGGTATAGAACGTATAGCTGTTAAAATTGACATATACACCTACAGGCTCGTATAGTGCATTATCATTAAATGTCATGTCGATGTAACGGCGTCCCCAGCCTGAGTTACCGTAGCACACGAGGTAAGGAACATCGCCACTGGTCTCGGGCATACCGTTGGCATCGGTTTTGATCTTACCGTCACCGTCAAGGACAATGCCGCCGAGCGCCATGTTGCTGAACTGATAGGTAGTATAATCGGCCCGGGGCGTGTTGTCAGCACTTTTTGAAGCAGTGATACCCCACCAGGTCTTGTAATCACCCATAGAATTTTTTACAAATGAAAAACATTGGCTCTCGATCGACTCCTCGTCATCGTCATACGTGCCTAACCACATACCGTTGTCGGCATCAAACGTGAGCTGTGTGGTAGCCTTGGTGAGATCAAGAACAATTTCATCGGTCGCGGCTATGCTGCCACTTGTAACGCCAGCCATGGCCAACAGCAAAAGAGTAGATTTCAGATTCATATTAATATATCGCGTTTGGTTATAAAAAAATTCCTGTCGTAGCCACACCCCGGGGCAACACAACAGGATAATCAACCAAACTAATACACATTAATATATAATGTGACAGTCAGCGTGGCCTATAATCCCGCAGGCGCTTCAGCGTGGCAAGTTGATCGGGCAGGTCTTCTGACTTGTTCCCTCGATTTACTCACGCCTTCTCACCGCGAGGCAATGGCATAATGTGAGCAATCTTTGGTTAACAGGAACTTACAGCAGCGGGTACTGTCACGGATTCTCACCGTGTTCCCTCTCTCGTGTGATTTCTGCGTGACACAGATTGATCACAACCTGATCGTCGGCAAAGTTACTACAAATATTCTAATCAAATACAATAAGCAGTATATTTTTCTTGTTGATTTTTTGCAATATTACTTGACTTCGGCCTCTACGCATATTATCTTTGCATTCGAAAACACATAAACAACCACAAAATTTTTAACTCCTTAAACATCAGTATCAGCCACGTAATTATTATGAAACTCACACTTTCCAACAAATTCTTCACCAATTTGCTTCAACTCGACCCCAAAGACCAGTCGGAAGTTCTCTCAACATGCAAGCGACTAACCGAATCGACCGACGAGGATATCGAACAGTTAGAACTACCCGCTGACACACAGCAAATCATCATCGAAGTTGTCAACAACCTCAAGAAACGCATACGCACCGCTCGCCGCCGTCGACTCAGCCGAGCTGCCAAAGCTAAGAAATCAAGCATAAAGCCTGACAATGTGCAACAAACAAAATCACCGGCTAATAATCAGAAAATATCTCCCGATAAGATTATCGAGATGTATGAACTCGCGGTTGAAGTGGTTATCGCAGCCGGCAACACCCTCAATAACGCCAGTCGGTCGCGTATACGCCAACTTGCCAAAACACTTATGAAACGTATGGATAGTTTGGCCGTAATAGCGGCAGCCTCCCGCGCCCCACGCCGATTTGCCTTATTAAAGTCCTAAAAATTATTTAACAGTTCTGACATTTTAACCGCTCAAGTGTTGTATCTTTGTAAAATAAAATTCAAGTATATATGACATTTGACGAATTAGGGGTCAGCGAACCCCTGCTTAGAGCTATAGCCGACATGGGATTTGAGAACCCGATGCCGGTACAGGAAAAAGTTATTCCCCACCTGCTTAACGAGGATACCGACGTCATCGCCCTGGCCCAGACAGGTACGGGCAAGACGGCGGCATTCGGCCTGCCCGTATTGCAACGCATCAACGCTTCGCTCCATGAGCCTCAGGCGCTTATCATCGCCCCAACGCGTGAGCTTTGCCTCCAGATTGCAGGCGACCTTGCCGACTTCTCAAAATATATTGATGATGTGACCGTGCTGCCTGTCTACGGCGGCTCGAGCATCGAGAGCCAGATCAAGGCGCTCAAACGCGGTGTCCAGATTATCGTGGCGACCCCGGGCCGACTAATCGACCTCATAAACCGCCGTGTAGCCAAACTGAACAGCGTACACACCGTCATTCTCGACGAGGCCGACGAGATGCTGAACATGGGCTTCCAGGATTCAATCAATGAAATTCTTGAGCATGTACCTGCCGAGCGCAAGATGCTCCTGTTCTCAGCCACCATGCCCCCCGAGATAGCCCGCATCGCCAAAAAGTACATGCACGACCCTGTTGAATATGTCATAGGCACGCGCAACGAAGGCGCCGCCAACGTCAAGCACGTCTACTATCTCGTTAATGCTCGCGACAAGTATCTGGCGCTGAAGCGCGTCGCCGACGACAATCCCGATATATACGCCATCATCTTCTGCCGCACTCGCCGCGACACCCAGGAGATTGCCGACGAACTCATACGCGACGGCTACAATGCCGATGCCCTGCACGGTGACATGTCTCAGCAGCAGCGCGACATTGTGATGAAGAAATTCCACGACCGCGTCATCAGGCTACTCGTCGCCACCGACGTCGCTGCCCGCGGTATCGATGTCGATGACCTCACCCATGTCATCAACTTTGGTCTGCCCGAGGATACCGCTGTCTATACCCACCGTTCAGGCCGTACGGGCCGAGCCGGCAAGACCGGTGTCTCAATCGCCATCATACACACCCGTGAGAAAGGCCGACTGAAAGAGATTGAGCGCATCATCGGCAAGAAATTTGAACGCAAGGAGGTGCCCACACCGGCCCACATCATCGAGAAACAGCTCTATCACCTGGCCGACAAGATTGAACGCGTCGAGGTTGACGATGCCGAGATGGACAAGTACACCCCGGGGGTCATCAAGAAACTGGGATGGCTTTCAAGTGAAGACCTCATCAAACGCGTCCTGTCGCTCGAATTCAAACGCCTGCTCGACTACTACAAGGACGCCCCCTCAATCGACGTCATTGACGAGAAACCGGCCAAGGAGAAGCGCAAGACCGAAAACGGCAAGCAGCTCACCGACAAGGACAAAGACCGCCGCACGGCCGACAAAGGCATGGAGCGGATATATGTCAACGTGGGCAAACGTGACGGGTTCTATGCCGGCAACCTCATCGACATGCTCAATCACACGATAGCCGGCCAGCGCGTCGACGTCGGTCGCATAGACCTGCTCCCGGCCTATACCCTATTCGACGTCAAAAAACGTGATGCCAAGAAGGTTGTCGGCGCACTCAAGAACGCCGATTTCATGGGCAAACGCCTCTACAGCGAGATTGCTGAACCCGACAAAGACTATGCGCGCACATCAAATCGCCGCTCACACGAAAAGGGCGATGACGAGCCGTTTGGTGTTTTCAAGCGCAAAAAAGGTAAAAAATCGGGACGTAAATAGTATATTTGCTACCGAATTGCACTAATACTGTTAAGATGAATCTGACAAAGTACATATTACTACCTTTACTGCTGGTGGCCGGCGGTATTTCAGCATCAGCACTGACGCCGCGTGAAGCCTTCATCAAAGCTCCGGCCGACATTATCGAGACAATCGATTCGATCACACGTCTCGACATGCTCGACTACTATGACAGCGGGTCATCGGTAGCAAGCCGCAACGCCTTCGGCGGAGAAGCATCAGTACGGTCGGCCAACGATGTGTCAATAACGGTCTCGACATCCAACGTGGCCGAGGTGACGCTCATACCCCTCGCGGCCGGTCGTGACTCGGTATTGCTGGTAATCAATACTCTCGCACTGCCCACGCCCGACAGCTATGCCGTCACCTACGATCAAAACTGGCACTTGGCCACCGGCATGAGTCTGCCCGACCATAACAGTCTCGACCTGTGGATGCTGCCGTCAGGACGCAATGTACGCGATAAAATCGAGAACGCGATACCGTTCGTCCCGGCCATATATACGTTCAACGACGGCACGCTCACAATGACCCAGACACTGTCTAAGCTCATACCTGCCGACGACTACACATTTGTCAAACCCTACCTGCGCCCGTCAATATCGTTCAAATGGACCGGCAAAAACTGGAAGCAGGTAAAATAGCCGCCTACCCTACCCCGTGCACGAATCGATATCACTCGCCAAACTGAACCGCATCATTGCTGAACGCATCATCTCGTCGCCGCTCACTCAGAATGTATGGGTGACCGCCGAATTGAGCGATGTAGCTGTACGCAACCGACACTGCTACATGGAATTGCTCGAGAAGGACGCCAACGGCGTGCAGATAGCCAAGGCCCGAGGTGTCATCTGGGCCAACCGTTACACCGAGCTTAACCGCAAGTTGCTGAGTGCCACAGGTCAGTCAATATCAAGCGGCATCAAACTGCTCGTGCAGGTATCGGTCAACATGCACCCCGTCTATGGCATGTCGATGGTTATCAGCGATCTCGACCCCGACTACACGATGGGCGACCTACTGCGCCGACGCCGCGAGAATATCGAGAAACTGAAGCTGGCCGGCGTGCTTGACCTCAACCGCAATCTCGAGTGGCCCGACATCGTGCAACGCATCGCCATCATCTCAGCTCCCGGAGCGGCCGGCTACGGCGACTTCTGCAACCAGCTGCTCAACAACCCTTCGCGACTGCGTTTCGAGCCGCGCCTGTTTCCGGCCGTGATGCAGGGCGAGAGTGCCCCGGCGTCGATTATCAACGCCCTCGAGGCCATCGCCAACGATGACTGGTGGGACTGTGTCGTCATTATCCGTGGCGGCGGTGCTACAAGCGACCTGCAGTGTTTTGAGGACTACGATCTCGCCTACAACATAGCGTGCTTCGACATCCCCGTCATCATTGGCATAGGCCACGAACGCGACATCACCCTGCTCGACTCGGTGGCCAACATGAGGGTCAAGACCCCCACCGCCGCTGCCGAGTGGCTCATTGAACGCGGCGACCGCGCCCTGGCCGCGCTCGACACCATTGCACAGACCATCTTCACCCGAGCCAACGGTATCGTCACCGGATGCAAGGAACAGTTAAGCTACTATCAGGGATTGCTGCCGATAGCACCGTTCGATGCCACACGTCGCGCATCGCTGCGCCTGAGCAAAGCCGTCATGCTCCTATCGGGCATCAGCAGCCGGCGCCTCATCCCCGCGATGTCACAGCTCGATGTCATGGCTACCAATCTCGCTACCGCTGCAACGACAGCCGTCAAGCGCGCCAACGACCGCCTTGACAACGCCACGAGTCTGCTCGACGCACTCTCACCCCAAGCTGTCCTGAACCGCGGATACTCCATCACGCGCATCGATGGCCATGCAGTCACGTCGACCGATCAGATAAAACCCGGCGACACCATCGAGACCACCCTCGCCAACGGAACAATAACCTCAATAATAAAATAGCCCCACAATCATATCATCATGGAACAAAAACCTGTAAAAGACCTCAGCTATAATGAGGCAATCAGCGAACTCGGGCGCATAATCTCGGCCATGCAGTCAGACAACTGTGACATCGACAAACTTGCCGCCTATACACGGCGCGCCACCGAACTAATAGCCGAGTGCCGACGCCGACTGACCGCTACCGACGAGGAACTTGCTCAGATCCTCAACAATCTGCAGTAATACGACTATCTAAAAGACACATACATTAACCCCAAATCCAACAATTATGATAAGATTAAACTGTTTCCTTGAAATAGCCGACAGCTCATTTAACCAAAAGGCTGTCGAGGCCGCCGTTGAGTTGGTCGAATTATCGCTTCACGACAAGGGCTGCATTACCTACGAAGCGTTCGCCAGCCTCACATCCGATAACCATATAGAGATTGTCGAGACATGGCAGGATGAAGAAAGCCTGAAGGCACACAGCGAGTCAGACCATTTCAAACGCCTCGTTCCCGAGCTCGAAAAATGCGGTACACTCACACTCGAGCGTTTCGACTTCTAATCCACCTTTTATAAGAAACATATACCCCCGGCTCGCCTTCGTTGCGAACCGGGGGTATATTATATATATTAACCGATTTTTAGAATCTCAGCACCATTTCGAGAACCAGACGATCGCCCTGACCGAGAACGGGATCAACCCCGTGATGGTAGAAATACTTCTCATAGTCAGCGCGTATATCAAGCCACACAGGCTTCTTGACATAGCTTATTGTGGCGCCGACTGTCACGCGGTTGCGCGCCGGGTCGTTGGTCGTGAGCACGCCGTCACTGTTGCGTTTGCCCGACGAGTGAGCCGTCATGCCATCAAAACGTCCCTGGAACGACAGGCGGTTAAATGCACCGGCCTTGATGGGCATGTGATAGTCACCCCATACATTGTAGGCATGGGTAGCGGCGTGAGTCTCATTGGTATAATGCTTGTACATATACTCGCCCTCGAGAATCCAACGGCCCGAAGTCCAGTTGATGCAACCGTCATAGAGATTGATACGGATGCCGTCGGGACGCAACGACTGCACGCCGGCGTCAAACTTGAAACTGCCCGCACGATAGATGGCACGACCGGCGTACGCGTACGACGAGTTCCAGCCCGTGTGGTCATTAATAGACGTGGGATTGAATACACCGCCCTCAAGTGTCAAAGGTATCTTATCGAATGTATATGTAGCCTTTGCACCCACGGCTCGCACGTTACACACCTGCTTACCGATGAACGAACGGTTGGCAAAGATATAGTTGGCCGGAGCCTTGAACGGGTCGACACCGAACGGCATACGGAACTGACCGGCCTGAAATGCCAGCCCCTTTGTCACCTTGATACGTGCCCAGCCGTCAAGAAATTTCATTGTGCCCTGGTCACACAGGTCGACCTGCAGAAAGTAGTCGATCGTCGGCGCTATACCGCCATCGAGAGTAACGCGGGCGTTGCGCAGCTGAAAACGGCTGCGGTCAGCATCCAGCTCGCCCTCCCAGCGTGCGCGCATGGCACCGTGAATGTGTGGCACATAGTTGAATTTTTCGGTCGCAGTTTCCTGACCATAGACAGGAAGCGACGAAGTGGCGGCTGCAACAGCAACCGCCACCATCGTTACATATCTTGAAACTCTCATAATCAGAACAAGCCGTTGATGCCACACATGATAAGAACTACATATCCGAGCACGAGGCCAACGATACCCATTATCAGACCTGTGCGCACCATATCCTTCTGCTTGATGAAGCCGGTGGCATCGGCAAGAGCATTCGGAGGAGTCGAGATCGGGAGCACCATAGCCAGCGACGAGCAAACGGCCACACCCACAAGGAGTGTTGTCACACCACCCACACTGTCAAGCTGCGAACCCATCGACTCGCCGGCGATAGCCAGAATAGGCACGAACAGCGCGGCAGTCGCCGTGTGGCTGATGAAGTTGGCCATAAGCCAGCACAGCAGGCCCGAACCGATTATTACAACGACAGGTGACCAGTTGCCGAAAGGTATAGCCTCGATCATGTGGGCTGCGAGGCCGGTCTTGTTGAGTGCAATGCCCAGTGCAAACGCACCGGCGATCATCCACAGGATACTCCATGAGATTTCCTCGAGGTCGCGCTTGGTTATCACTCCGGCCACACACAGCACGCCGACAGGCAGCATGGCAACCACATTGGCATTAACGCCTGTCACCGAGTCGGTAAGCCACAGGCCGATAGTTACCGCAAATGTGATATATACCACGATATCACGCCATGATGATTCGTGCGCACCCTCGATCTTGAGGTGAATCTCTTTCTGCTTGAACGGGAACATAGTGCGCAACACCACCCAGGCTATGAGCAGCAGCACGAGTGTGAGAGGCACCATCACCATCATCCACTGGCCGAAGCCAATCTGCGCGTCAAACGTATCTTTCAGGAACTTCAGCGCGATAGCATTGGGAGGAGTACCGATAGGAGTACCCATACCGCCGATATTGGCACCGATAGGAATTGCCAGAGCCAGGCCAATCTTGCCCTTGCCGTCGGCAGGCAGCGCCTTGAGCACGGGGGCCAGGAATGTGAGCATCATGGCCGCGGTAGCGGTATTACTGATAAACATTGAGAACACAGCGGTAACGAGAATAAAACCGAGCAGCACATTCTCGCTCTTTGTACCGAACGGCTTCAGCATCACGCGTGCGAGCTTCACATCAAGACCACTCTTGGTAGCGGCAATAGCGATGATGAAACCACCGATGAACAGCATGATGGTCGGGTCGGCAAAGCAATGAAGTATATCCTTGTAATTTACTAAGTTGTCATAGGTTGTGCCCGCACTGTCGGTCTGCATGAACCATAGCGCGCTGTTCGATGTGAAGAACAAAAGCAATACAACCACAACCAGCGATGTTGTCCATGCCGGTACAGGCTCCAGAAGCCACATCAAAGCGGCAAACACAAATATTCCGATTACTCGATGCTCTACAGGATTAAGTGTAGGTAGTCCGTAGAGAGCCGATGGCGCGATCCAGAAGAAGAGAGCGGCAACGACAGCCAAAACAATCTTCAAAGTCTTCATCGGCAGCGGATTCTTACTCTTTCGATGGTTAAGTTTCCACTCATGATAACTTTCTACAAGGTGGAAACCATGGAAATTTTTGAACATAGTCTCAAAAAATTTATGATTGGTTTTATAAAATATGTACCTTCTGAAAAACGGCCGCAAAGGTACACATTTTTTAACAACTATCCAAATTTCCCAGAGCTGCAGTGCCGACATTCGAGAAAATGAATTATCTTTGCAGGAAAAGCGACTTTAGCTTAATGTTATGAATATGATTGATTAGAATGTTAGATGACACAAGTAGAATATAATTCTTACCGTTTTGACTCCAATAATGAACCGAGCGATGAACAGTTGGGTCAGTTGATGGAGAATGCGGCTGAAAAGGTTAGAGAGACCAACCGCAAGTCTGACGAAAAGTTTTTTGCAGAACTCCGTCGCGCAAGCGAGGAAGCTAAAAAACGTGGTACAACCCAAACTGATATGAAATGAGAAAGGATGGTCACGCACCGCTGTTGATTGTCATTGCCGGACCAAATGGATCAGGCAAGACTACAATCACTTCTGAAGTTCTCAAAAGTGATTGGCTTGAAGATGCCGTCTATATCAATCCCGATGTAGTGGCACAGGAGAAATTTGGTAACTGGAATTCTCCAGAAGCCGTGCGCGAGGCAGCTCTTTTCTGTGAGCAGTGGCGAGAACAATGTCTTACCAGTGGTGAGAGTCTTATCTTTGAAACCGTTATGTCGGCTCCAGATAAGTTAGACTTTATCCGTCGCGCTAAGAAAGCCGGTTACTTTGTGAGAATTTTCTTTATATCCACTGAAAATCCAACTATCAATGCTGCTCGTATAGCCCGGCGTGTGATGAAAGGGGGACACGATGTTCCTATTCCTAAGATTATTTCACGCTATATAAAGTCGATTGCCCAGTGTGCCGAAATCGCACCTATTGTTGACAGGCTTTATGTATACGACAATTCCCGCGAAGATGAAAAGGCGACCCCTTTGTTCAGACTGCGCAACGGAGTGATAGGTAAACAATATGTTGAAACGGTGCCGGAATGGGCGCAAAATATACTGCCAACACAATAAAATTCAAGTTTAATATACAAGACAGCCAGAAGCCATAAGTTATTGTAAATATTGCTGTCATACAAAATTAATTTCCTGATGTGACTGTACCGCCATTCAAAAATCTCCGCACCGACGGCACCGACGCGTTTTTTCCATTCGATCGAAGAACAAACCCACCGCAAAAGTTACCGTTCCACGATACTTTTGCCCTCTCGGCATCAGGCGTTTCATAAAAATTTGTATCTTGGCAGTCGGAAAGGTTACAACCTCTCCACTACATTTTGGTAAAATAAGAAGCGTTATGTTATCTTGTAAAATGAAAACGTAGGAATTTTTCAACCTGATACAAGAGATAGCATAGTGGTTCTCACGCATATAGCGTGGGCTGCTATTGTTACATCTGTATCAAAGGTTTCCTACGACCCTCATTTTAGACGTGGCATAGTTGGCTCACCTTTTTTTTGACATTTGCATGAGTAATCATTTTAATCGACATATCGATGGTATAGATATTGACTTTTGGCTCGATTTGATAGAATCACGAGGCGAGCTTGTCACGCTCAATAAAGGGGAGGCCGTATGTCGTTTTGGCAGGCGGACTAACAAAATGGGATATGTGAAATCGGGTTATTTGATTTATACTATCAAGGGCTATAAAATGATCGGGGGCTTTACTTTTCCGGGTGCACTGTTCGGCGACTATCCCAATTGTCTTCACAATCTTCCGGCGCGGTTTGATATTATAGCCGGTCGCAAAACAGAGGTATGGATGATGGATGCCATTGATCTCTTATCTCTCTATGAGAACGATCCCTATATCAATCGCCAGGGACGTCAATTTGCCGAATCGGCATATAATTCCTTGATTGAACGATTCTGCTCATTTCTTACCGGAGCACCCAAAGAACGGTACCAATCATTAATCGCTCAATATCCGGGATTGGAGCAGGATGTGCCGCAAAAGGAGATCGCAGAATATCTTCAGATTACGCCGACTCATCTCTCAAGAATTCGGAAAGAATTACTCAAGCAATAGATTTTATTATCTATAAAATGCAGAGGCTGTCTAACAACCAAAGTTTGAACTGCACCCCAAAAGTTAGACAAAAAACTTTTGGAGTGCTTTTTTATGAA
>CAMWLW010000087.1 GCA_947175245.1 uncultured Bacteroidales bacterium
GGTGGCTGTCATCGGCGCGGGTGCTATGGGAGCGGCAATGGCGACGGGACTGGCCGATGCAGGGATAATGCCAAACCATATCACGGTAGCTAATCCTCATCATGAAAAGCTCGCGCCACTGCAAGAGGCGGGAATGACAGTCACGACCGATAACTGCCTGGCAGTAAAAAATGCTGATCTAATTGTGATTGCGGTTAAACCGTGGATCGTGCCTGAGGTCATAGAACAGTTGAAAGCGTGTATCGATTATGACCGGCAGGAGGTCACTGTGATTGTGGCCGGTATAAGCAGTCACGAGCTCAAGGCAATGATGCTCAAAGAATCGGGCACGCTGCTACCGGTGCTGTCGATAGCGATGCCTAACACGGCGATGACGCTCAGGCAGTCAATGACTTTCATAGTTGAGGCCAACGGAAAGGCCAACCACGCCGTTAAATCGTTCGGGCTGCTCGGCAAAGTCATGACGATAGAAGAACGACTGCTCCCGGCAGCTACAGCTTTGGCCTCGTGCGGTATAGCATACGCCATGCGATATGTCAGGGCCGCATCGGAGGGCGGTGTGGAGCTTGGTTTCAGAGCGTCGCAGGCCCAGGAGATTGTCGTCGAGACACTGAAAGGCGCGGCGGCACTGCTGTCTCGTCAGGGCGCACATCCCGAGACCGAAATTGACAAAGTCACCACCCCGGGCGGTATCACAATCAAAGGACTGAACGCGATGGAAGCCGCCGGATTCTCGGCTGCCGTAATTGCCGGACTTAAAGCAGGTAAGTAAGCTATGCGTATCGTTGTGAAAGTGGGCAGCAATGTGCTGACACGCAAAGATGGAAAACCTAACGTGACAAACATGTCGGCTCTCGTCGACCAGATTGCATATCTGCATGACAAAGGGCATGAGATTGTACTGGTATCAAGCGGAGCTGTGGCATGTGGTCGCGGTGCGATAAAGTCGGTCAGACAGCTTGACAGTGTGGCATCCCGTCAGCTTTTTTCGTCAATCGGCCAAATCAGGCTCATAAACCTATACAATGACCTGTTCGGCCAATACGGTATCGTCGTCGGACAGGTTCTCACCCAGAAAGAAAACTTTGCATCGCGCACGTCCTATCTCAATCAGCGCGGCTGTATGATGACCATGATTGAGAACCGGGTAATACCGATAGTCAACGAGAATGATACCGCGTCGCTGACCGAGCTGATGTTCACCGACAACGACGAGTTGTCGGGGCTCATAGCGACGATGCTTGACGCCGACATGCTGGTTATACTGTCGAATATCGACGGTATATACACCGGCTCGCCCGATGACACTGCATCAAAACTGATTGAGCGCGTAGCTCCGGGCGAAGACCTCAGCCGGTATGTCGTAGCATCGAAAAGCGGATTTGGCCGCGGCGGAATGGGCACAAAGTGTGGCATCGCCTCAAAGGTATCGGAAGAGGGTGTCGCCGTCATCATCGCCTGCGGTGACCGCCGAGACGTTCTGGTCGACCTGATAGAGTACCCCGACTCAGTGCCTCACACATTGTTCGAGCCGTCAGACAAGCCACTGAGCACAATCAAGCGCTGGATTGCACATAGCGGTTCATTCGCCAAGGGCATTGTAAGGGTCAACGAACAGGCGGCCGACATTCTGCGCAGCGACCGTGCCGTCAGCCTGCTCCCTATCGGCGTCACATCGGTCGACGGCGAATGGGAAGAAGGTGACATAGTGTCGGTAGAGGCTCCCGACGGCAGCGTCATTGCTGTGGGACGCGCATCGATGGACTCGGAGGCCGCTGCTAAGTCGATTGGCCGGCACGGCCAGCGCCCGTTGATACACTATGACTACCTGTATCTCGAGTCGTGATTTAATAACTATCTAACAACGCAAATTCATGAACCATATATTTGCCGCAGCACGTGAGGCATCACGTTACCTGCTTTCAATTGACGACGCTTTACGTTCAAAGGTTATCGACACATTGGCTGTACTTATTGAAGATAACATGGCCGGTTTGCTCGAGGCCAATGCCCGTGATCTGGCTATGATGGATAGTACCAATCCGCTCTATGACCGTCTGCAGCTAACGCCCGAACGATTGACAGCAATTGCCGCTGACCTGAGACATGTCGCCGCCCTACCCTGCCCCGTAGGCGAGGAGGTGGAACACCGTACACTGCCCAACGGTATAGACCTGAGACGCGTACGCGTGCCGTTCGGAGTCATAGGTGTCATATATGAGGCCCGACCTAATGTCACGTTTGACGTGTTCTCGTTGTGCCTCAAAAGCGGTAACGCATGTATTCTCAAGGGCGGACGTGACGCCGACTCGTCAAACCGCGCCGCCATCGCGCTCATACACCGGGCACTGCGTGAAAACGGCTTACCCGAGAGCGTTGCGACATTGTTGCCGTCGACCCACGAGGCTACATCGGCCCTGCTCGGTGCGGTAGGATACGTCGATGTGGTCATTCCGCGTGGCGGCCGCAACCTGATTGACTTCGTGCGAAAAAACGCACAGGTACCTGTTATCGAGACGGGTGCGGGCGTTGTGCATGTATATTTTGACCGTGATGCCAATGCCGCGATGGGCCGCGACATCATAGCCAACGCCAAGACACGCCGTGTGAGTGTGTGCAACGCGCTCGACACTTTGCTCATTCACCGCGACAGGCTGTCTGAACTGCCCGAAATCCTCGCGCCGCTGGCAGCCAAGAATGTAGAGCTGCACGCCGACACCGACGCATACAAGGTACTTGCCGACGGCGGCTATCCCGCCAAGCTGCTGAAAGAAGCCGACGAGACGTGCTGGGATCGGGAGTGGATGGACTACAAGATGGGTGTACGTACGGTCGACTCAATCGATGACGCCATAAGCCACATTGCCTGTCACGGCTCGGGCCACAGCGAGAGCATCGTCACCGACAACAGCGCGGCGGCCGAACGGTTTCAGTCGTTGGTCGATGCGTCGTGTGTGTATGTCAATCTGCCGACGAGTTTTACCGATGGCGGCCAGTTCGGCCTCGGTGCAGAAATCGGTATCTCGACTCAAAAACTCGGGCCGCGTGGCCCTATGGGACTGCGTGAAATCACAACCACGCGTTACCTGCTAAGCGGAAACGGCCAACTGAGACCTTAATATATTGAACTAAAGAGGGTGTAAATATTGTTATATAGATATCCACACTAAACTTTACTGATATGCCAACCGACCTGCGCTCAACTATTTTCAACATAAATCTCACTACCGAGTCGCCCGAATGTGGCTCACTGCTTGTCGCCGAACCGTTCCTAAGCGAGGAATGTTTCAACCACGCTGTCATCCTGCTGGTTGACCACGGCGATGATTGCCCGTCGATGGGACTCACCCTGAACAAGAAATCCAACTACAATCTGAGCGATATCGTTGACGAGGTGAACAAAAAGATTGAGGTGCCGGTGTTCAGCGGTGGCCCGGTGGGTGACGACCGCATGTTCTATCTGCACACGCTGCCGGGGCTGTTCAATGGAAGCATTGAAGTAGCCAAAGGGCTGTACATAGGCGGAGACTACAATCAGGTGCTGGAATATGTCAACGCAGGTTATCCGACCGACGGCCTGTTAAGGTTCTATGTGGGCTACTCGGGCTGGGAATCCGGTCAATTGGCAAAGGAAATAGAGCAGAATGTATGGGCCGTGACAAAGCCGCACAACTACTCAAAACTCCTTACAGGCAATCCCGGCAGCCTATGGCACAAGACGGTCAGCAGCATGGGCCCTCGCTACCGTGGCTGGAAGCTGCACCCTATCAATCCGTGTGCCAATTAAAGCTTCAGGCGGCGCTGCAGGTGTAGAGCGGCGACCCATGTGTCACCGCGTTTTATCCACTCGGTGAAGTGACCTGTAACCTCAAAGCCGTTTGACTTGAAAAGTGTGACACTCGGCTCATTATCCTCGCGCACTACAGCTGCAAGCTGTTTCATGTCGAGCATATCGGCAGCATAACTGCACAACTGCTGCAAAGCGGCCGACCCGACTCCGTGACCGCGCATAGATTTTACGACCGTTATACCGACATAGGCCCGTCGGTTCACACGGTCAAATTCATACAGGTCTATCACACCCGCAAAGCGGCCATCAGAAGCAGTTTCGATAACGAGACGTAACTGCCCGGTGGCGAATATATTACCGTCGTATGTATCGACATAGTCCCACAGCTGTTTGCGCGACAGCGGGGCGAATGTCACGCCGTCGTTCCACAGTTCGGGATCATTTTCAAGCAGATACATAGCATCTACATCGCCGGGCTCGGGCGCGCGTAAGATTATATCCATGACTTCAGGCATTGAAAGCTGTACGGTTAAGCAAGCTGCGGCCGAGCGTAATCTCGTCGGTGTACTCAATCTCATTGCCCACCGAGACACCACGCGCGAGCTGCGTGACCTTGACAGGCAGAGTTCCGAGGCGACGGTATATGTAGAAATTGGTTGTATCACCCTCCATAGTGGCGCTTAGAGCAAGTATTATTTCCCTAATCTGCCCCTCGGCCACACGCTCTATGAGCGAATCAATCTCGAGTTGTTCAGGGCCAATACCGTCGAGCGGCGAAATCAATCCACCGAGAACATGATACATGCCGTGGTACTGCCCTGTACGCTCGAAGCATATCACATCCTTGACGTTCTCGACCACACACACCGTGGTGGCATCGCGGCGCGGATCGGAACAGATCTCGCACACGTCGCTCTCTGACACATTGTGACAGCAGCGGCAATAGGTTATCTCCCTCCTCATACGGATAATCGACTCACCGAGAGCCACGGCCTCCTCAGGGTCGCGGCGCAGCAGATGCAACGCCAGGCGCAAGGCCGTCTTACGGCCTATGCCGGGCAGTCGTGAGAGCTCGGTAACTGCATTTTCAAGAAGTGAAGAAGCATATTCTCTTTCCATAATTCAGACTTTATAGTATGAGTTCGCGTATCACTGCGTCGCTCGTCAGCCAACGGGTGTGAGGTATCACCAGATTACCACTGTCGCCGACTATGAGTGCGCCCGAACTGACGAGTTCATGCAACGGTTTTTCGACCTGAGGTGCAAGATAACCGAACGGCCTGCCGGCCAGGTCGGTCATGTCGAGTCCGCGCGCCGTTCGCAGTCGCGTTATTATGTAATCGTTAAATTTATTCTCGTCGTTCTCAGGGTCGGTAGTGCAGTATGCCCTGCCCGATTCAATTGCCGACAGGTATTCCTTGAGGTTGGCTCTGTTGAAACGGCGTGTGTCACCGTCAAAACTGTGAGCCGACACGCCGAGTCCGAGATATGGCACCGAGTCCCAGTAACTCGAGTTGTGCCTGGATTCTCGACCGGGCTTGGCGTAGTTGGATATCTCATAGTGACGGTAGCCAGCGCGGCACAGTGTGTCGTGAACATAGATATACATGTCATAGGCCAACTCGTCAGATACCTCCTCAAACTTGCCTGCCATAAGAGCGGCATACAGTCTCGTGCCGAGCTCGTAGGAAAGCAGATAGGCCGACAGGTGGGGAGCCTCGAGCTCGAGCATGCGCTCTATGGTGGAACCAAGTGAACCGAGAGTCTGACCCGGGAGACCGAAGATAAGATCAAGGCTGTAATTGTCGAAACTCTCTTTGATAGCCAGCGCCGCATCAAAAGCCTGACTGCCCGTGTGACGGCGGCCTACCGCGCGTAGCTCGCCGTCGTTGAATGACTGCACGCCCATGCTGATACGGTTTACCCCGGCTCGCTTCAGTGTCTGCAAAAACACGGGCGTGACATCCTCGGGATTCACCTCGACAGTCACTTCATCCACAGCTGAGAATTCAAATACCCCCGAGAGGCGGTCAAGCAGCCGGGCCAAAGTGCCGGCGCCGAGTAACGACGGCGTGCCACCACCTATATATATGGTCTTAAAGGGTTGGGCTACCTCGTCCTTCCTCAACAACGCCTCAGCAACAAGAGCCTCGATATATCGCGGCATGGTATCGGCCTGTGGCATCGAATAGAAATCACAATAGGCACATTTTGAATGGCAATATGGAATATGAATGTAAAGACCGGCCATAGAATACGCTTACTGGAGATTTCGCAGACAGATTGTGCTGAATTTACAATATTTGCACGCGTGATCATCGTCGGCACACCTGAACTCGACCGCGCCGGCGGTATCATCAAACAACGGATACAGTATGTCATCGAGACGGGCGAAAACCTCATCACGGTACACCTTGAAGTCGACCAGATCCTCGCCGCCAAACTTGATGGGATGCAACGGCAGATTCTGACCGATTGCCTTGAATTTGTATATAAGCGGCTGAACGAGGATATCATCGCTTTCATACTCGGGATGATTCTGCAGGAACGCACTGCAATAAAGGAACAGCTGAAGCACGGCCTTGTTGCGCATATCGCGCGCGGTGGGAGCGAAAAGCAGGTCGATATCAGCCTCAAGACTGTCGCTGCCGGTCTTATAGTCGACGATGCGGAGTATGCGTTTGCCGTCACGACGCGTCACCATGTCGATACGGTCGATGGTGTAATTGAAATTTATTGTCAGACGGTCGGAGATGCGCAGCATCACGCGCTCGCGTTTCTCGCCCGAAATAAATGTGAAACAGTCATACTCGTCGAGTTCGTGCCCGAGCATGTTGTTGACCATGTGATAGATTATCTTGGCAATGATATCGGCATCGGCCGGTAAGGTACCGCGGTCGTTGCCGTCGCGTCTGAGAAAATGAGTGTTGATGGCGCGGTGTATCTCGGGCATGATGACCTCGGGGCGTTTAAGCCGATTGATTACCGTACGGTTAATCAATACGGGCTTGCCGTCGGTCTGCAGGCCGGTATAGAGGTTTTCGACAACCTGATGCACGACAAGACCATAAGTGGCCTCATCAAAGTAGTCTTTCACATCGTCACGCTCGTGGTACCCCTCGATGTAGCTGAGGGCAAACTGGAACGGGCAGTTGATATATGTATTTATCGCCGTGGCCGACAGTGAACGGTAATCGCTGTCCTGAAGATAGCCGGCAAGAATGGCACGGCGGTCGCTGTCGAGCCTGAGGGAGACATCGTAGTCATCGCCGACGTGCAGATTATAGCCGGCATTGATGTCGACCAGTGTGTCGGGACGGTACAGGTATCTGAGCTGGTTGATGTAGCGTGACGGCTCGCCGCTCAAAGTGCCGCGTGTGCTTGAGTCGTAGAGCAGAAAGACTGTCCGGGCACGCGAAATGAGACGGTAAAAGTAGTAGGCCGAGATGCTTTCCTGATGGTCGATGGTGGCCATGCCGTACCCCTTGCGCAGGGCCGGGGGGATGAACGACTTGGCAAAGTGCTTGCGGGGGAAAATGCGCTCGTTCATCGACGTGATGATGACGTTCTCGAAGTCAATGGCACGTGTCTCGAGCATACCCATCACCTGCAGGCCTTTGAGCGGACGTCCCTCAAAGGTAACGTTTTCGCCGGCCATAAGGCGTTCAACAAGGTGGAACACGGTGCTGTCGCTCATCTCGACATTGAGGTCGTCAAGGTGTACGGCCTGCAGACGCTGAAGCTCGTCGAGAGTGGCTATATAGTGTTTCAGAAACCCTATCTCTATGGCTCCGAGAGCCGAGTAGGTATCTTCAACGTCTTCATCGTCAATTATCTCAACGACATCATCGGCCGAAGGTGGCTGTATATAGAGATTCCTGACGGCGGCCAGGAGCCAGCCGGCAAGCTCGCGCAGATAGCCGAATACCTGACGGCTCGACCTGTAGTCGGGGGCGAGAGCAAACAGGGGACGCAATGCTTCAAACCGCTTATCGGCAAGCATCGACAACGGCACGTTGAACATACGGTTGTCATTTATCTCCTTGTTAATTAGGTCGCACGTCGACGAGCTGATGGAACGGATGAGCGGATGTGACAAAACCTGTATGACATCGTCGCGGAAGTAGGCGTTCTCGTAACGGAGTTTGCGCGATCGCATCTGCATCGAAGCTATCGCCGACATCAATGATGCCACCGGCGTGTACCTCATGGGGTAGCCCATCGTCACGTTGATATCGGTGATGGACGGGGGCAGTGAGTTGACCATCGGCACACACAGGTTCTCGTCGGGCAGCACTATGGCTGTTGAGAGCAGCGTCTTTTCTGTATCATTTTGTTTTTCAAGCAGCTTTTTTACAACACCCGACACAACTTTGGTCTCACCGATGGTGGTGGGCACGGCTATAATTCTGATATCGGGCCATGTCTCGAGCTTCTGACGCGCAAAATGGGCATCGGCCGGCGACGGGAAATCGAGAACATACTGCTTGAGGAACCGCGTGGCGCGGTTGTGTGTATCGCTGAATGCCGGCGACGCATAGTCCCAGAAGAAATCGGCGACATGCCTGTCACGCATCACGGCAAAAATCTTTTCCTCGACGGTCGAGAGCACGTTGAAGCCTATAAAGACATACCGCTCGTAGGGCAGTGACTCGGCATCACACTCTTTCAGCATATCATAGGCACGACGGTATAGCTTACCCTGATAGGCCAGACCTCGCTCGGCAATGACGGTGTTGAACCTGACATACAGCTCGTTCATTACCTGCCACAGCTTGATGAATGATGCAGTTGACACGCGCTTGCCATGACTGTCTGAGTCGCTGACATGCACGGCATGGTTCCAGAACTCGGCAACGCCCCTGGGCGCTTTCTCATCGCCCCAGTAGCGTTTGATAATCTCAATCTGCTCGGGGGTGATATAGTTGGCGCTAATCTCTTTTAACGACTCGATGTTGTGGAATATCTCGGCCGGATTGACAAGATATTTGTCGACATCGGTAAAGTCGTTGAGCAGAATGTCGCCCCAGAACTGAAATTTATTGAAATCGACGTGCTCGGGTTCCATCCCCGGGGGGGTATGCTCGGCCATAATCTCGCGGTAGCAGCGATAGAGAATGAGCAGCTGCTCGATGCGCGATGCCTCGACAAGCCCTGTTATTTCGGTGACGAAGGCGCTGACCGTCATGACTTCGGGATGAATTAACGGTGTACACTTAGCCCGCGCAGCCTCGGCGAGATAATGGTTGAAGAATACGCCTGCACGTTTGTTCGGGAAAACAAAGCAGTAGTCAATTATCCCGGCGCCACAACGCGACAGGTAATACTCGGCAATCTCCTGCAGGAACGGTTTCATCGGCGTAGTAGCATTATGACCCGGACGGCGAAGTCAAACATGATTATCTTGCCGTTGCCGTTGGCACGGATATCCCTGATGGCCTGCTCGAGGCGCGACGTGAGTTCGAGGACATTACGTTCGTTGATGAACTTGTGGAAATTGCGGGCAAAAGATGTCTCGTCGACTGTCATGTAGTTGAGTCCCGGAATACCGAGGCTGTAGACAAAATTCTCACGTACCTGGTCAAGGCAGTAGCCGAGGAAGTCAATAGACCCCTCACGGCCGAGAGCGGCCACCTCGTTGGCCCATACCCTGAGGTCGGCGACACGCTTCTGATAGGCAAGACGCATCAGCCGCATGAACAGGTCGAGAAACTCCTGCTGGCGCTTCATGTTGCTCACGCGGTAGTCGGCCTGCAGTATGCTGCCGTCGGCGAGATGGGCAAGCGCGGCGGCATCGCCGTGAGGCATGCTGTACTTGGTCTCGATGTAACGGGTGACGGTGTCGTCGTCAAGCCGCAGCATCTCGACGCGCTGCGTGCGTGAGAATATGGTGGGCAGAATCGACTCGGGGTCGTTGCTCACCATGATGAACATCGCGTCACCGAGCGGCTCCTCGATGAGTTTGAGCATCTTGTTGGCACACTCCTCGCCCATGCGCTCGGGCAACCACATGATTACAATCTGGCGGCCGGTGTGTGACGTGAAGTTTAGTTTGCGCATTATGTCGGCACTCTCCTCGACGTACATGCGCGGCTGGCCGTTGACATTCTCGAGCAGACGCAGCCACTCGCCGAAGTCCATGTAGGGATTGTTGGCAAGGAACTCGCGCCACTGCTCGTTCCAGTCATCCGAAACCGTGGTAGTGCGGCCGTTAATCTTCAGCACGGGGTATGAATAGTGGGTGTCAATGTGGTTGAGCGACTGATGCTGACGACATGCCGGGCAGACGCCACAGCTGTCGCCGTCGCGGCGGTCGGTGCAATGTATATAGGCCGCGAGCGCACGCGCCATGCTCATCTTGCCCACACCGGGGCGGCCGTGTATCAGCAGGGCGTGGGGCAGCCTGTCGTTGTCGGCAAGCGCCCTGAGTCGTTGTTTGACACCATCGTGACCGGGAATATCGCTAAATTTCATCTTTATACAGTATTTCAAGTATGCGGCGCACGCTCGGTACCGCGTTGTGAGAGTAAAAATGTATCGACGGTATGCCGTTGGCATAGAGGTCGCGTGCCTGACGCACACACCAGTCGACACCTACACGCTTGGCCTCGGCATCGTCGGCACATGCGGCGAGCGCGTCACTCAGTTCGGCAGGCAGTCGCACCCCGAAGACCGACGGTATCAATGTGGCCTGACGGCGCGTAACGAGCGGCTTGAGGCCGGGTATTATCGGAACATCGATGCCTATGGCGCGGCACCGCTTCACGAAGTCATAGTAGACCTCATTGTCAAAGAACATCTGCGTGACGATATATGACGCGCCGGCATCTACCTTCATCTTGAGCAGCTCCATGTCGGTCTCGGCATCCTTGGCCTCGACATGTACCTCGGGATAGCCAGCGACTCCATAGTCGAACGGCACGGCAGGCGGCGCATCCATCGGCGTGCCGTCGCAGAACTCGCCGCGGTTGAACTCGTTGACCTGACGGGCAAGCTCTATGGCATGGGCGTGGCCGTCGGCATTGGGCACGAAGCAGTTGTGGTGCTTGGCCTTGTCGCCGCGCAGAACGAGCAGATTGCGAATGTCAAGGAAGCTGAGGTCGATGAGCGCATACTCGGTCTCAAGGCGCGAGTAACCGCTGCAGATAATGTGGGGGACAGCCTGGATGCCGTAACGGTTCTGAATGGCGGCAGCCACGGCCACGGTGCCGGGACGCGAACGCTCGGTGTAGCGGCGCATCAGTCCGTCGTCGCACGACTTGACCACAACCTCGCTGCGATGGGTCGTTATATTAATGTACAACGGCTTGAAAGCCATCAATGAGTCAATATCCTCAAACAATCGGGCTATTCCCCTACCCTTCAGCGGCGGGAGAACCTCAAACGAAAAAGCCCGGCCGGGCGATTGAGCAATAAGTTGTGGAATGGCCATGTCGTGTCTTTGAATAAAACAATATACAAAGATACCAAAAAGAATCCACAATAAAAAGAAAAGGCCGTGAACTAAATCACAGCCTCTCTTGAGTTGGTGGCGGGGGAAGGGATCGAACCTCCGACCTTTGGGTTATGAGCCCAATGAGCTACCACTGCTCTACCCCGCAGTATTTACATGTGCAAAGGTACGGACTTTTAGCATAACCACCAAACATTTCCGCGTTAATTTTTGCAAACATGCGATAATCCGCTATATATATGAC
>CAMWLW010000088.1 GCA_947175245.1 uncultured Bacteroidales bacterium
GTGTGCAAGCGTGACTGATGTCTAAATGATTTCTTCCACTTTTCCCACGAACAAATATGTCTTGCTACTGTTTTCCATAATCCAAAACAAGAATGGCTTGTCAATGAAAAAGTCACCACCATCAATTACCGGACCTGGGGCTAATTCCATATCTTTTGAAATAGTGACCGATGCCGCTTTTACGCCTGTTTCGTCTATGCCAAATTTATTCATTTGACGAAATATGTCAATATTATCACATTGATCTGAGAGTTTGCTGAAGTCGGCATATCGCTTATCGAATGCACAAGTAATGCCACATTCAATGAGCGGATTAATTAAATTTACGTCGCTATTAATCTCAAATTTTGGCACTCTTAAATTTACCATCAGTTCCTCTGACGGCATCACCGATAATTTGGTATAGTTAATGTCGGGTAGGATGTCGTCTAATTCTATTCCTTCATGTGGCAACAGGAAACTGATGCTGAATGCGCCATTTCCAAAGAACAACTTACAAATTGCAAATTTGTCATTCTGCTTAATAAGCATTTGCGTTCTCTCACACATGAAGGATGCACTACAATCATGATTGGGTGAGTGGAATACTCCCTCGGTAGTTTTGTCTTTAGAAAACGGTAATGACCAGATGGCATCAAAGTATATCGCATTTAGTATAGCAAATTTTGTTTTTGCCAGGCTCCCTTCAGTTTCTATTTCAGTGATTTTATTTTTCGTGGCGTTGGCAACCCAATTATTTATTAAGTCCGGATTATAGTTATCAGCTGTCAATATGTCGGCATTATAATCTTGCGTCAGAACGTTTTGAATGTTGTCGGTAACAGAATACATTGCATTTATATATAGAGCATTGGCAATGCGCATATCGGTTGAGTTGTCAACACTGCATATTTCTGAAGTAAGTTTTTGCGCGTATGAATTCAGTTCGGTAATATCAGTTTCCTCAATATTTAGTGCAGAGATAATTTGGTCGAATGTTTCACCTTGAGCGCCGTTTGCTAGCATTGCAAGGTTCAATGTTGCACTGAGCGGTGAGATCATTATATTGCCGTTACTATCATGCTTGTCGACTGCTTTTAGAAGATCCCACGCAAAATTTTGAGTATTTGAGATCGCCCCGGTCTCACTTTCTGTAAATGCTATAGGTTTGAATTCTTTGAGATTTTTCTGTGGGAAATCGGTTTCAATATCATCGCTATTACAACTGGAGATGAAAATAGTTGTAATAGATAGCAGAAATATGCTAACTATGTTAACGAATTTACTATATGTTTTCATGGTGAACTATTTTCTAATATTGATTATTGCTTTTATATCTTGGTCAAAATTATATCCGTTTCCACTGTCATATGCTCTTGATGACGCCTCCCCGTCAGGGTAAGTACACCCATCGTTAGTATTAAATACTTTGCTAAGGTAATATCCGTCATCATATCCGTTCCATCCCCAGTTGCATTGCACATACCAATGTGTTTCGTTGTATGTGCTACTGAGTTTGCCGTTGCTTAAATATTCTTTCACCTCGCGAGTGCGTTCTAATAATCCATGAACAAGCCACATGTGCCCACCATCAGCTGAAACTCCACGTACTAAAATTGGATATCCATTTTTCAGCTCGGGAATGACCTGGTATGTGTCATAGTTAATAACTTCTGCGGTAGAATAACCAAACGACTTTAACGTGGGTGGAACCTTCGAATAAGATGCCCCACTCCCATTTAGACCATATTTCATATTTAAATTTTCTCGTAAACCTAATTGATGGAGAAGTCTTGCTATTTGTTCACTTGCATCTGACCAATAATATTGATATGTAGAGGACGTCATTAGATCCCAATTATAGTTATACCCATTGTGAGACTCGGGGAATTTGTGGACAGCCATTAATTGAGCCGTGGCAACGGCCACGCATCCTGCTAATGTGTGTCTTGTGTCAATTATTGGGCAGTATTCATTGTATGGATACCCTTGTCCCCACTTTACAGGGCACAATCCTCCTTGATGATATACGATGTTTTTCCACTCACCATATTCCCAGTGCGATGGTCTAGGTATAATGGAGTCGGTACCATCGGGAAGTAGAATTTTTAGATCAGTATCATCTACGGGGACAAGACCGTTTAACCCATTCAAAAACATTTTCACTCCAGGATTATCGGTATCCTGCCCATCTTCTAATGTTCCGCTGTTGCTCAGAGCTAACAAGGATGGCATTCGTTTGTCGCCCGACATTATTGCGTATCAATTATTATCTTCGAAATTGAAAACATATACGTTTACTTCGTCTGACTGTTCTGAACGTCCTTTCGCATTGCTAATTGGAAGAACATATGAATTTTTAATTCTTCTCTCTGCAGTAGTGTTTATTCTAGATTGAGGTTCATTGAATATACCGAGTAGGGTTTTTAAATCAGATTCAGCCTCTTCTATTGTGATTGTAGTTGATGTTAATGACAGTGTGGAATCTTCATTTTGAGTACTTGTTTCCTCAAAAATACAATCATTGGTACATGCCAACATTAATAAAGCATATATCCAAGACACATTAGCAATTGACAGTCTTTTCATAACACAAACTTTTAAAATTAAACAATTTTTGGCAATATAAACAATAATTTTTACACCACAAAATTTTTTAACATTATTTTATATCCCACACACGCCTCTTTCATTTAAAAATGATTCGGGGATTCTATAAGGATGCTATTTTATAGCGTAAACATCGGAGGTTATATTGATGTCTCTTGAGTGCAAATCGCCTAAATTCGGGGGGTATTTGAAAATATATAGTTACCCGATTCGCATTGAACCGGGTAAGGGATACTATGTCGTTATTTTGAACTTAAATGAAAGAGCCGTGCCTATTGTGCAATCAGGCTTGTCGCGCTTGGCTGGTGTTGACAAGATAGACGCCGCCGAAAATGAGTGCTACGGCAGCATATTTCATCATGTTGAACGAGCTCATGCCCCACGCTACAGCAACAAGGCAGGCAACAATAGGCTGAATGTAATTGTACATGCCCACAACGGTGGGGCGCAGGGCGCGCTGACCGACAAGAATCAGTATGTATGACAGGAAGGTGGCGCCTACAACTATGAAAACGATGGCTCCGATATGTTCGCCCGACAACGCTTGCCAGTCGGTAGCCGCCAACCGGCCGGCCGAGAACGGCACGACACACAATGAGGCGAAAGTGAACATCCACTTCATTATGGTAATCAGCGAGTATCGGCTTACAAAATTTTTATATACAACGAGATATATGGCATAGCTGCACTGGGCGGTGAGTACGAGCAGGTCGCCGAGTATCGCGTTGCTGCCGCCTGAAATGTTTTCTGAACCTGCGCGGCCACCCAAGATAAGCAGAATGGCACCCGTTGCACCGGCCAGTATTCCTGTCACTTTTCGGGCAGTAACAGGTTCTTTGAGTATGATGGCGGCGAATACCATGGCCCACAGCGGCATGCTGGTGGTAATTATCGACGCATCGGCCGGCGAAGTGAGGCCGACACCGAAGATGAAGCAGCCCTGATTGAACACGATGGCCAGCAGTGCGGCTCCGAACAGTCTCAGCAGGTCGGCGCCGGGTACGTGTTCGGGCTTCTGAAACAGAGATACGATCCAGAATAAAACGGCGGCGCCGAATATGCGCAAGTTTGTTACTATCAACGGGGTGATGATGCCCGTTATCATCACGAACTTGGCCAGCGGAGCCATCAGGCCCCACATGACATTGGCGCTGAGCATAGCGGCGTGTCCTTTCCAGGCAGATTGTTTCATCGTGTTTTGTTGAAAAACGGTGCAAAGTTATAGAAATTCTTATGGTATCGGCTCTTAAAATTGCAAAAATTTTGTATCTTTGTGGGAAACTCAAAGCTCAACCATGGATGACGATATAAAAGACATAAATAACGACGAGGGTACACTCGACACCGGCAGCGGGTCGCCGGATAATATTGACCCGGAAACATTCGAGGCCGATGCGATCGATGTGGATGCCACTGAGGTTGCGGTGGGTAATGACATCACCGACCCGACAATGGCTCCGAAACATCACCTGCGCGGTATGTACCGCAGTTGGTTTCTCGACTATGCCTCATACGTCATCCTTGAGCGTGCGGTGCCACACATCGACGACGGTCTGAAACCCGTGCAGCGCCGTATTCTGCACTCCATGAAGACCCTCGATGACGGTCGTTTCAACAAGGTGGCCAATATCGTCGGTAATACCATGCAGTATCACCCCCATGGTGACGCGTCAATCAATGATGCGCTTGTTCAGCTAGGTCAGAAAGAACTGCTGGTCGAGACTCAGGGTAACTGGGGTAACATTCTCACAGGCGCCAGCGCGGCTGCCGGCCGTTATATCGAGGCACGCCTGTCACACTTCGCACTCGACACCCTGTTCAATGCCAAGGTCACCGAGTGGACTATGAGCTATGACGGCCGCAAAAAAGAACCTGTCACCTTGCCGGTGAAATTCCCGTTGTTGCTTTTTCAGGGCGTCGAGGGTATCGCCGTGGGCCTGTCGTCAAAGATTCTTCCCCATAACTTCAATGAACTCATCGATGCCGCTGTAGCTTACCTCAAAGGCGAGCCGTTCACACTGTTGCCCGACTTTGTCACCGGCGGTCTCATCGACGTGACCCGTTACAACGACGGTGAACGCGGCGGTAGCGTGAAGATACGTGCCAAGATTGAAAAACTTGACAACAAGACGCTTGCAATCACCGAGATTCCGTTCGGTAAAACCACCGACGTTATCAAGGAGTCGATAGTGAAAGCGGCCGAGAAGGGCAAGATAAAGGTGCGCGCCGTCGAGGATCTGACGGCTCAGACGGCATGTATTCTCGTGCATCTGCAGGCCGGCACATCGAGCGATATGGCTATCGACGGCCTGTATGCCTTTACCGACTGTGAGGTGTCGGTGTCGCCCAACTGTTGTGTTATTTCTGACCGCAAACCCCACTTCCTCGGTGTGAGCGACGTGCTTCGTCACAATGTCGACCGTACACGTCACTTGCTCTACAGCGAGCTTGAGATTCAGCTCGGCGAGGTGCGCGAACTGCTTCATTTCGCGTCGCTCGAGCGTATCTTCATCGAGAACCGTATCTATAAAGACAAGGAGTTTGAGAACGGCGAGACAATGGACGCCGTCATAGCACATGTGCGCAAACGCATCGAGCCGCTGGTCGATGTCGCCGCCATCGGTGAAATCACCGACGATGACCTCATGCGTCTCATGGAAATTAAGATGAAGCGCATATTGAAATTCAGCTCTCTCGAGGCCGACCGCATCATTGCCGGTTACAACGAGCGCATAGCCGATATAACCAACAAGATGGAGAACATAACGGCTTACACCATCAAGTGGTTTGAGGATTTGAAAGAGAAGTATGGCGACGCCTACCCGCGTCGTACGGTCATTCGCGGATTTGACAACATCGCCGCCGCCAATGTCGCTGTAGCCAACGAACGCCTGTGCTACAACCGCGTCGACGGTTTCCTGGGCACGGCACTCAAGAAAGACGAGAACACCGAGTTCATTGCCAACTGTTCGATGATGGACGACATCATCATATTCTATAAGGACGGCCGCTATAAAGTTGTAAAAGTTGCCGAGAAACTGTCGGTCGACAAGAACATACTGCACATAGCCGTATTCAAGAGCAAGGACGAGCGCACAATCTATAATGTCATTTACCAGGATGGCAAGGGCGGAACGTACTACATGAAGCGTTTTGCCGTCACAGGCGTCACACGTGACCGTGTCTACAATCTCACACAAGGTAAGGATGGGTCTAAGGTAGTATGGTTCAGCGCCAACTCAAACGGTGAGGCCGAGGTGGTGAACGTGGTTCTTAAACCAAAGCCGCGACTGAAGACATTGCAGTTTGATATCGACTTCAGCGATGTGCTCATCAAGGGGCGCAAGTCGCAAGGCAATATCGTCACCCGCAACGAGGTTCACCGCTTCTCGCTCAAGAAGAAAGGTGCCTCGACTCTCGGCGGCCGCCAGGTGTGGTGGGATGCCGACGTGCTGCGCCTCAACTATGACGGCCGCGGTCAGTATCTCGGCGAGTTCGGCCCCAATGACCTTGTGCTTGTTATCACACGCGACGGTCAGTTCTACACCACGTCGTTTGATGCGGCCAATCATTATGACGACAATATCCTGCTGATTGAGAAGTTCCGTCAGGGACATGTCTGGACGGCCATACTCAATGACGCCGACCAGGGTTATCCCTATATCAAACGTTTCGTATTCGAGCCGTCGGCGCGTAAGCAGCGCTATCTCGGTGATAACCCAGAGTCGACCCTCATACTGCTCAGCGACAAGCCCGGTGCAAGGTTTGAGGTCACACTCGGCGGTGATGATGCACAGCGAGGTTCGTTTGAAATCGACGCCGAAGAGTTTATTGCCGTCAAGTCGTTTAAAGCCAAGGGTAAACGTGTTACTAATTTCACGGTCGGCAATATCACCGAGCTTGAGCCGCGGCAGGATGCCGTTGAGGAACTTGTCGACAGCGAAGACCTCGACAGCGACGACAGTGTCGATGAGACTGAAGAGCCGCCCGTAAGCGACGATGAGGTCAGAGACGAGATAAATGGTCAGCAACGCATTTTCTAAATTTAAATTGATGAAGACTTTAGGTAGGCTGATACTCTCTTTGCTCTTGGTTGGCGTTACAGCCGGCCACGCTTCGGCTCAGGGCGACCGGCAGGCCGAGCGTCCGGTGCTGTCGGCATGGACTCTTGGCTTGGGTAGCAGCCATCTGGCCGATACATATCTGTCGCCGCTCAAGTATCAGGGATGGTCGGCAGCGATAGAATATGAGCGCGTGCAGGCATCACGGTGGTCTCCGCGTGACTGGGTAATGCAACTCAAGATAAGCGGTGACATTGACCGTGCTGAGAATCCGGCCCGCAATGCCGTGATGTGGAGTGCACAGCTGCATGCCTCGTGGGGTATGATGAGGCGCTGGAATATACCGTCGCTCGGCATTGATGTCGGTATAGGCCCGGCATTGCGGCTTGAGGGCGGATGTATATATAACAGGCGCAACAGCAATAACCCGGCTTCGGCCAAAGGTGCCGTGACTGTCGATGCCGCTGCTTATGTGGCAAAGTCGCTGAATATACTTAAACATAAGGTCACGTTGCGTTATCAGCCTACGCTGCCTGTTATCGGTGCATTCTTCTCGCCAAAGTATGATGAGCTGTATTACGAAATGTATCTGGGCAATCACAGCGGGCTCGTCCACCCGGCTTGGTGGGGCACCCGTTTCAAGCTCGACAACCTTGTCACGGCCGATATCTCGTTTGGCGGCACAGCCCTCAGGCTCGGGTATGAATGTGACTGGATGAGCTCCAAGGTCAGCAATCTCACCACACGTATGATCACCCATCGGTTTGTTATCGGTGTCGCCATAAACTGGCTTTCGGTCAAACCGTCCAAATCGTCAATCCCCGCGCTCTAAGAATGAAATTTACACATTATATATATAGCACCCTCCTACTGATAATCGCCGGCACGCTGACGTCGTGTCATGATATACCTGAATATGAGAATGACCCTCAGGGAAATTTCGAGGCCCTGTGGTCGATAATCAATGAACACTACTGCTTTCTCAACGAGAAAGGGTTGGACTGGGATGAGATACACGTCAGGTATGGCGAGAAAATCAGCCCCGCGATGACCCGCGAGGAGCTGTTCACAGTGTGCGCCGAAATGCTCGGAGAGCTGCGTGACGGTCATACCAATCTCTCATCGGCTTGGGAGACAAGCTACTACCGTAAGTGGTGGAGCGACTATCCTCAGAACTATGATGCCCGACTCATCGAGGAGCATTATTTCAACTTCAACTATCGTCAGGTAACCGGTGTAAAATATGGTATATTGCCTCAGGGTAATATCGGCTACATGGGGTACGGTTCGTTTACTAATGTCATCGGCGAGGGCAATCTCGATGCTATCCTGTCATATCTCGCCACGTGCGACGGTCTAGTTATCGACATCCGTGACAACGGTGGCGGCAATATGGATATGGTCGACCGTATCGTGGGGCGCTTTACCACACAGCGCATCACGGCCGGCTACATGATACATAAAACCGGCCCCGGCCGCAATGACTTCTCAGAGCCTTACGAATACTTTATCAGCCCGGCCCCGCAGGGTCGCATGATGTGGACTAAGCCCGTGGTCGTGCTCACTAACCGCTCGACATTCAGTGCTGCCAACAATTTCGTGTCGGTGATGCAATATCTGCCTCAGGTGACGATTGTCGGTGCGCGCACGGGCGGCGGTTCGGGCATGCCATTCTCGAGCGAGTTGCCGTGTGGCTGGAGCGTGCGTTTCTCGGCGTGCTCGGTTCTCGATGCCAAAGGCAATACCACCGAGTTCGGTATCGAGCCCACGCCGGGCTGTGCGGTCGATTTAGATCCTGTTGAGGCACTCGCCGGCCGTGACACCATGCTTGAATTTGCAATCAATCTGCTTACACATTAATGAAATCTAAGATATTCACACTGTTACTTCTTGTGCTCTCGACCGTGGCGAGGGCCGAGCTAAAGGTCGAATTGCTCACAATCGAGCCGGGCCCCGAAGTCCATCAGCTCGAGGGTCACACCGAGCTACGGCTCTATGACCCGGCCAGAGGTATAGATGAGACCGTTAGCTGGGGTGTATTTGACTTCGATTCACCCGGTTTCCTGTACCGTTTTGTCAAGGGCGAGACCGATTATATGGCTGTTGCCTATGACTATCCTGCATTTTTGATTTCAAATGCGATGTCGGGCCGTCGCGTGCTGTCTCAGCCGCTCAATCTTACAGCCGATGAGGCCGAATACCTGTATGCGCTCGTGTCGGAGAATGTGAAACCCGAGAATCGCGTTTATCGCTACAACTATGTGAAAGACAATTGCGCTACGCGTCCGCTCGAAATGATTGAGACGGCGATAGGCTCAAAGTTGACTATCCCTGGAGATACAGCCGTGTCGACTACATGGCGCCGCGAGATGGCACGTTATCACAGGAATTATCCCTGGTATCAGTTCGGTATTGACCTGGCATTGGGTAATGGTATAGATAAGCCGTTGACTCTTAGAGAGACCTGTTACTCGCCGGTGGCGTTGAACCGATATGTTGACCGGGCACTGCGCCCTGACGGAACGCCATTGGTAGCGGGTGCTGAAAAGGTCGTCGTGTCGGGTACTCCCGACGGTGAGCCACAGCCGGCTACTCATTGGTTTCTGACTCCTATGGCTGTGGGTTTTTATCTGCTGATTTTCACGGTTGTGATTATTTCCCGTCAAAAAATGTACCGACAGTTGAACCGAATTTGGATTTGTTTGTTATATAGCTTAGCGGGAGTATGCGGCCTTGTGCTTACATATCTGATTTTTGTCTCGACCCACGAAGCCACCAGCCCCAACTGGTTATACCTGTGGCTTAACCCGTTGGCATTTATCGCGGCGATAGGAATATGGTTAAAAAAATACAACCGCTCGGTATATTTATACCAAATTGTTAATTTTGTAGCTTTATTAGTATTGATTGTTGTTGGCATGACAGGTATTCAGCACCTTAATACGGCTTTTTATCCGTTCATTGCCACCTATATGTTAACCTCGGCAGCATATATTTATAAGTATAGATGTCAAACAAAGTGAACAAGCCAATTAAGTTCAGAGTCGTCACAGCGCTGGCGGCATCGATAGTGACACTGTCACTGTCGGGACAGGCACCGTCGCCACGCCCCAATCTCGTTGTGGGTGTGATGATTGATGGCTTGTCGATGGAGTATCTGCAGCTTCTTCAGGGCTACTTCGGCGAGGGCGGTTTCAAGCGCCTGATGAACGAAGGTGTCACTATAACCGACCTTGACTACGGTACGACTGTCGATGCGCCCACAGCGACGGCAATAGCGTTCACCGGTGCGGTGCCGGCCGTCAACGGTGTCGGCAGCAGCGTGGTCTATGACAGCGAGAGCCGTTTGACCAACGGTGTCTTTCATGACCCTACCAAGTTAGGCAACTTTACCGACGAGACTGTGTCACCGGCCGCGTTGCTCGTATCGACTATCGGCGACGAGCTTCGCATCGATACCGGAGGTCTCGGTTATGTATATGCCCTTTCGCCCGACCAGGCGACATCGCTTATACTGGGCGGTCATGCCGGTAACAGTGCGTGCTGGATCAACGATGTGACAGGCAACTGGGCCACCACAACGTTCTATCACGACACACCGCGTCTGGTGGCGGCACGTAACCGCATGCAGCCGTTGTCAGTGCGTCTCGACACCATAGCGTGGACTAATCTGATGTCGGTCGACAAATATCCCGACCTTCCATCATATAAGACTGCCTATCCGATGCGCAATACATTCCTGCGCAAGGATGTCGGCCGCTTTAAGGCCTTCAAGGCCTCGGCTCCGGTCAATGCCGAGATAACGGCGATGGCCACTGAATATCTTAAGACACTTAATCTGGGCTCGCGTAATGAGTTTGACATGCTCAATCTCTCATACACCGTTCAGCCCTACGACTATACATCTGATGCCGACGGTCGTCTCGAACAGATGGATCTCTACCTGCGTCTCGACCGCGATCTGGCCAACCTGTTCAGCGCAATCGACGCCGGCCCCGGCATGAACCGTACACTTGTGTTTGTAGCCGGCACACCGCGCCGCACACGCACGCGCCGCGATGACGAGAAGTGGGCCATACCTCACGGCGAGTTCTCGCCGCGCCGCGCTATGGCTCTGCTCAATGTCTATCTCATCGCCAAGCATGGCAACGGCGAGTGGATCAACGGCTATCACGACCGTCAGATATTCCTGAACCACGAGCTTATCAAGCGCAACAGTCTTGATGAGAGCGATGTCAGGCGCGATGTGGCTCAGTTCCTGACCCGCATGAGCGGCATTACCGAAGCCTACACGATCGAGGATATAATCAATCTGAAAGCAGGTGTCAACCCCCAGGCTGTACGCAACAACACCGTCATCGAGAAAGCCGGTGACGTGTTTATCACCGTTGCTCCCGGATGGCAGATAACCGACCAGGGCAGTGATTTCACCTTGCCTATGGTTGAGCGCAGTGGTGTCACTACATCACCGGCGTTCCTGTTAGCTCCCACACTTGAGGCAAAGACTATTTCCACACCTGTTGATGCCAGGGTGTTGGCACCTACCGTATCGGGCATTTTGCGCATACGCTCACCCAATGGAGCGTCGATGCCTGCGTTAAAGCTCTGAAACGACCTCAATCTCCACTCTATCCACCCGATTTTTATTAAATAAGAAAACAAAAAAACTATAATAT
>CAMWLW010000089.1 GCA_947175245.1 uncultured Bacteroidales bacterium
ACTACATCATAGCGTTATAATCTGCAAATCAGGCGAAATGATAAATGCTCGCCGGCAATCCAGGCACGCCCATTTTTCAGTGATTATGGGATCGTTGGCTTGTTGAGTATGGCCAAAAATAGAATAATCGGCCGTAGAGAGTACATTATCATGGTCAATTTCATTGACGTCGGCCCATACCGGCGAGCCAAACTCATCAAACCCACCACGATATACCGATATCTGACCGAGATAGGGTTCAACCTCCCGAGGCTTACGGTTGATTTTGCTTAACAACGCATTTAGATGATTGACAAGAAGGTCAACATCGCGAGTTTCACCTACAGCATCTACCCATTCATTTAAAATCGGGGCATGGCTGAATACTACCTTACGGCCATTTATGCACCGGGTTGTCACAAGTTTGAAAAGCCACATATTATCAGAAAACAAGAAATGAATATGGGCCGAGTTAGTATAGTCGAGTCTGCAAGCCTCGCCAAAGTTGCAAATATAATGTAAATCGTGATTACCAAACAGTAACTGACAATTTGCATGAACCTTGGCAAAAGCGATTATCTCTTCAAAGTTAGCTATGGCATTCTCGGGAGTGATTCCCTCGACCGGATAAGGGTCGAGGAAATCACCGAGAAAAATAATATCGGCATCGGGATATCTTTCTACTGCATCCTTCCAGAAGGTGCGGCCATGCACATCGGGAATAACAATAACTTCATTCATGACAGCACAATCTCTCGCCATTCAACATCGGTCAGTTCAGGACTATCTATCCGCTTAGTGAAATAGCCGATAGGATCAAGTGCATAACTCGTGTCGCAGCCCATGATTATACGCTTAGCCGCTTCATAAACTACCGCCCCCCTCGTTACTGTGTCCTCGGGTAGTTCGATAGCAAAGTCTCCATTTATGGTTCTGTTGAGTTCCTGACGGCGCAGTTCATAGAATGAGAAATAACCCGCATGATCGTCTCCGTTGATTACGTCATTGACAATCATCTCTCTGACCTGACTGACGTCTTCAGGTGCATCGGGATCATCTTCATCTTCCATCACATCAAAGAACAGCATTGCGAGACGATCGATGACCGCGTCATCAAGATTGGCATACAACTCGCGAGTTTCACCGGCTTCAAGAAGCATCCAGATATTTGTATTGTTCATATACCTAAGTTTTTAGAGATACATTTCAGCGCTATAGTAAGCATCATCCTCACAGGTAGTGAACTCATCGTTCTCATCGACATACCCTTGTTTACCGTCGACGGTGACAATGATGTAGTCTGCCCCACAAAGGTCAATATCATCAAACTTGGGCTCGACGACATGACCGTTTGCCATAAAACCGATTTTGCCGTCTGAAGTCAAGATGGTAAATCCGTTGCCATCAGGCGTTATCGAGTCATATAGAGCGGGGAGAATTATTTCGCCCTTTGAACCGGCAATGCCCCACTTGTCACCTTTTCGAAACAGCACTGGGACGATACCCCCGATGTTAGGTTTTAACTCATCGGCCTCAAACACCTCATCTCCGGCCCCGTTGACAAGGATATCCTTACCATTGAGCGAAACAATGGCATAATTATCCTCAGCGGGAATACCGAATGTGGTATAATACTTAACTTTAGCATATCGGGCCGGTATCATCACGCCACCCCAGCACCACTTCACGCCTTCAAGGCCATTAGCATCTTTAATAAGCGCGTTGTTGAAATCATACGCTTCAAGCAACGCATTATACTCGTTACACACCTCGGTAACGTCATTATCATTCACCGCCATACGGCCTACTTCGGCAAAGAGTTCATTAGCTTTCTCGAAAATTTGTTTTGTAGCTTTCATATTAATATGTTTATTTAGTTTATGTATATTTTCATTTAACACGCTGCAAAATTCCGCATTCCAAAGTTCCGTACAAATTTTCTATTAATTTTTTTGTCTTTTTTTCATGGCTATTGTATCAAGCCATTCATCAGCGCCCATCATGTCGATAAAACAGCTACGCACAAGCTACTCCTTGCAGATTTGAGATTTTTTTCGTAACTTAGCGATACTTTTTAATCTAAAACCATTATATAGATATGTATCCGTCACAAAAAATACACGACATTAACGCCGCTATTGAGAAGGTGGCTCAGTGGGCACATATAAACTATAGCCCTGACAAAAATGAAGATTACCCCTTGGGGTGGTCTTTACCACCCGAACTAAGTAGGAACCGATATGCCTGCTTCAAGCCGTCCCGTCTCTCTAAAGAACCTGAACAAGATCGGGACAAACTCAAAAAGCTTGCCCTTAAACTCTATCAGACAGTCATGGATGTGCTTGGTAACGATGGATTCCGTGTCTCAGGGCATAACTTTTCCGACAAAGAAAAATCTGATATCATTACCTCGTTATCAGCGCAAGGCCTCAACATCAGCGAGGATGACGTCTATGATATCATGGAGGTTACAAGGGCTATCAGAGATTACTATCACAATCTCAACACACGACCAAAGACTACGCCGAGACAGTTGCGGCATGCGTCACTCAACTGCTACGACTATGACCGCTTCAAGGCCGAGATGAAGGCTCTTGCAGAAATAGTCGGCCATAGAATACTGGAACGTGATTGCCCAAAACTGGTTCGGATTACCCGAGAAGCTGCTGAAGGAGAAAACAATGCATATCCCGGCCGACATCTTCCATTTAAGATTAGGGGAGAGAAAGATCGACATGCCTGGCGCTATCAATGCCTCAGGTGGATGGACGAAATCCTATACACATCTGATGATTTCATCAACAATGTTGAAATGGTCAATCTCATCAGAAATAAAGCTTTGGAAAATGGTATTGATGTAACGAATAATATCTCCGAATCTTCGCTGAAAAAATTATATTCCATTCTAAGCGAATTAATCAATGTCGAGCACACACAAGAGAGAAAGGAAAAGTACCGTAGGAGCGTGTATGAGCCTCGAGGCACAAATACAGCCGGTCATAAATACAAAATATACAAAGGAGACAAAAAGCTCAGTGCCTTCATGGTTGATATCTCAATCCCCGAGGCGAGTCACTTGCGAAGGGAGATCGGTCGTTTGCGAGCACAATATTTTGATGACAATAGAGAGTATTTCGCCGAAAAGTTTCCTACAATAGCCTTGCTCGGATATATGGAGGAACTGCCCATGATGGGCGATGATAATCCCAGGTTGCTAAACCATCTCACGATGACCGACCTCGTCACGGTCAATTACAAGCCATCAGAATTGCCCGAGTTAAAGAAAAAAGTTAAACAAGCCGTCGAACTGCACATGCCTATAGCTGTAAAGAAGAATGACGGGTGGGAAATGCTCTCGCCGATATCTATAAAAGAAGATCGCGTCAAATGGGTTCTCATCGCTAAATCTCTGGATTCAAACATCCTGCGCATTATAACGCCCGATCTCTTAAAACACACATTCAATACCGATTCAAGCAGTTCAAGCGAGGAAAACTCCGACTTGTTTGCGAATAACATCATTGGGATTAGCCCCTTGATTTTTGACAAACCATACCAAGTCACACTTGAACTTACAAAAGAGGGCATTAACGACATACACAGCAACAATTCGGCTCTCAGCCAGATTGAGTATGAGGTATCGACCCCTGTCAGAACTTATTATGATCAATCTACAACAGATAGCCGCCTCGTGTCATTTACCATCTACCTTAATGACGATTTCCTAAACGATCTGTTTAGATTTGACAAGACCGCCAAGCTCATATCAATAGAACCCGCTGAGGTAAACGATATATATGAAGAATATTTTGGAAAGCGTATGGGCAAACAGCGTATTCCACTGCAAGATAGAGCTCCCTCGATGAAAACCCTCAAGGAGCCAAAAAAGAATCTGAACGAATAATATTACACCCCGAGTACTTAAACAGTACGGCAGCACTCATAGTGACATACTATTAATATAGATGAGAGCTACTCACCGCAGATGCAGTGAGTAGCTCTCATCTATAAGTTCAGATATAAGTGATATAACTGACTAAAAGCCTATTTTAGCCCTGTTGTTTCGATTAAGATATTCCTCTTGGCAATACTCTCTGACCCTGTCTATTGATGGTTTCTCGCCCGACAGTATGTATTCAATATTACACTTCCTGGCGATATTCTCTATCTGGCCGCCCGAGAAGTCAAACTCGGCCGCCAAACATTGACAGTCACCCTCGCTAAACTCGGGTAATATCGAGTGCCAGATGTGCTGTTTGGCTTTTAGACCCGGCTTCAGGAACTCTACCTTGAAGAGAAATCTGCGGTCAAAAGCTTTGTCCAGGTTACCCGTGAGATTGGTGGTAGCGATAAGAATACCGTCGAGATTTTCAAGCTCCTGCAGAATGATATTCTGCATAGCATTATCCATTTTCTCGACCGACGAGTGTGTACTCTCCAACCGGCTGTTGATTATAGCATCGGCCTCATTAAAGAACAATATCGGGGTAACTTCACAGCTTTTACATATTTCTTTATAACGGCTGAATACCGACTTAATATTTTTCTCGCTCTCGCCGACATACTTATCTCTGAGCCCGGCAATATCAATCTGCATTATGTCACGGCCTGTTTCGCGTGCCAGCTGGAGCACACTTTCGGTCTTCCCCGTCCCCGGAGCACCATAAAACAAACATGAGATACCGCGGCGCAGCCCACTATCAGCCAAGCGATTCTGCACATTTTTGAACCCCTCGCTACTGAGTACTGACCTTAACCTATCCATCTGAATACGCTCGGCATTATTATAATACATCTCCTTTTTCTTGATATTCTTGTGCCTCAGTACTTCTCGTTCAGATATCTTAACTCGTCTTCTCTTAGGACTATGCGGAACAAAATCTCCAAGGAGATCGTTCTTTGCATTGGTTGTCAGCACATATATTTGTGTATCGGCCATTCCATCCTGGCAGCCATGCTCGATAATATCAAGGCTGAACAGCTCCTGGGTTCCATCCTTAAATTCTTCGGCCGACATCATGAATTCAACACCGTCCTCAAACCAATCAGTAAGTTGCGCGAGGTTTAATCCCTCGCAGTCTCTTCCACCATACTGGGCATAGTCGGCAATCACCTGTAGGAGTACAATTTTAGAAATTTCCTCTTCAAAACTCATTATCTTTTTACATAGAGGCAGATGCTGATTCATTTCAACCAATTGAAGCATCCAACGATTATTCTCCTCATGAGATATATTACAGTCACGCCCCTCCTCACAAATGTATCTGGTGAGACGGTCAACGAACACCTGCTCCGACAGCCCGTCCAACTTCTCAGGCACAAACTTCTTATTGTGTCTGAAAGCCTTTATTACACCTGACACAAATTTGAAACCGTCATAATTACCGCCTCGTTCCCTCGCCACGCATGGCATCACCCATCGTTTGTCACACAAGTCATCAATATCAGGAGTTAGGGTCATTGCTTTTAACCGTGACATTCCTAAAAAATCAGCAATACGCCGCCATGATACAACGTCTCCGATCTCACTCATGATCGCAACCAGCATCACCTGGATATAATTTAGATCAAGGCGCTTACACAAAAAGTCTACTTCATCGGCACACTCGATCCAAAGATCATCTGACAGTTTTGAATTACGCGCCGCCTCCTGCACGTGATCAAGAGCCTCAATTATACTGAAATTTTCAACATAGGCCTCTGAAAACAGGCAATCATCATCAACGGCACAGTCACATTCCGATAGCGAAAAAATATCATTCTCTTCCATATCTCAGTTATTTTAAGTTTTACCGGGACAAAATTCAAAATTCCAAAGTTCCTTAAAAAATATTCCCCGAATTAATAATGGTTTTACGTAATTTTCTTTCTACCATCGAACGTGAACGTTATAACAATGGCCCGGCCTTCTTAATATCGCTTATAAACGGAATTTGCTGAGGCTTAAGTTTATCAATCCCTCCGCGATTAGGTGGATTCAATGGGTTGACTTTATGCGATTCGGCTATACAGCCGGCTAATGCAGTAACTTTTAACAACAAATCTAACGCAGCCATTGAGTCAGAGTGTGTGCTGTGAAGTGTAATAACTTTACAACGACCCGGAAGCAACGACTTTATCTTCTCGGCAAGATTCATCTCACGTGGCGTCGCAAGCATGATAACAGCACCATCGTCGGGAACATCAGCTATCTTCTCATGGCCACAGTGATTACCGGCAAATATGAAACGACCATGACAAAAATTTCGATAGTCGCTTACGGCACATGTTGCAATACCACTTTCAACTAATTTACTTTCGAGATCAACCGCAGCAGCCTTTCCCCATCCGCCATAAAGAATCATAAAGTGACTTATCGCGGAAAAATCGATATCAAACCCCGGTAACGACACATTCACATCAAACTTTCCGCCCAAAGCCTTTAATAGTAGAGCATAATTTGCTATTACCGAGTTGACCGAGATAAATCCATCCTTTATACTGCTTGTGAAGTTAAACGAATGGCTCATCGGTACGATACCCTTCAGATCATTGCGTGGGCCATCGCCGGTTGTAAGGTTGGCAACCCACTGAGGCGTCAATTCCTTACAATGTATGGCTATCCTCACAATGTCTTTATTACGTCCACTGTGACTCACAAGCAAAATTTTGCATCGGCTCAAAGCCTTATCCGACATTGAATAAACTGAATACGGAGTAATCGCCTTAGCGATACCCCCAAGGGCTTCGTACATTATTGCAATAAGCTCGCATATTGATAATGAGCCGCCCGAGCCAACACATATTAACGGCCTCTCAAGATCAGCCTTAAGAAACCGACTTAGGGCAGAAGTATCCTGTTGCTTAGTCCATTCAATAATTGTAGGGAACTCAGCCAAGTTGTTGAGAAATTGATTCATACCTATTCGTTTTTAAGACATCCATTTATTGGTTTGACTCAACAAAAGTATGAGTTCCAAAGTTCCCCAACTATTTTTCCCGTGAAATTATATTTATTACCGCCAATATTTGGGATTGGCCATAGTCATTTATTATGTTTTCGGAGGATTGCTGGTTAGTACACCTTTTTACCTAAGAGAAGAGCGAGCAGTAACAGTGGTTGCAGGAGGTAATAACGGTCGAGGATCAGTGCCGACATCCGGCAACGGCTCACGGTAGAATGCCGAGTCTACCAGAGCGAGAACGCGTGCGTTTTCAGCCTCGATTTTAGCACTGTCTTTTGCGTTCTCCTCGATATCAGGTTTAGACAACGCAAGTATTATGAGTTCCTTGTCATCGGAGTATGGGACAAATACCTTACCGATAACATCAGCAAAATGTTCCTTAATCCATTCTTTAGAATCGATGCCGGGGAAAGCACGAAGCGCATTGAATTGATAGCGGCGGCTCAATTCCTCGCGAATTTTATCACGGAAAATGTTACGGACTTTTGTGCACCACTGCTTTTTCTGAGAGGCATTGTCGCGAGCATATAGCGATAGGACAAACAGGAAGTTTACATCGTAATGAGTTACCAATAATGTATCGCGATCAAACAGGCGATTTATAAAGTGCCTTGAAGAGAAAGTTTTGGCTTTCTTGCTGGTAATACCAATGTTATCTTGATAGCTTAAATTGCTTGGGATAGTTCCTGATATGAAGAAATTTGGAATAACATTATAACCCTCAGTGATGTCATCACGGAGACAAAAATCGGTTTCCGACCAGTCTTTTTTAGAGTCATTCTGATTAAGATTCCATTGTATTACGTTGCGAGCGTATGTAAATTGCTTGGCTACGGATTCCGTGCCAACTCGGTTCTTCTGCTTGTAGTACTTGGAGTCTCCAATATAGTAAGTCCTGAGGTTACCCTTCATTTCCTCGTTTTCCCGGCGAACGCGAGTGAGAGAATCCCAGAGGAAAAGATGATCGACCTCTTTGCCGTCTTCCTGTTTCTTGTTTAGACGGTCGGGGAGAGTACGATCTCCTATGAGTTCATCAATCATTACCTCGAATACTATATTGAAATTCTTTGCAAGCAAGAACTCGTTCATCTGAGAGGCAATGCTGATTTGCTTCGATTGTTCAAAGAACGCAAAACACAAATCCCAAAGCTCAAGGGCTTTGTCAGAAAAGTATTTGTATTTTATTTGGCGGAGTCGACGAATACCGAGACCCTTATTTAGATATTGCTCGAATTTCTTGCCGGTTATAAGGTCGTAATTTACATTGAGCTCGACAGGGAAACCATACTCATTATGAATATAATTAAGTATGGAGAAGAAAATTACAAGTAGTTCTTCGTCAAAATTAACCATCCGCTTTTTATTTACCGGGTCAAGGTAGATAGGCGCATCGTCTTGAATCACCATCTGGCTCTTGGCAATGGTGCGTGTCCAGTTAATTTTGTTGAAGCCGCTATGTATGTTCTTAAGAATAAACGTGAACCAATCACGATTTTGCCTGGCAAAATCTATAAGTGACAGCAGAATATCAAGGTATGTATTAGCCGTGCGATTACGTCCGCGACCCTGCCTGACGATATTCTGGTGACGGATAATTGTATGGTCTCGTCCTGATGTTTTGCAGTCGTGCTGATAAACTGCGATTGCACGATATACCCATACAGCAAGTTCATAGATAAATTTGCGCTCGGCTTTAGAGAGTGGCGAGCCATTGGCTCCAAGATCTATTATGTCTTCGGGACGATGATTTCCGAAGACTTTGTCATTATCTTCATCGAGCACGACTTTTGGAAGGATGAACACACTCTCCCCTTCGGCAGCATTGTAATAGTAGCCAACATAGTTGACTCTAACCTTTCCGCCGACAGGGTTGAGTTCGTCATTGTCAGGTAATAACTTTTTGACAAACTCAACGGAATAGTCATATTCCTCAATAAGTAATTTCATTGACTTATTTCTATCTTAATTGATCGATTTAATTTTTTCGCGATTTCTTTTATTTTTGTAATTTTTTGGTTCATTGACATCTGGGTGGCAAGATAGTATGAGGTACCGTCAATCTGCTGCGGTTTCTTGATAGCCGGATTATTATCCCATCGTTCTATTTCAGCTTCATCAGGCTGAGAGAGTAACGGTATCTTTTGATTACCTAAAATACCCAGCTGCTCTACCGTTTTCAAACCTAAGTAATTCACGGTCTGTATTAACGTGTCTGTCTGATCACGACCGCTTATAGTTTTATTATCGTCTAAGAAAATAACGCTAAAGTTTTTTCTCGTAGAAGCCTTTGTGCCACCTGAATCAGATTCATCATCTTCGACAATGGGGTTCAATCCAAGATTCTGAATGAATTTCTCAATCTTCTTCTCGTCGGCGTTTCCATGCTCATCAAAATAATGGGAAAACTCCATCGGTTTTTCGTCATCTCCTTTGAAAATATCATCGTCAAAGCCATAGTCCTTATAAACATCTCCATACAGGAAGAAAAGAACCTTACCAAGAAATTTATCCGCGGGAATAATACCATTATTTGACTTCACAAAGAAGTACCCCAGCTTCTTATCCTCTTGAGATGTTGTGATGCCAATATGTTCATTGATAGCATAGACAAAATCCCACCAGTCGTATTCATTGCCGTTAACGGCAATCCGATATCCCTTACCGCTATCAGTAATCTTTATATACTTCCAATCCCAACGACGCTTGAAAGCAGAGTCGATTGGGAAAAGCGACTGATCACTTGTGTTCATGGTTGCCCATATATAAAGATTGTTTGGCAAAAGCAGGTGTGTGCCGCTTTTGACTTTTGCCACAATATCGTCGCCATAAATGCCGTTTATATCGTCAGCTTTTGCAATATCAAGGGTGGCAAATTCTTTAGCAAGTTCTTTTTTAAGGTCGTTGTCCGCAACAATAGGATATTCTGAGAATCCACTATCGTTACGGTCAAGAAGTTGAAAAATGTCACCAAAGATTTGAGCACAGTTGCCACGATTGATTTCCTCGATAACGAGAAACACCGGCTCGGTTTTTTCATTCTGCTGCTGTCTCCAGGCAGCGATATAGGCATTAAGGAATGCCTGATAAACGTATTGATACGTTATCTTGGTCGTTGTAATCGGCTCGCCGGTCACACTATCTTTAAGAGCTATAGCCTTATCACCCATATTGGTATAAACCTGTTCGGTATGAGTGATAGGTTTATAAGAACCGACAAAAGAGGCATAATCAGTATCCGGGTGGAACGTGATGCGGTAATGTTCATACTTACTGCAAGCTTGTTTGATTCGGTGGGACTTACCCGTGCCGGGCGCTCCATAATAAATAATTTGAAGCGAACTATCAATATTTATATTGGAATTGTCGTTGGACTCAGATGTTATTTTATCTGCAGAACTCAGTTGCTCACCTAACACCATTTTTGCTAAAGTAGTGAGTGTCGATGAGTAGTCATATTCAACATTATAAATATTTATTTTATCAGATAATGCTTTACGGGCATCTTCTGCACTAATGGAGGGATTATTCTCAAAAAAATTTATATATTCGTCTAACAACGATTTAGAAATCGTTCTTACTTCAGTCACACCTTTGTTAGTATTCTTCACAAGATAGCATAGCGAATCAGAGTCAAGTATTTCAATTTGACCATTAACGGATTTAAGTCCCTTTCGAAGAGTGTAGTGCATTACCGACAAAAAAACTTCCATGTAGGCAGACAGGCGACCAAGCCTTTATTTCGCGACTACAAAGAAGTTCCTTAAATATGTTGAATAAAAGTTTTTACTTACAATAGTGGCCTATTCGTCTGCGCAAGCGCGTTTTAGATTGCAAACTTACTAAAAAATTTCGAGATCTCATAATCGTGGAACAAGGTTAACACGCCGGACAGGAAAGAAGATAACCGTCCGGTTTGCCATTCACATTACTTCTTTGGAAAGATCTCACGGTAGAATTGCCCGAAGGAGATTGCCTCGACGTTCTCCTGATACCAGCTGTCAAATTCCTTTACGCATTGTTCTACCGATAAGATTGGCAATCTTCGGGCAAAAGGAAAAGTCGCTCAAACTGAACGCATTGACTATTATTTCAACATATTGTTACCTGTCTTTAACTGTGGGCTACTTGCCGATGCAGACTGCATAAAAAGCTAATAAACAGCGTTTTAACGCCATATAATGGACAAGTGCTGTGCTCTTAAATTGCTCATTTTCAACGCATTTACTGAAATTCGAGCAAAACAAATGCAAATCGCTTGCAATCAGGGGTTTCGTATATCACACTTGTACCAGTAGGTTCGTGTTTCCGATAACAAAATTAGTAAAAATCCCACAATCGGCAAAAAT
>CAMWLW010000090.1 GCA_947175245.1 uncultured Bacteroidales bacterium
TTATAACGCTATGATGTAGTAGGTTAGCACAATTGTGTCATGTCATTGATGAGCGAGGTTGGGCGTTTGCGTATTAGTTTTATTGACCGTAAGATCGAACACCATGTCTAATTTCATACGATTAACAAAAAAAGAAATAGAAACAAGATTTCACCAATATAATGCGTTATATTTTAATGGTGAAATAATTACGCCTAAATATTTTGAAGTCTGGACTCCGTGGAAAAATACTTTAGGAATGGTAAGACCTTGCTTTAATAAACTTACCCAAACCTATTCAGCAGCTCTACACATTTCAAAACGATATAACTGGACTGATGAAAATCTTAAAAAAGTAATAATTCATGAAATGATTCATCTTTATTTAATGGACTATCTGCAACCATTACAATGGTGGGAAAGGTTATATTCTTGTTTTCATAAAGAGCATGACTCAAGATTTAAAGACATGATGAATTACTTGAATGAAACTTATAACCTGGATATTAAAATTAGATTCAAAGAAATGAGAGGGTTAAGAAAATGGTGAGCTTGATTATCGGTTGCCTAAATCCGGTGCTGATTATTAATATGTGAAGTGAATGAAAAGTCACGGAAAATTTGCTACATTTGTGGTATGATGAATGAAAATTGTGAGAGGATGGATATGGAAAAGTTTGGAGGCAGGAAATTTAGCTCGAGGTGGGATGGGTCGACGTGGTTCATCCTGGGGCTTGTGGCTGCCTGTTGTGTTGTGCCGTGTTTTCTGGATGATGGGATATGGCCGACTATTGTTTGTCTTGTGATGCTTGCGTTTGTGTTGCTGACGTTTATGGGTATATACTATCGGATTGACGGTGACAAGTTGATGGTGTACACGTTCTTCAGGCCTACGGCCTATCCGATTGACAAGATTAAGGAGATTAAGCCGACCAATAGTGTGTTGTCGTCGCCGGCGGTGTCGTTGTCTCACCGTCTTGCAATCACTTTTACTGACCGTAAGATTCTGAAAAGTTCGATTCCTCTTATTATATCGCCGGTGCGCCAGGACGAGTTTATCGAATTGCTTCTGGCCGTGAACCCCGATATCAAAACATACTGATTACTCGGGGAGGATGGTGGCGTAGGCGCCGAGGGTGGGGTTGGGATGGCGTGGGGCGCCGTCAATGTCGTCGGTGAGTGTGGCGGGCATGAGCGCGGGGTCGGCGGCCGCGATGGCGGGTGACTCGGGGTGCAGGCGGTAGTCGAAGTGGTAGTCTTCGCGTATGGTGCCGTACAACGGGTCTTTATCCCAGATACATCCTATGAAGTGGTCGTCGTCAGTGCCTTCGCTCTTGAGGAGCGTGCGGCGTATGTACACGTCGGTGTCGTTCAGGTCGGCGTGCGACAGGTCAAATCCGTTGCCATAGATGATACAGTTGTCGACAGTGGCGCTGAGCAGCGGCAGGTCTACGCCGGGAATGGCGTCGTCGGGGCTTGCGTGGTAAAGCTGCAGTGCCGGGCCACCGAGTACGCTGAACAGGTAGTAGTTGGCTATCGTGCAGTTGACGAGTTCGGCATGACCGCCTTGCAGGGCTACAACGCCGCTCGAGGCATCGGCAAGCTCGCAGCCCCAGGCACGGATTGACGAGAATGACGACAGGAGGGCATACTCCTTGCTGTTGCGCAGCTGACAGTTGTGCAGCGAGAGCGACGGCGTGGCGTCATCGTAGGGCACTGAGTCGACAACGACGCCCCAGTTGGTGTTGCGCACCGATGTGTAGGCCATGCGGTTGCCTCGGCTCGTGGGGGTGAACATGACGCCCTCCCACTGGCCCGACATTATCTCGTAGTCGACGCGTCCCACGACGTTGCCCCAGCGGTCGCCGGTCATTTCGATTAGTCCGTCGCCCGGCGAGCCGTCGGCGTGGAGCGATCCGTGTACGCGCAGTTCGGCGCCGTCGTGGAAGTGCAGTTTGGTGCCGGGCTCGAGTGTGAGCGTAGCGCCGGGGGCCACGACGAGGCTGTCATATATTATATAAGGACGCGCGGCGGTGAGGGTGCGGTCGGTGTCGATGGTGACGGCCTTCATGCGTGCAGCATCGAGAGCTGTGGCCGTGATCACGACAGTCTCGGTGACGCCGTTGGTCGTGAAGTCGAGATGGCGTTTGTAGTCGACAGCGTGGTCGAGGTCAAGGTCGGGCAGGGTGACCTCGACAAAGACGAATATCGAGTCCTTAGCGCGAACTTCGATATCGGTAAACTCGCGTCCGGCAACGCCGTCGACGTTGAGCCTGAAGTGAGACTCGGCATCATCGCGCAGGGCGATGCGGCTGATGTTGAGCGATTTGCTATAGGGGTTAAACACTTTGAACTCATAGGTGGGCGAGCCCTCGGCTGTGAACAGCGTGCCCAGCGCGAGAGTGTCGACCGAGAAGTGCGGCCGGTCGGAGGGTGAGTTCGTAAACCCGTCCTCGATGCAGCCCGTCAGTGATATTATGAGGGCGATAGTGCCCGTCAGATACAATAATAAATGTTTCATCAACAACTAAACGTCGAATGAAAGGTTTTTATTACTTTTGTGGAAACAACCCGATTGAGTAATTATGAATTTTTTAGAAAGCTGCCTTATAGTCGATGCCGGCGGCACAAAAACAACATGGTGTGAGACCGGCGGTGATAGCGAGCCGTTAAGAGTGATAAAGACTGGCGGGATTAACGTGTCGGCGATGTCGGCCGATGCTGTCCGCGCGGTCATTGAGAACGAACTGCTGCCTCAGCTTGGCGACGGCAGTCGGATCACGGCCGTGCATTACTATGGCGCCGGGGTGGTGTCTGATGCCGACCGCCGGCTGTTGGCCGATGTGCTCGGGCGGCTGTCAGACCGTGTCGATGTCAACGGCGACATGCTCGGCGCCGCGCGGGCCGTGCTGGGTACGCAGCCGGGCATAGCGTGTATTCTGGGTACCGGCTCCAACACGTGTCTCTATGACGGTCATCTGATTGTTGACAATGTGCCCGGTATGGGTTACATACTCGGCGACGAGGGTAGCGGAGCCTCGATAGGGCGGCGGTTTGTCGGCGACCTGTTCAAACGCGAGTACCCCGACGAGGTGCGCCGTGTGTGGGATGCCGAGACGGGTCTCGACTTTGCCGCTGTTGTAGACCGTGTTTATCGCCGTCAGGGGGCGAACAGTTTTCTCGGGTCGGTTGTCCCCTTGGTGCGCCGTCTGACATCGGTGCCGGCTGTGGGCGCTATGGTCGCCGACGAGTTTGACCGCTTCTTCAGGCGCAATGTCATCAAATATGATGGCCGCGTGAGGCGCGTGGGCCTCGTAGGCTCGGTAGCCCTGCACTTCGCGCCCGAGATAACGGCCGCCGCCGAGGCCTGCGGTTACGAGATTGCGGCCATAATGTCTGACCCGATGCCCGGCCTGATAAAGTATCATGCCGACTGCTAAAAAATTTTTACTAAATAGTGAGTGTAATAAAGAAAAATTTCAGTAATTTTGTGTCAAACATAAACCCTAATATTTTGTAACTATGTCAAAAGTAACAGTCGTAGGCGCCGGCAACGTAGGCGCAACATGTGCAAATGTATTGGTTACCACCCAGGTAGCTGACGAAGTAGTTCTGATCGATATCAAAGAAGGCCTGTCTGAGGGCAAGGCAATGGATATCAACCAGACTGTTAATATCCTCGGTCTCCAGACCCGCCTCACCGGTGTGACCAACGATTATGAGAAGACCGCCAACAGCGACGTCGTTGTCATCACATCAGGTATCCCCCGCAAACCCGGTATGACCCGCGAGGAGCTCATCGGTGTTAACGCCGGTATCGTTAAATCGGTTACCGACAACGTGCTCAAGTACTCACCCAACGCTATCATCGTGTGCGTGTCTAACCCCATGGACACCATGACCTACCTCATCCACAAGACTTCGGGTCTGCCCAAAAACCGCATCATCGGTATGGGCGGCGCACTCGACAGCGCACGTTTCAAATATTTCCTCAGCATCGCACTCGGCGCCAACCCCACCGAGGTTGAGGGCATCGTAATCGGCGGTCACGGCGACACCACCATGATTCCTCTGACCCGCTTCGCTGCCTATCGCGGCGTTCCCGCTACCAACTACCTCAGCGACGAGATCCTGTCGACCGTTGCTGCTGACACCATGGTAGGCGGTGCCACTCTCACCAAGCTCCTCGGCACATCGGCATGGTATGCTCCCGGTGCAGCATCGGCACAGGTTGTAGCAGCCGTTCTCGGCGACCAGAAGCGCCTCATCTCATGCTCGGCTCTCGTCGAGGGTGAGTATGGTGAGAACGACATCTGCATCGGTGTTCCCTGTATCCTTGGCAAGAACGGTATCGAGAAAATCGTTGAATTCCCCCTCAACGACGCCGAGAAAGAGAAATTCGCAGCCAGCGCAGCCGCTGTCCGCAAGACCAACGCTGCTCTCGCCGGCGCTCTCTAATCCCCGACCCATACCTTATAAAATATCGACTGCCGCTATCGTCAACGCGATGGCGGCAGTTTTTTTTCCCCATTATTCAGTTTTGTGTTTATTCCAGGATTCCTAATAGATATGTTATAAGGCATATACCCAAAATGAGGTAGGTGAGACATCCGCTACAACCCCACCGGCCGTCACGTTTGATGCCGAACAGCCACTGAATTGCAAGAACTGATGCCACACCTTTCCAGAAATTACTCATAGTATAGTAAAGTTAATACCAATCGTTATAGTAATATCCTCCTTCTTTCTTGAATTGACGCTCAATCTCAACCAGACTCTTTTTGTGTAGGTAGTTATCTTTTGAGATGTAGTATCTATGTTTGTTTGGATCGGTGTAGCACACTTTGACTACAAGTCCAAGCTTGCTGCGGAATTCTTTCTCAACGTCGGCCGGGGTTGAGCGGCCATAAATTGTGACACGGCCTCCACCTTTGAAACTGCGTATCTGTCTCATGGTTGTGTTGATATCATACGATGAAATTGTATCACCAAAGCGGTCGGCACCCTGTCCCGTCTTTACCATAAATATACCGAGACGCAGGTAGGGGTACCATTCGTTGAACGTTTTGCATATCCACCGAACATTTGTATCGTAGTCTATATCCATCCAGTAGCTTGAGTTTAGTTCACGTTCCAATTGAGCCTTCTCCTTTGCTTCACGCTCTCGGCGGCGTTTTTCTTCGGCTATCGCATCAGCCTTTTTATTGTACTCAATTATTATATCGTCAGCCTTGTTTGCGACTTTACGTAGGTTCTTGAGATCTGAGACCAGATCTTCAAAGGTGTTGTAGTTCAGCAGACTGAAATGCAAATCGGTGGTACTGGAATAATATGCGATTTTTTCGAGTCTTTTATCGAGTTGCTTCAGGGCTCTTTCAAAACTATCTTTTAGATCGTAGTATTCACCCTTAAATTCCCGTTTAATTTCTATACGAATTCGATTTTCTTTAGTCAGACACATAGTTCCGAACGTCCACTCGTATACACAATTACTGTCATTAACTTTGGTAAGTTCAGCCTTGAGGCACGCCTTTCCAAAGTTATCAACATTAAATACAAAAGCAGGAATGCCGCAGATTTCGGCAACTTTTACCATTCGGTCGTTTAGCTCTTTAATTATATTTTCTGCCTCCTGTTTTATCTGACTACGTAGATTGTTGTCGCTTAAATCTTTGCGATATATGCTTTTCTCAGCGCGGATATTAGTTTTGCCCGAAATCCTATAGCTGATACCGTCATTATTATCTTTGAACGCAGCTTTGACTTTTTCCAAAGCCTCTTCTAAGGGCATTTCAGTCTTGAAGTTACAAATTCCGGCATCAAACCTGAGCTTATCGGGTTTGATATACACCCAAACAAAACGTTTGTGTGAAAAATGTTCGTTAGGATTGAATTTGAAATATACATCGCCGTCGTCATCGATTTTCTCAAAGCCCGGAATGTTTTTGAGTGTATGCCGGACGTCGTCAAGAATGAACACGCGGGTCTCTACACCTAATTTATTTAACAGGTCGAGCAATGTATCATTGACTTTGTTGAAGAGTTCGATAACGTTTTTAACCCCGTATTGAGCTATCCCGAGATTGTCGTAGTAAGTAGAGGCTTCTTCGATTCCTTGAACTTTCAAACTTCCACCAGAAGTGATTTCGGCTTTAATCTCAATTGGCTTTTTATTGAAATCGGCAATAATCTTCTCGGCCGAAGAATCAGGCTTCAGGCCGGCATCGATTATCGAGCAGATAGTCACTTTTAGCGGCAGAACAGTGACGGTGGTATTAATGGCAAATTTGAAACCGTCGGTTCCTTCGGGAGTATTTAATGTAACGACGCCGTTTTGTTTGTAATTCTTGAAATCCTTTCGTTCAAGCAAAACTTCTTCTATGCCCCAGCAATCGAATACCTTATTGTGAAGCTGAGCATCGCCTAAAGGAATGATCTCATTAATTTGTTTGAGCGATTTTGTGAGCGAGTCAATATAGGCAGTAAGGTTAGCGCTGAATATTTTGATTGTTGAGAATCCCTCCTCGTCGAACTCGCCGTAAACTTTTACACTGCCATCTTCAAGCCGTATTGCTTTCAGATTGTTGTCTGAGAATATCTGGATAGCTTTTTCAGCATCAATATTTGTAATGTAGAAGGTAGGATAAATACAACCCTCAGAACAAGCTAAACGCAGCTTATAATACTTGAATTCATTGACTTTGACGGTGACGAAGACACCTGTGGGCTGGGCACTGTGTTTTAGAGGCAAGACATTTGAGACATCCAGATCACTGCGGCTTTTCAGCGCGTCGCGTATTGCTGAGGGGGTGGGTTTGACCAACGATATATCAAGAGAGGCGGCGAAATCATCAATCGCAGTGTCCACTGCCTCGAGAGTTGTCTTTATAGCATCGGCCAATCGTTCGGGGTTTTTGAGCAAGTCGCCTTCTAACGTGGCTGTCACACACGGTAGTCCATCCTTAGCTCCACCTTTTAAGAGAGGTGTCCCGAAATCATACTTGGCTGCCATGTCGGCGTAGTCGTTATCAGGAATGGTGTCGATGATAATCTCGAGGGTAAGTGATTTCTTGTCGGGAATTAACTTGCGGATCAGATTGCGGTTGAAGGTATCGGTCGCGTCGATTTTACTTCTTAAAACGCCGTTATCTTCTCTGAAATAGACGCCGTCGAGTTTAGTCAATGCCTCCTTTGCCATGTTGAGTGTGCGTTCAGGGCTTCCGGTCAGTCCGTCGATACTACTCTTCAGTTTGCTGAAAATACTTTTCATTTTATCTCCTATTATAAAGTTATATTTAATTTAAAATAGTTTACATTCATTCGCGGTATAATCTCTGGCTCTCAATCTTTAAATCGGTCGCGGGCAGGATGATATTCATATAATCCGAGCTTGTTCAACCTGAATCCTGTGCCTGATACAAGGTGTCTGGCGTCAGAGTTGTCATCTTTTACGTTAGTCAGCACCTTGCACCCTGATTGATGTAAATAATGTACTATTCTTATCCATGCCCGTGCATATAAATATCGGCTCGGGGTATCATTTTTCCAACCACCTCCGTGGACTGATATTACCTCGCCATTGCTAAACCTGTCATATAACCCATCTTCGGCAAGCAGATAGCACATGGCTATCGGCTCGGCTTGGTGAGTAGGGTACAGTACATAGCATGAACAAACTCGCCTGTATCTATCAAGAAAGTCCCGCCATTGAACCATGTCGTCTATGTCATAAATGATTTTATGCCATTGGTCAATGGTAAAATGACTGTCAGATAGAAGGTCTTCGTTGTTGTAGGGACGCCATGAAAAACCAATCCCATTGATAGGGATTGGCTTTTCAAAGTTGTAGCCGGTTGTCATTTGTCATTTGAGTGTCTTCATTTTTGCTCTCAAAGATGCAATCTCGGCTTTAGTACTTGCAATCTGCCCTTTCAGATATTCGATTCTGCTCTTATCCTTATTCTGGCGAGCTTGAGCTAAATATACTTGCATCTGTGCAATGTTACTTTGATAGTGGGCGATTTTGTCGGCACATGCTGCTTTAGAAGCTGGTGAACCCATGATTTTTTTGATTTAAAAATTAGGCCTACTCTTATGGATTTTCGGCTTCCTCCGTAATATGATTGGTTGATTAAAGGTGGCCTAATATGCAAAAAGTAGGCTGAAATGAATGTAAGCGATTGATATTTATTAACTTTGAGCCATTTAAAGCAAAATGAATAAAAATTTGCCCTCAATGTGGCTCCAAATCGGTAAAGAAAAACGGGAAAAAAGGCCCTAGACAGCTATATAAATGTCTGAGGTGTGGTAAACAGTTTGTTGGAGGCAAACGTATAGATAATGAACTGTTAAAGAGAGACTATATCGAAGGTACAGGGCAACCGCATCAAAACTTGGTTGGAAAGTTATCAATAAGGGCTGTCCATTGATAATAATGCAGCTATAAGGTTTAGGATCGCAGCCATGAAAATTCTGTAATTTTATTGCACTAAAATGACAGCAACGATTTGATTTTTAGTGCTATATTTTTGGACAATTCAATAATTTTTAGTATCTTTATAGTTGATAATCAACATTATATATACTGAAATTATGCTTAACGAAATCTTTATGACAGTTCCCGATTACCGAGTTACAGGCCGTTGCACATATGCTCTCTCAGACTTGTTGACAATCGCTCTGCTGACGTACATCTGCGGAGGCGAGGATTATGTCGATATGAGCGAGTTCGCCTACTATCGGGCACGTGACTTCGGTCTACTTGCCGATTGCCCCGAATGCAGTCCCTCCCCTGATACTTTCGAGCGGCTGATGAGTGCCGTGGAACCCGATGAGATAGAGCGGTGTTTGCTTGAACATGGCCGTAAATTCCTTGACACACTTGCCGAAAAACAGGTTGTCATTGATGGTAAGAAATTGAGAGGCATTTCACCTAAGCAACGAGGGACAAAGGGTGATTACATCATGAACGCCTATGTCAGTGAAAATCACATAGTGGTAGGTCAGCAACGGCTTGAAGATAAGGAAAATGAGATTGTCGCAATACCGCAACTTCTTGACAAACTGGATATAGAGGGCGCGATAATCTCAATCGATGCTATAGGTACACAGGTAAGTATCGCACAGCATATACTTGACAAAGATGCACATTACTTTCTTGCAGTTAAAGATAATCAGGGAGCCCTGAACGAGCAACTCATCGATGCTTTCCGTTATAATAAACCTGTTGATACCGCAACCCAGATGGATGCAGACCACGGTCGCATCGAAACCCGCGACTGTCGCATACTCAGTGCCGATACAATCGAGGACAAGGAGGTGATGAACCGTTGGCCCGGACTGAAGACTCTGGTTGAGGTAACTTCTACCGTCGATTATGGCGACCATATCGCCACAACTATCAGACATTATATAAGTGACGAAGATTATCCTAAAGCGGCATACTTCAATATGTTGGCTCGGGGACACTGGTCTATCGAGAACCAGTTGCACTGGAATCTCGACGTTAACTTCCTTGAGGACGCCTGCAGGGCCAGAAAAGGCTTTTCCGCGGTCAATCTATCGACAATCAGAAAGTTAGCCATGCAAATAATAAAAGAACATACAGATAAAAGTAGTCTGAAGAAAAGACGCTTCAAAGCGTCCCTCTCAAACGACTATCTAAACGATATGCTTCTTAATGCCAAATTTTGATGCGGTTGCCCTGCTTCGGCCGATTCAAATTTTTCAGCATACAAGAGTTCCGATTTCATTATGCCGAAGAAGTTTTCCATCATAGAGTTGTCAAGACAATTGCCCTTACGGGACATACTTTGTATTATATGATGATCTTCAAGACGTTTACGGTAGCCGAAATGCTGATACTGCCATCCTTGGTCGGAGTGGAGTATAAGGCCATCAAGATAGTCGAACTTCTCGAAGGCCTTGTCAAGCATGTCATATACCTGCTCAAGATTGGGCTTGTAGAGATGTTGTGAGATACTATCTCGCCATTATACATGTCAAGTATAGGTGACAGATAGAGCTTGGTGCCACCAATGTTTATTTGAGTCACATCGGTTGCCCATTTACGATTAGGTGCCGTAGCGGTAAAGTCCCGTTCTATCACATTGGGCGCAACCTTTCCGACTTCTCCCTTATACGAACGGTATCTTACTTTACGGATCTTACATTTAAGTCCCATCTCATCCATGAGGCGTTGCACTGTCTTGTGGTTTATGAGGTATCTTCTATTACGCATTTCATCTGTTATGCGCCGATAGCCATAGCGTCCTTTATGCTCATGAAAAATATCTTTAATCTCTTTTTTCTCCACAGCATATTTATCGCTGACTTTTAAACGCTTAAGATGATAATAGAACACTGAGCGAGCCATCTGTCTTAACTCAAGTAATAAGTCAAGTGGATATTCCGACCTTAGTTCGTCGATGGCTTTTGCCCATTGAGCCGTGCTCGGGCATCCTGTTCCTCGACTAAGGCCTTCACTTTTTGGCCTAATATGCAAAAAGTAGGCTGAAATGAGTGTAAGCGATTGATAATTATTAA
>CAMWLW010000091.1 GCA_947175245.1 uncultured Bacteroidales bacterium
CGCTCATAGAGGGTCATGGGGTCGTCGCTGCCACCCATCTCGAGGATGTTGGTGCGGAAGGCGTCGGCAGTGGCGGGATCAAATATACCGTTCTCCTTGAACATCTCGAAGGCGTCGGTATCAAGCACTTCGGCCCACAGGTAGGTGTAGTAGCCCGAAGCATACTCGTTGCTGCCGAAGATGTGCTTGAAGTAGGGGCTGTGGTAGCGGTACTCGACCTCGACGGGCATGCCGAGCTTCTCGCCGACCTGTACCTCAAAGGCGTTGACATCGATTGTGTCACTTTCAGCGGGATTGAGGTGACCATACTGAAGGTCGAGCCACGAAGCGCCAAGACGCTCTACCAGGTCAAAACCTGCATTGTGGGTCGAGGCAGCGTTGAGTTTGGCGATGAGCTCGTCGGGGATAAGTTCGCCGGTCTGATAGTGGCGGGCAAATTCCTTGAGCAGTTCGGGCTCGAAAGCGAAGTGCTCGTTCATCTGAGAGGGAAGTTCGACAAAGTCACGGTCGACGTTGGTACCGGCCTGATTCTTGTACTGTGCGCGTGTGAGCATGCCGTGCAAGCCGTGGCCAAACTCGTGGAACATGGTGTGCACCTCGTCGATGTTGAGCAGCGAGGGGGTATCGGCCGTGGGGCTGGTGAAGTTGCCCACGTTGTAGACAATGGGACGCTCCTGATGTCCGTCGGGAGCGGTATATGCCTCCTTGAAGATTGACATCCATGCACCCTGACGCTTTGAGTCGCGGGGGAAGTAGTCGGTCATGAACACAGCCACATGCTCGCCGTCCTTATCGGTAACGTCATAGACGTTGACATCGGGGTGATATTTGGGAGCGTCGGGCATCTCGGTGAATGTCACGCCATATAGTTTGTTGGCAAGGGTGAAGATACCTTTGAGCACCGAGTCGACAGCGAAATAAGGACGCAGCTCATTCTCGTCGAGGTCATATTTGGCTTTGCGCACTTTCTCGGCATAGTAATAATAGTCCCAGGGCTCGATCTTGAAGCCACCGCCCTCACCGTCGACGATAGCCTGCATCTCGGCAACCTCCTCGTTGACACGCTGACGTGCGGCAGGCCATACGGTCATGATGAGCTCCTCGGCAGCAGCAGGAGTCTTGGCCATCACTGCATCGGTGCAGTATGAGGCAAAGTCGTCAAAGCCGAGCAGACGTGCCTTGGCCGAACGTGCGTGGAGAATGTCATTGATAACGGGACGGTTGTCGGTAGCGCCTGTCGATGCGAGCGATGTGTATCCACGGTACATCTTGCGGCGAAGGTCGCGGTTGTCGGCAAACTGAAGCACGGGCAGACGCGAGGGAGCGTGCAAAGTGAAAATCCACTTACCTTCCTGGCCTCGGGCTGCGGCAGTCTCGGCGGCTGTAGCGACCACGTTGGCCGGGATACCGGCGAGCTGTGACTCGTCGTCGACTACAATCTCGAAGCTGTTGGTAGCTTCAAGCAGGTTCTTGTTGAACTTGAGATAGAGGTCGGTGAGTTGCAGGTTAAGGCGTGTGAGCTCAGCTTTGCCGGCCGAGTCAAGCAGGGCACCGCTGCGAGTAAAGTTCTTATAAGTCTGCTCGATGGCACGACGCTGGGCAGTGGTGTACTCGACCGAGTCACGATTTTCATAGAGGTACTTCACACGGTTGAACAGTCCCTCGTTCATCATCATGGCGTCACTGAACTGCGATACCATAGGCATGGCCTTGTCGGCTATCTCGTTCATCTCGTCCGACGAGTTTGACTCGCTCAAGGCACCGAACACGAGCGACACGCGCTCCAGAATTTTACCCGACTGATCCATCGCCAGGATTGTATTCTCGAACGTGGGGGTCTCGGGGTTGGCAACGATAGCGTCGATATCGGCCTGAGCCTCTTTGATACCGGCCTCGAATGCGGGCAGGTAGTCATCATAGGTTATTGACTCGAAGGGGGGAATCTCATAGGGCGTGTCATAGCCCGCGATGAACGGATTGACACGCTCACTCTTGTTTGAGCATGAAGTCATGGTCATTGCCGCGATTGATGTTAAGGCCACGGCTGCCATTGATGTCAATTGTTTCATATATTTAATGTGATAATTAGTCGCCCATTGTGCGGAGCAGTTCCTCGTTGTTAATAGTGCGCTCCATACGATCCTTGATGAACTCCATAGCCTCGATCGAGTTGCGGTCGCTCAGGAAGCGGCGCAGAATCCACATGCGGTTAAGGGTCTCACCGTTAAGCAGAAGGTCGTCGCGACGAGTGCTCGATGCCATGATGTCGACGGCAGGGAAGATGCGCTTGTTGGAGAGCTTGCGGTCAAGCTGCAGCTCCATGTTGCCGGTGCCCTTGAACTCCTCGAAGATTACCTCGTCCATCTTTGATGATGTCTCGGTCAGGGCCGTGGCTATGATTGTGAGCGAGCCGCCGTTCTCGATGTTACGGGCCGCGCCAAAGAAGCGTTTGGGACGCTGCAGGGCATTGGCATCGACACCACCCGAGAGTATCTTGCCCGATGCCGGCGACACGGTGTTATAGGCGCGTGCCAGACGGGTTATCGAATCGAGCAAAATCACGACGTCATGACCACACTCTACCATGCGCTTGGCTTTTTCGAGTACAATGCCGGCTATCTTGACGTGACGGTCGGCCGGCTCGTCGAATGTCGAGGCTATCACCTCGGCGTTCACACTGCGTATCATGTCGGTAACCTCCTCAGGACGCTCGTCTATGAGCAGTATCATGATGTAAGTCTCGGGGTGATTCTCGGCAATCGCGTTGGCGATGTCTTTAAGAAGCAGGGTCTTACCGGTTTTGGGCGGGGCGACAATCAGACCGCGCTGACCTTTGCCTATGGGGGCGAACATGTCGACCACACGGGTAGATATGTTGCATGACTCGCCACCTGTGAGATTGAATTTCTCGTTGGGGAATAGGGGGGTCAGATGCTCGAAGGGCACGCGGTCGCGGATGAACTCGGGCGAACGGCCGTTGATGCGCGTGGCCTGGTTCATTGGGAAGTATTTCTCACCCTCACGCGGCGGGCGAACAGTACACTCGACAACGTCGCCGCTCTTGAGGCCATAGTTTTTAATCTGGCTCTGAGTGATATAGACATCGTCGGGCGAATTGAGGTAGTTATAGTCGCTCGAGCGGAGGAAGCCATAGCCCTCAGGCATGATCTCGAGCACACCCGATGCCTCAAGGAAATTGTCAAAGTTATAGAGCGGCTCTCTCACCTGCTGCTGTTGCATTTGCTGTTGCTGCTGGTTGCCGCGGTTTTTCTTATTCTTTTTGCCTTGACCGGGGAGCGGCTGACCGCCCTGCTGTGCGAGCTGGCGCTGGGCACCGGGCTCCTGAATTATTATAGGGGCTGCATTGAGCTGTGCGGCGGCCTCCTCTTTCTCCCGTTGTGAACGCGGCACGAAACGGCGGCCCTCGCTACGGGGGAAGAATTGACCCAGTGACGAGTCTTTTGACGGCCTGAAGTCCCGGTGCTGAGGCTGCTGAGACTGCTGCCTGTCGTCGCCCTCGCCATGATTTTCATCAGTGGCAGGCTGAGGAGCGTTACCGGCATTGTTCTCTTCAGCAACTGCTACGGGAACTTCGGCCGGTTTTTCTACAGCCTCGGCCGCTGCTTCAGCTACAGGCTCGGCCTGCTGCTGTACGGCAGCCTCGGCGGCTTTCAGAGCGTTCGGCTTGCGGCCGCGACGGCGTGGCGTCTCACCCTCGGCCTGAGCCGTAGTTTCAACTGCCTCAACTTGGGCTACCTCGGCCACCTCGACCGGCGCCTCGGCAATTAGTTTAGCTTCATTTTTAGGCTTGCGGCCGCGCTTAGCCTTGGGCTGCTCGGGCGCGGCGGCCTCTTTCTGAGCCTGAATCTCGGCCGGCGGAACAGGCAGCTCAGACGGGTCGACCGAGTCCATACGCGGCATCTCGAGCGGCTTATTTTCCACGGCGGGCGCAGCCTGAGCCTTCTTGGGTTTACGGCCGCGTGTGCGCACCTGTTTGTCCTGGCCCGGAGGGGTCGTCACGTTCTCAACAGCGCTCGACTCGTCAGGACGTGCCGTCGCTGTCTTCTCGGCCTTACGGCTTATACGTTCACGTTTGGGACGCTCACGGTCTGAATTACCGTTGGCCACAGCCGTCGAGGCGTGGTCAGCAGCCTGTTTATCAAGGATTCCAAATATCACGCTGTCTTTATCAGCATGATTAATCTTTTTCAATCCCATCGATTCCGCAATCTTCACCACATCGGCTTCAGACATCGCGGTTAGTTCAGCATAATTGTACATACGATAAATTAATGTAGTTGGGGCGTCACAGCTACCACGTTGGCAACACGCCCGCCATTGATATGGTCAAGACATAACTGACACACCGTCGCCTTGACCGACTTTCAGGTATAAAAGTGTTTTAATGCTAATGTATAAATCTATGAAACTATCAGATAGCCTCGACGCTCACATACAGGCCGCCTACTTGCTAACTGACAGCAACAAAATTAGTAATAACTTTTATCAATCTTGCAAAATTAACTTATGTTAACCAATTAATGTCGCATATTGACAAGAAAAAAGGGTAAGCTATCTACATCGCACCGCTCAGCTCCCTACCGTTGCTTCGATCAAGACCTGGCGGAGTTCGGGGCGTGCTGGTCGTGTAGGACTTACCCGGCACAAAGGTACGAAAAAAAATCAATCTGCAATGCAAAGGCTCGCGTTTTTTTTGTATTTTTGTATCAACAATGTCAAACCAACCAACAATCCACCACATGGACGAGTCAGATAAATATGTCATAACCGTAGGCCGCCAGTTCGGCAGCGGCGGCCGCCTCATAGGCCAAGCTATTGCCGATGAGCTCGGTATACAGTATTATGACAAGGCTCTGCTGGTAGAGGCCGCAAAACATGCCGGCATTAACCCCGAGCTATTCGAACGTAAAGACGAGAAAGCTCCCTCATTCTTCAGCGGCCTGCTGCCTGTCAACGTAGGCTACAGCAGCAGTTATTCGCTGTATCCGGGCACATCGTCTATAAGCGACGATGCCATCTACCGTGCCCAAAGCGACGTGATACGCTCGTTGGCCGACCGCTCGTCGTGTGTGATTGTGGGCCGCAGCGCCGACTACGCCCTGCGCGACCGCGATAACGTAATCAACATATTCGTTCACGCGCCCATCGAGAGCCGCATAAAGCGCATCATGGAACGCGGCGACGCGGCAACGCCCGAACAGGCCCGGCAGCTCGCCGAGCGCACCAACAAACTGCGCGCCGCCTACTACAACTTCTACACCGACAAGCGCTGGGGCCACGCCTCGAGCTATGATCTCACCATTGACTCGTCGTTGCTCGACACCCCCGACATTGTAGCCCTTGTCAAGCAATATGTAGCCGCCCGAACCCGTAATAAATAAGCCCGACAATATGAAAGCACGACAGCTATATGAATGGGGACGCCGCTACATCACAGTACCGCTGATCGGTGTCGTATGCTTTGCCATATACGTCTGCTTCCTCAAGGAAGACAACTCGGTGGTAACACGCATGGAATACCAGAACGTGATTGACCGGCTGAATGCCGAGATCGACGCCAACTACGACACTCTCGAGTTGTACAACAACCTCAACGCGTCGCTCGAGACCGACCGTGACGACATAGAGCGCGTAGTGCGCGAACACTACCACATGAAACGCCCCAACGAAGACGTCTACGTATTTGAATAAACCACATAATATAATATGAAACAAACCCAACCCGCATATACGCGCGACGAAGTCTACGGCAAGCCGCCGGCGCCCTGGCTCGTGACACTTGTCACTGTCGGGCTGCTCGCCATTGTCGCAGCGACCCTCATACCGATCATAAACAACGGCTTTGACCACCCGTGGTTCAGATACCTCTATGCCGCCGGCGCGGCAATGGTGCTCATAGGCCGGCTTTTCACCCCCTACACCGGCAAGCATCCGCGCATGAAGCGTCTTGGCCGCCTCGAGTCGTGGAGCGGTATATTCTTCTGTGTCGCGGCATTTTTTATGTTCTACGAGCCCCAGTCTAACCGCGACTGGCTCTCATTCACCCTCGCCGGCGGCGCCATACAGGTTCTCGTAACCCTCATCTCAGCGCGCGTAGCCGGTAAAGCCCTCAGCAACAAATGACACAACGATGATAACAGTCAGCGACATACACAAGAGCTACGGCAACCTCAATGTGCTGCGCGGCATCGACCTCACCATCAAACCGCGTGAGATTGTCTCGATCGTGGGGCCGTCGGGTGCCGGCAAGACGACGCTGCTGCAGATCATCGGCTCGCTCGACCGTCCCGACTCGGGGCGGGTGTTATATGACGACACCGACATATACACGCTGACCGACAAGGAGCTCGCACGGTTCCGCAACGCCAACATAGGCTTCGTATTTCAGTTTCACCAGCTGCTGCCCGAGTTCACCCTGCTTGAGAACGTCGCCCTGCCCGGCATGATAGGCGGTATGTCCCGCGCCAAGGCCTTTACGCGCGCCGGCGAGCTCATCAACTACCTCGGCCTGACATCGCGCGTCGACCACCGTCCGGCCGAGCTATCGGGAGGCGAACGCCAGCGTGCGGCAGTAGCCCGTGCATTGGTCAACAACCCGCGTGTCGTCCTGGCCGACGAGCCATCGGGCAGCCTCGACTCTCAGAACCGCAACGACCTGCACAGGCTGTTCTTCGAGCTGCGCCGCGACATGGGCCAGACACTTGTTATCGTGACACACGATGAAAACCTCGCGGCCGATACCGACCGCATCATCCACATGCGCGACGGCGCCATCGTCAGTCAGACCACCCGTAAACAGTGAATAACCGTCACACATCTTATAGAATATGAACCGAACGATAATATACCTGCTTCTACTCGTCACCTCAGCCACCGCCGTCATCACTACCGGCTGCCGCGAAGACGGGCCCGACAGTGTCGAGGCCACACTGTATGACATCGTGTGCCTGAGCGAGGTCAGCAAACAGTGTACACGGTTCACCCTCACCAAGCCCGGCAATGATGACGTGATCACCTACAGCGTCAACGGCGCCCTCGACACCACCCACGTCAAGGTGGGCGAACGTCTGCTGCTGGCCTACCGCACCAACAAACAGGCGCCATATACCTCGGGATTTATCACCCCCATAGGCTACTCACTCATTACCAACGACACACTGACGGCCGGCTACATAAGCAACGTTACCGACTGGAACCGCGACCCCGTCTACCTGACGAGCGTGTGGATGTCACAGCACTACCTCAACATCCGCGCCCGTCTGCCCTACGACTCTCAGCCCAGGCTGCTCACCGTCATGGTCGACTCGCTCACCATAGCCAACGACTACCCCGACTGCTACCTCATACACAGGCTCGAAGAACCGATCAACACGTTCGACCGCAGCTACTACATGTCGTTCGACGTCAAGGCCCTCTTAGACCGCCCCTCGTGCCGTGGGTTCAACCTCATACTCAACAACAGCAACCTGCCGCACGACGAGTATAGGTTCAACATCAGCAAATAATTAACAACCAGTATATTTTAACCTACAAAAAAACAACACTAAATGGAAAATAACAACAAAAAACAGGAACTCAAAATAGAACTTACCCCCGAAGTCGCCAACGGTCACTACTCTAACCTCGCAGTTATCTCTCACACACCCGGCGAATTCTTCATCGACTTTATCACCGTCGCTCCCAACATGCCCCAGGCCAAGGTGCAGAGCCGCATCATCATGAACCCCGAGAACGCGAAGAACCTCCTCTTCGCCCTGCGCGACAATCTGCAGCGCTACGAGAAGACCTTCGGCGAGATCGAGCGCAAGACTCCCAAAAATCCCGCAGCACCCCAGGGTGGTGAAATTCCCAATCCCTTCATGGCCTAAGCTCTATGATCAAGGACAACAACCTACTGATATATAACTCGCTGACACGTCTCAAAGAGCTGTTCAAACCGCTTCACCCCGAGCGCGTCGGCATGTACGTGTGCGGCCCCACCGTCTACGGCGACGGACACCTGGGTCACGCGCGCCCCGCCATCACGTTCGATGTCGTGTACCGTTACCTGACCCATCTGGGCTACAAGGTGCGCTATGTGCGCAACATCACCGACGTGGGTCACCTCGAGCATGACGCAGACGAGGGCGAGGACAAGATAGCCAAGAAAGCCCGTCTGGAACAGCTCGAGCCGATGGAAGTGGTACAGTTCTACCTCAACCGCTACCACGCCGCTATGGACAAACTCGGCGTACTCCCCCCGTCGATTGAGCCCCATGCCTCGGGCCACATCATCGAGCAGATCGAGTACATCAAGAAGATTATCGACGCCGGCTATGCCTACGAGAGCGAGGGGTCGGTCTACTTCGACGTGCCCAAGTATAACGCCGACCACAACTACGGCAAGCTGTCGGGCCGCAACATCGACGAGCTCCTGAGCGAGACCCGCCAGCTCGACGGCCAAAGCGAGAAACACCACCCCGCCGACTTCGCCCTGTGGAAGAAAGCGGCACCCGAGCACATCATGCACTGGCCCTCGCCCTGGAGCGAAGGCTTCCCCGGCTGGCACCTCGAGTGCTCGACCATGAGCGAGAAATACCTCGGCGAGCAGTTTGATATCCACGGCGGCGGCATGGATCTGCGCTTCCCCCATCACGAGTGTGAGATAGCCCAGTCTGTTGCCCACAACGGCCACGACTCGGTACACTACTGGATGCACAACAACATGATCACCATCAACGGCCAGAAGATGGGTAAGTCGCTCGGCAACTTCATCACCCTCGACGAGTTCTTCACCGGCAACCACCCGCTGCTCGACCAGGCCTACAGCCCGATGACCATTCGCTTCTTCATCCTCCAGGCCCAGTACCGCAGCACCGTCGACTTCTCTAACGACGCCCTCAAGGGCGCCGAGCGAGCCCTGCGCCGCATGCTCGACGGCTACCACCGCCTGCTCGAGCTGAAGCCGGCTGACAAATCAACCATCGCAGCCGAGATTGCCCCACTGAGCCAACGCTGCTACGAAGCGCTCGACGACGACTTCAACACCCCGATAGTCATCGCCCACCTCTTTGACGCCTGCCGCCTCATCAACCAGGTCAACGACCATAACGCCACCGCCACACAGGAGGACATCGACAACCTCAAACAGCTGTTCGACACATTCCTGTTCGGCATCCTCGGCATACGCGACGAGTCGGCAGGAGCCGCCGGCGACAGCGCCGACGCGCTGAAGCCCTACAAAGACGCCGTCGACCTGTTGCTCGACATGCGCCGCCAGGCCAAAGCCAACAAAGACTGGGCCACCAGCGACCTCATCCGCGACCGTCTCGCCGCCATCGGCTTCGACGTCAAAGACACCAAAGACGGCTTCGAGTGGTCCCTCAAATAACCACAATATAACCCCTATAGATAAAACAGTCGGCACAATCCAAGTTTATGCCGACTGTTTTTTATTTCACACTCGATAGCCAACGACTACATTCCTACCGCGCGCTTCTTTCCACCGATTATATACTTTATCCGCAAACCATAATTGTCTTTTACTAATAGGTTTAAGAATGTCCTATTTTGACTTAAATTGTCATGTCTAATTTGGTATTCAAGGGTTGCTAGCCTATAACATTAAGGTTTGCTTGTACATCCTCAATGGAAGCTCCGGCTGGCATAATCTCAGAATAGTTATATTCAAACATTCTATTATTAAAATCAAATGTAGCCTTTTCCATTGTTACTGTAGAACTCAGCTGTTGTGGGGCCTGTTGATTATAATTATTGAGAATTATTACCAATTCCTCTGAAGGACCATCGTTTATTTTAGTATTATCAACTTCCTTTGGGGAGCCTTTGCCAGCGCAACTTGCTAGCGTAAGCATCATAACCAAAGTTAGTATATAAAATAATCTAATAGCCATTTAAGTATGTAATTATTAAATCTGATTCCAGTAAATTTTTCTTAAGCATTGAGTTAATGGAGTTAATCCGTTAGGATTAGAGTTCGAGCGGCCTCAATTGCCTCATGCTCAGCAATAATTTGTTTACGTTCAAATTCTTTTGCCTCCTTTGCTATTGTTTCTTCTACTTCGATAGGATAAGAGAAAACCGTACCCTCTGAACGATCTATTTCAAATATGTTGTCTAAAAAACTCATGGTTATAATTGTTTATTGTTATTATATATTAC
>CAMWLW010000092.1 GCA_947175245.1 uncultured Bacteroidales bacterium
TGTCCATTAGTGATTTTTTGAGGCAATTTCATCACCCAAAATGTCCATTAGGCCCAAAAAATTACCGACTATGTGGCCGAAATGAGCTACAAGGTCGGTAATTATAAATGGCCGGGCGATAAAATTTGGCCGGGTTGATTTTTTACAGGGATGGTTAGGGTTGGGGGGCGGTGGTGTCGCCGTGGTGGACGATGTATTCTTTGACTTCCTGGAAGAGGCGGGTGGCAAAGACAAAGTCGTTAAGGGCTTCGTTGGTGGTCTTGAATATTCGGCCTTTGTCGCCGACCCAGGCTTTGTGTCCTTTCTCGATGAACACGATGTTCTCGCCGATGCCGAGGACTGAGTTCATGTCGTGGGTGTTGATGATGGTGGTGATGTCGTATTCGTGGGTGATGTCGCTCAGGAGCTCGTCGATCACAATCGAGGTCTTGGGGTCGAGGCCCGAGTTTGGCTCGTCGCAGAAGAGATAACGGGGCTTGAGTGCGATGGCTCGGGCTATGGCTACACGTTTCTGCATTCCACCCGATATTTCGGACGGGTATTTGTTCTCGGCACCGACGAGGTTGACGCGGCTGAGGCAGAAGTGTGCCCGCTCCAATTGCTCTTCTTCGCTCATGCCTGAGAACATGACGAGGGGGAACATGACGTTGCCGAGCACGGTCTCTGAGTCAAACAGTGCCGAACCCTGGAACAACATGCCTATCTCCTTGCGTATGGCTTTAATCTGGTTGGCGTCCATCTTCAGGTAATCGCGGCCGTCATACAGAATTTCGCCCTGCTCGGGACGTATCAGCCCGACTATCGATTTCATGAGGACGGTTTTGCCCGAGCCGCTCTGACCGATGATGAGGTTGGTCTTGCCGCTATAGAATGTCGCACTGATGTCGTGCAATATAGTTTTCCCGTCAAAACTCTTCGTTATATTCTTAACTTCGATCATTGCAACAACAGTTTAGTGAGTATAACATCAAACAACAGTATCAGTATGCTGCTCGAGACCACGGCGTTGGTGCTGGCCTTGCCTACCTCGAGCGCTCCGCCTTTGACGTAGTAGCCGAAGAACGATGCCACACTTGAGATAATGAATGCAAACACGAGTGACTTGATGAGCGCATACCACACATACCATTCCTGGAAGAATGCCTGCAGTCCGTACACATATTTCGTGACGCTGATGAGATCGGTGACCGATGCCACAAGGTAACCGCCCATGAACGAGGTGCCGATACACAGCATGACGAGCACCGGCATAAACAGCACGAAGGCTGTTATCTTGGGCAACACGAGGTAGTTGCTCGAGTTGATGCCCATGATGTCGAGGGCGTCGATCTGCTCAGTGACTCTCATCGTGCCAATCTCTGACGCGATGTTTGAGCCGACCTTGCCGGCCAGGATGAGGCAAAGGATGGAGTTGGAGAACTCGAGCAGCACGATGTCGCGCGTTGCGAGTCCGACCGAGTAGGCCGGGATGAGCGGCGAGGCGATGTTGAGCTGCATCTGGATGGTGATTACGGCGCCGATAAACAGTGACACTATGACCACAAGCGGTATAGAGTCAACGCCAAGTTTGGATACCTCCAGAACGGTGCGTTTCAGATATATGCGCCAACGGTCGGGCAACGCAAACACGCGCCGCATGAACATAAAATAGCTGCCCAACTGGGTTATAGAGCTCGTCAGAATCATTGCTTTGTATCTTTAGTACATTTTCAGGCTACAAAGATAAGGCTAAAACATCATTTTACAGCACTACCGACGCAACAATTGTTGGCAAAATATACCGTAATGCTTGCCGTCATTTCTTTAAAAGCGGGTTTTGCGCGTAAATGCCGCGGTCTCACCACTCATTATGAGTCTTTTAAAATCAGCATGTTAAGCCTGTACACAAATATTAACACAGCAAATGCTACCAATATATTAAAAAAAATCGTAATTTTGCACAAAATTATGCTTTGCACATTATATATTAATTAAAATAGATAATTATGAGTCTAAACATCATTGTGCTCGCCAAGCAGGTGCCCGACACCCGTAACGTGGGTAAAGATGCAATGAAAGAAGATGGTACCATCAACCGCGCTGCCCTGCCGGCCATCTTCAATCCCGAGGATCTCAATGCGCTCGAGCAGGCACTGCGCCTCAAAGACGCCAACCCCGGGTCAACCGTAACAATCCTTACCATGGGTCTGCCCCGTGCGGCCGAGGTTATCCGCGAGGCTATGTTCCGCGGTGCCGACGGCGGTATCGTACTTACCGACCGTGTACTCGGCGGCGCTGACACACTTGCCACTTCTTACTCGCTGGCACAGGCTGTTAAGAAATTCGGCAACTATGACATCATTCTTGGCGGACGCCAGGCCATCGACGGCGATACAGCCCAGGTTGGCCCCCAGATCGCTGAGAAACTTCACCTGCCGCAGGTAACATACGCCGAGGAAATTCTCGGTATCGAGGACGGCAAAATCATCGTTAAGCGTCGTCTTGAGAATGGTGTCGAGACCGTCAAGGCTCCCCTACCCTGCGTTATCACAGTCAACGGCTCGGCTCCCGACTGCCGCCCCCGCAATGCACAGCGCCTCATGAAATACAAACGCGCCGTGTCGACCAGCGAGAAGGCTCATCTGACCGACGACCAGAAGGCATTCATCGACGCACGCCCCTACCTCAACATCGACGAGTGGAGTGCTGCATACGTCGAGGCTGACCCCGAGCAGATCGGTCTTCCCGGCTCGCCCACAAAGGTTAAAGCCATCGAGAACGTCGTGTTCACCGCCAAAGAGAGCCTCCAGCTCGAGAACAACGACGAGCAGATCGAGAAGCTGATTATCGACCTTATCGCCAACCACACAATCGGTTAATCGCACCATATTCTTCCAACTGAAAAATCAAACGATCATGTCACAGAATAATTTAATAGTATACTGCGAGTTTGAAGACGGTAAGATTGCCGATGTTAGCCTTGAGCTGCTGACCAAAGGCCGTCAACTCGCTTCAAAACTCGGTGTCGAACTTCAGGCTATCGTTATCGGCGACAAGCTTGACGGCGTCGAGGAGCAAATCTTCCCCTATGGTGTAGACACTCTCTACAAAGTCGAGGACAAGCGCCTCTATCCCTACACCTCTAACCCCCACGCTGCGGTGCTCATCAACCTGTTCAAGGAGATCAAGCCCCAGATTTGCCTCATGGGTGCTACCTGCATAGGCCGTGACCTCGGCCCCCGTGTTTCGTCGTGCCTGCACAGCGGTCTCACCGCCGACTGCACCTCGCTCGAAATCGGCCCCCACAAAGACCCCAAGACCGGCAAGGAGTACACCGACCTGCTCTACCAGATTCGTCCTGCATTCGGCGGCAACATCGTCGCCACCATTGTCAACCCCGAGTGCCGTCCCCAGATGGCTACCGTGCGCGAGGGCGTGATGAAGAAAGAGGTTTACGATCCCAACCACCAGGGTCAGGTAATCAACCTCGATGCCAAGGACTATGTCGACGACACCGACTTTGTGGTAGAGATTATCGACCGTCAGATTCAGAAATCAAAAGTCAACATCAAGAACTCACCCATCATCGTAGCCGGTGGCTATGGTGTAGGCTCGAAAGAGAACTTCGACCTGCTCTTTGACCTGGCCAAGACCCTTGGCGGTGAGGTAGGCGCATCACGTGCCGCTGTTGACGCCGGCTTCATCGAGCATGAGCGTCAGATCGGTCAGACCGGTGTTACCGTTCGTCCCAAACTCTACATCGCCTGTGGCATTTCGGGTCAGATTCAGCACATCGCCGGCATGCAGGACAGCTCGATTATCATCTCAATCAATAATGATCCCAACGCACCCATCAACACCATCGCCGACTATGTTATCACCGGCAACATGGAGGATATCGTGCCCAAGCTCATTAAATATTACAAGAAGAACTCGAAGTAAGGCTTCGCCAACACAGAATAGATAAAATATAAAGCTATGGCTAACTTTTATACTGATAATCCCGACCTGCGTGCACATCTCTCACATCCGCTGATGGAGAAGATTGTAGCTCTCAAAGAGCGCAACTACAGCGACGCAGAAAAATTTGACTATGCCCCCGTCGACTTTGCCGACGCGATGGACAACTACGACAAGGTACTCGAAATCGTAGGTGACATCTGCGGTGGCAAGATTGCCGAGAATGCCGAGAGCGTTGACCATCAGGGAGCCTCGTGCTCAGACGGCCACGCCCACTATGCCGACGGCACTGTCGAGAACCTCGACCTGTGCCGCAAGGCCGGTCTCATGGGCATGTCGATGCCCCGCCGCCTCGGTGGTCTCAACTTCCCCATCACCCCCTATATCATGGCAGCCGACATCGTCAGCCGCGCCGATACAGGCTTCGAGAACCTGTGGGGTCTGCAGGACTGCGCCGAGACCATCTATGAGTTCGGCAGCGAGGAACAGAAAGAGAAATACATCACCCGCGTATGTCAGGGCGAGACCATGTCGATGGACCTCACCGAGCCCGACGCCGGTTCTGACCTCCAGTCGGTAATGCTCAAAGCCACCGAGCAGCCCGACGGCACATGGCGCCTTAACGGTGTCAAGCGCTTCATCACCAACGGTGACAGCGACATTCACCTCGTGCTCGCCCGTTCAGAGGACGGCACAAAGGACGGCCGCGGCCTCTCGATGTTCATCTATGACAAGCGCGACGGCGGTGTGACCGTTCGCCGTATCGAGAACAAGATGGGTATCAAGGGTTCGCCCACATGTGAGCTCGTCTACAAAAACGCCAAGGCCGAGCTTTGTGGTTCGCGCCGCATGGGTCTCATCAAGTATGTGATGGCCCTCATGAACGGTGCCCGTCTCGGCATCGCCGCCCAGTCGGTCGGTGTCAGCGAGATCGCCTACCGTGAGGCTCTCCAGTATGCCCGCGAGCGCCAGCAGTTCGGCAAGCCCATCATCGAGTTCCCCGCTGTGTATGAGATGCTCTCGGTAATGAAAGCCAAACTCGACGCTTCACGCTGTCTCCTGTACGAGACATCACGCTACGTTGACCTGTACAAAGCCTACGAGGATATCGAGAAAGAGCGCAAGCTCACCCCCGAGGAGAAAGCCGAGCTCAAGGTTTACCGCAAGTATGCCGACGCCTGCACTCCCCTCGCCAAGGGTCTGAGCTCAGAATACTGTAACCAGAACGCATACGACTGCATCCAGATTCATGGTGGTTCGGGCTTCATGAAAGACTACGCCTGTGAGCGCGTATATCGTGACGCACGTATCACATCAATCTATGAGGGTACCACCCAGCTGCAGGTAGTGGCCGCCATACGCCACGTCACCACCGGCACCTACAAGGCTCTCATGGATGTCTATGCAGGCATGGAGTTCAGCGAGCAGCTCGCCGGTGTCAAGACCCGTCTTGCAGCTATGGTAGAGAAGTATCAGGCAGCCATCGACGCCGTACAGGCCGTCAACGACCCCGCCTATACCGACTTCATGGCACGCCGCCTTGTCGAGATGGCCGGTAACATCGTCATGGCTTACCTCCTTGCCACCGACGCTACCCGCTACAACAGCGAGTCGATGACCAAGAGCGCCCTTGTTTACGCCAACATGGCCGAGGCCGAGGTTAACAAGCACAGCTCGTTCATCGCAGCGTTCAAGCCCGAGGAACTTGCCGCTTACACCAAAGCATAATCAGAATTACTGAAATATAACTGTCAGGCGGATGGTTTGCACCCACTACGAGAGCAAATCATCCGCCTATGTTTTAAGATTGACATGAACGACTATCAAAAGATACTCGATGCCTACGGGCTCGACACATCGAGCGAGATAAAGCCGCTCGGCAACGGACTGATTAACAGCACATACATAGTCACCACCCCCGAGGGCAAGCGCTATGTGATGCAGCGTATCAACACCAACGTGTTCCCCGACGTCGATGCCCTTCAGGACAATATCGAGCGTGTGACCGCCCACATGCGCGGCAAGCTCACGGCTCAGGGAGTAAAGGATGTAGAGCGCAAGTGTCTGCACTTCGTTCCCAACAAAATCGACGGAAAGACCTATGTAGCCATCACCGAGGAAGGTGCCACCGGGTATTGGCGCCTGATGGACTACATCGACGACAGTGTCACGCGTGAAGCCGTCACCCCCGAGAGTGCCGAGGCTGCCGGCCGGGCGTTCGGCGAGTTTCAGTCAATGCTTGCCGACATGTCGCCGCTCCCTGTCGAGACAATAAAGGATTTCCACAACATGGAGTTCCGACTCAGGCAATTTGACGAGGCTATTGCCAACGATGCCGCCGGACGTCTTGACGGCGTGCGTGACCTTGTCAACGACATTCAGACCCAACGCGACATCGCGTGCACAGCCGAGCGCCTGCAACGCGAGGGCAAGCTGCCCGTGAGAGTATGTCACTGCGACACCAAGGTCAGCAACATGCTCTTTGACCGCGACGGCAACGTGCTGTGTGTCATCGACCTCGACACCGTCATGCCCGGCAACATACTCAGCGACTATGGCGACTTCCTGCGCACGGCAGGCAATACCGCACCCGAGGATGAACCCGACATCGACCGTATAGCTATCAACCGCCCCGTTGTCGATGCTTTCACACGCGGCTACCTGTCGACAGCAGGCTCGTTCCTGACCGATGTAGAGCGCAGTCTGCTGCCCCACGGCCAGTTCCGATTTGCCTACATGCAGGCCGTCCGCTTCCTCACCGACTACCTCAACGGCGACACCTACTACCGCATCAATTACCCCGACCACAACCTCGTCAGGGCACGCGCCCAGTGGCGTCTGGCCCAACTTGCCATGAACCGATAACATGAACGCGCATATCATCACCGACCTGGCTGACCCGCGTGTAGCACCATACGCATCGCTCACCGAGGCGCAGCTGCGCAACCGTCTCGACCCCGACAACGGCATTTTCATAGCCGAGAGTCCCAAGGTCATCAAGGTTGCCATCGAGGCCGGCTACCGTCCGCTGTCAATGCTGTGTGAGGAACGCCACATCACGGGCGACGCCGCATTTGTCACCGAGCGTTTTCCCGGGATGCCCGTCTATACCGGGTCGCGTGAACTGCTGCAACAGCTCACCGGCTACACGCTCACGCGCGGTGTGCTGTGTGCTATGCGCCGACGCCCTACCCCGTCAGTCGACGAGCTCGTGAAAGACGCCCGACGTGTAGCAGTCATTGACAGCGTGGTTGACACGACCAATATCGGGGCGATATTCCGTTCGGCCGCCGCGCTGGGCATCGACGCCATCCTGCTCACACCCACATCGTGTGACCCGCTCAACCGCCGTGCCGTACGCGTGTCAATGGGCACCATTTTTCAGATACCCTGGACATGGCTCACGGCCCCGATCACCTCGCTGTATGACCACGGCTTCAAGACAGTGGCGTTGGCACTCACCGACAAGTCGGTATCGATTGATGACCCACAGCTGTGTGCCGAACCCCGACTTGCCATCATACTCGGCACCGAGGGCGACGGTCTCGCCGGCCACGTCATAGAGTCGGCCGACTACACGGCACGCATACCTATGGCCCACGGCGTCGACTCACTCAACGTTGCCGCCGCGTCGGCCGTCGCCTTCTGGCAACTACGTTATCCCACCTCTCGCTAATAGCCATGAAGTTCAGAATCATCAAATGGTGTTATAACGATGCCTCGGGAATCGAGCCGAATGGTGCCGACTTTCTATTGGAAGAAGACAACTGGGACGACTATGGATATAAGACATCCTATCACCTGTATGCGACCGGCCGGATAACACCGTCGGGTAAAAACGAGACTGTCGGTTTTATACGCATCATGAATACTGCTCAGCAGTATAATGACATATTCATGCTGCGCAACATATTTGGTGAGAATATATTCGAATCTCTGCCTCAGGGGTTTGTGTCGCTGTCATCGGTAGTAGAGTTCTGGCGAAATCTCGAACGACTGCTGAGCAACGACCAACTTCGTGAACTGGTCAATGCTCTCCACATCATTGTTTCGGAAAATGATGAATTATATCCACAGGTCAAAGAGCTGGAGTGCTTCAAAAAATCATTGCTGCGCGACACTACGATAGACAATTACGGACTGAAGCTGGCAGGCGAAATAATTGCCAATCAAGGACGGCACTATGATCTCATCAACCAGCCTATGAGTTTCAAGCTGCCGAACTGTGATAAGCCGATGGTGCTAAACTTCTCGTCGGGTGATGAAAGGCTTGACCGAATAGACATTATACCATCACGACTGCTCGCATTCATAGGTAACAACGGTGTCGGCAAAAGTACACTGCTATACAGGCTTATACGACTGCTGTACACATCGCCTACCGAACGCGGTCTTTACAAAGACCGTCTTGGAGAAGTAATACCCGGCGATGTAGGCTTCAGCCGCCTGTTCATGGTATCATATAGCTCGCTCGACAATTTCACACTACCCGGCACATCGGCTGACGAGATCAAGAATATATTGTCGGGAATTAAGGATGGATACGGACGTATCGTGTTCTGCGGTCTACGCGATGTTCAGGCCGAGTATCTGTCAATGATGGAATTCGCCAAGATAATTGAGACAGGAGAGGGGAACAATACGTTCAGTTACATTGATACCGAGCATGTGACCGAGATAACACTAAAATCAGTAAAAACTCTTGCCATCGAGTTCAAAGACTCATTAAGCGAGATTATTCAGAATGACAATAAACGTAACTTCTGGAACAGCAAGATAAAAGAATTTGCCGATTTCAATGCCGGCTTTAATGACTATATATTTCATTACAGATGGTATCACTATGATTCTTTGCCCGATAAATTTCTCAAAGAGTCTACCGGCATAAAATTCATACTGCACTCTCTGGCTATTATCATCAACAAAATCGAGTGGAACAGCATCATACTATTTGATGAACCTGAAAATCACCTACAGCCACCGCTACTATCCAAGCTGCTAACCGTGTTGCGCAACATCGCTCACCGCAACGCATCACTGATAATGGTGGCGACACACTCACCTGTGATATTGCAGGAGACCTACCGCAAAAACGTCATCATCGTACAACGGCAGGGCGACCAGTTCTCGTTCCGCAATCCCGAAATAGAGACTTACGGTGAAAATATCGGCGCTATCACCAATGAGGTATTCGGGCTTAATTGCTCCATCACCACATACCTGAAGGCAGCTGACCGCCTGTATAACGAGAATCTGATCGACGCATCAAATCCCGCAAATGTTGGCTCTGAGATAAGAGCTTATCTCGCCGGCAAACTCTAACAACATCTGACTGTTATGTGGAATTTGCCTAAACCCGATATAGAGACATCAATCAATGAGATTGATGATGTGATCGCCCACAGCCGTAAGATGACACCGGCCGACAAACAGCACATCGAGGCTCTATACCGTGAGTATGACTCAAACGGAGGCTCTATATCGGCACAAAGACACCGCATCGTGCCTGACAATATTAAATCGGGACTTGAAACTGCTTATCCCAAAACTTATAAAGATGGCGACCATTACTATATACGCCAACGACTGGTTAGAGATATAAACCTTTGCCCGCTTTGTTCTATCGGATTACCAACGACCTTAGATCATCATCTGCCACAGTCGACGTTCGAAGCGTTGAGCGTGTGCGGTAATAATCTTGTACCAATGTGCAGTGATTGTAACCGATTAAAGAACAACTCAGTCAAATCGTTGCTACACCCATATTACGACCAACTGCCTGTTGACCGCATATTTCTGAACGCGACAATTATCATTACGCAACACGACGGCATACATTTTAAATTTACAGTCGATGCAAAGGTATTAACCGACAAGGCACTGTTTGACAAGCTTAATAACACAATTGAAGATTGTGAACTCGATAGTACATTTAGCCAAGGACTCATAACCTATCTTAAAGACAAATTATACAAACGAGGGCTGACCACCATCGACTCGGTCAAAAAATACTTGGGTTCCGAGCTTGAACGCGAAGCCGAAATATATGGACTAAATCACTGGAAAACAGCAGTTCTGAGGGCCATTATCGATGATAATAACATAACGATCAATCACCTGAGGGTGTATATG
>CAMWLW010000093.1 GCA_947175245.1 uncultured Bacteroidales bacterium
CCTTTGTAGTGCATGCCACACGCTGAGACATCCGACGTTAAAGCACGTAGTAATGCACTTTTTTGAGAATGCGTTTATCGACGCCGATTTTGACTCCTTGAAACTTCGCAAACTTCAGAATAGGTCAGACTCGAGCAAAGGTAGATGCCTATGGATATGTAAATACGCGTATCCCACATGCTGTTATCATTTTGTCGGTATGGCATGTGGTAGGTGTGTATCCATATTTGCGTGAGGCTTCTGCTATGCTTGTACTACCTATTCGGGCAATGCGAAGGCCTCAGGGAGTGGTACCGGCAAGCGGTATGAATCCCCACGCAATCCGTTTTATAACCAATATGTTTTCCGGAACAGGGGATGAATCCGGGCCAAATCTTATCCCTTTTTTACCGAATGAAACATTTGTTTACTCTTGGAGCTGCAATGTTGTGTAGCACTGTGTTGTCATCGGCTCAGCAGTTTAGTGTTGATGTGCTGAATTATACTGTACTGTCGGCCGACGATCTGACCGTATCGGTCAGCGGTCATGCCGAAAATCTGCCCGATGAGTTAGTGATTCCGTCAACAGTTACCTATGAGGGTACCGAGTACACCGTGACCGAGCTCGGCCGTACATCTCTTATGAACACATCGATCACCGGTATCGTTCTCCCCTCGACGCTCACCAAATTAGGCTATGGTTGTTTACGCAACTCTAAAATCACATCCATCACCCTACCGTCTTCGGTCTCAACGATCGATTCATACGCCATGTCACTATGTATTTTGACATCAATCATCATAGAGGACGGCGATCAGCCCATTTCCATCTACCCTTACAGCTTACCTTTTGATGACTATTACCTGTATCTCGGTCGTAATCCGCTTTATTACAATAGCGATGGAGAGCTGGCAGACCCCTACTGGGATGAGACACCATTTTCAATGTCCTCAGGACTTAAAGACCTTGAGATAGGCCCCGAGGTGACCGAATTTCCGGCGGAATCATTTTTAAATAGCCCGTATCTAGAATCGGTGGTAATTCAACCCGGAAAACTGAAGTCAATATCCTCCAGGCTGTTTTCCCAGAATAAAAAGTTCAAGGAAGTCGTTCTGCCCGAGACGCTTACCGAGATAGAAAGTTCCGCATTCAACGGTTGTATAGCATTGACCGGCATCACAATCCCCAATAGCGTCACCACCTTGGGAGCGAGTGCATTCAACGGTTGTACGAGCCTGAAATATGCCTCACTTCCATCTGATATAGAGACAATCCCGACACAACTATTCTACAAATGCAACCTCTCATCAATTGTTATCCCGGGTGATGTCTCTTCAATCGGTTACAATGCGTTTGTCGGTTGTCCTTTGGCTGAGATCAGATGCCAGCCTATCGTTCCACCGTCGGTCGATGTTTACACATTCAACGACTATAGTAACCCCTACGACTATTCAGGCACTCTATACGTGCGCGAGGGATGTGAGGAAGCCTACCGTACAGCCAAAGTTTGGAAGAATTTCGCTGATATACAAACCACCGACATCTTTACTTCGGTCGATGGAATCCGGGCCGATGACGGGCCGGTAAGGGTCTATAACCTCAACGGCGCCTGCGTCATGGAGGGAGAAGCATCGACTATAGGGTCGCTCAGTGCCGGCATCTATATTGTGGAACGCTCCACCGGTGAAACTTCTAAAATAATTATCCGTTGACGTGATTGCCATGAGACGCCTTTTGTTGTTTATAAACATTGTTTTGGCCTCAACGGTGGGTGCATCTGCCTTTGAGTCGGGTGATTGCACCTACGAGGTAATTTCGGCTACTGAAGCTACCTGCCGTCTGGCCCGTGCCGGGGCATCGACAGGCTCGGCCCTGATGATACCGGCAACGGTCAGCGACGGCACGACCTCATATAATGTTACCGAAATCGGCTCGAATGCCTTTGCCGAGTGTGCCGACGTGCTCACTTCGCTTGCTCTCGCGGCCTCACCGACGCCCATCAAATTCGCTCATAACGCGCTGGCCGGCATCGAGATCACTGAGTTTCAGATGGGGCGTGACTTTACATCGGCTGTAAATGACGAGCCATTCGATGGTATGAAATCGCTCACGCGTCTGATCGTAGGTCAGGGGGTGACACGCATCCCCAACTTCGCTTTCCACGGCTGCTCGTTTACCTCCCTCTCACTCCCTTCTACGGTGACAAGTATCGGTGTGGCCGCTTTCGACAACAGCGCGCTATCCCAGCTCACTTTTGACGCCGGCTCCATGCTCGAGTCAATAGCCTTAGAAGCTTTCAACGGCTCTAAACTCACCACTGTCACCCTGCCGCAATCGCTTAAATATATCGGAGACGAGGCGTTCGCAGCAACATCCATCAGGTCGATGTACATCCCTGCAAATGTAGAACGAATTGGGAATAATGCTTTCGCCGGATGCAAATCGCTTTCAACACTGCTGATTGACCCTGCTAACACGCATTTCGCCACCGAGAACAACCTGCTATACACCGCCGACTACCACACTCTGCTGCAAGTCGCCGGAGCCTATAGATTCATTACCGTCAACAGTGCGACTAAGGAGATCGCCCCATACGCATTCAACGGATGCATCGCCCACACCATAATACTCCCATCGGGATTGAAGAAGATTGACGAGTATGCATTCTTCCGTTGTGCCGAGCTCACCTCGCTCGAGCTGCCCGACGGTTTGGAGGTAATAAGTCGCGGCGCCTTCTCCTACTGCTCGTCGCTGAATGAAATAACTCTGCCCGCTCTCTATCGAATACCCGACGAACTATTTATGGCATCGGGAATAACGTCTGTAAAATTTGCAGGAGCAGTAATAAAAGTCGGTTCCAAGGCATTCAGCGCATGCCCCAACCTCGAAGGTATTGACCTTCCAAATTCGGTCGATGAAATAGAGAATGGCGCATTCGAACAATGTCGAGCACTTATCCGTGTAACCCTACCTTATTACACACTCAAAACCATAGGGGATAATGCCTTTCATGAATGTACCCGTCTCAATGACATCACGCTCCCTTATTCGTTAGTTTCAATAGGCGACAACGCCTTTTCAGGATGCACGTCAATAGACAATGTGGTATTCTATGGTCAGGTAAAGCATATCGGAGCAGGAGCCTATGCAGGCGTGACACTTACCAATGTGAGTTGCGACGGGGCGACACCACCCGAAATCGACATCACTACTTTCAGCAACAAAACCTACAGCAAAGGCCAACTGTTAGTTCCGCCCGGCAGCATAGCCGACTATAAGAGTGCGACAGGTTGGAAATTCTTCTCAATCATAACCAAGTCCGATACACTCGGTGCGGTCGGCCAAGCAAGTGTAGACAGCAGCGACACAGTGACAGTCTACAATATCTCAGGCTTACTGCTATATCGAGGTAAACGCGGACTTATGCCACGCTACCCTCCGGCCTCTACATCATCAACGGCACTAAAATAAAACTCTGATCAACAACAAACTGCGCCCAAAAGTCATGCAAAAACTTTTGAGGCGCAGTCCTAATGTTATGCGGTAGAGGCGATAAACATGTATTCTAGCCGCACTATGAGCAATACATCAGTAATAAGGTCAGACTTTGGGTTCCCAGCCGGGCTCGTAGGTGCGGGAGTAGAGTTTCATGGCTTCGGGATCGCCGATGATGCGGCCGTTGGTGGGGTCGATGTTGAGTGAGCGGCCTACGCGCTGGGAGATGTTGCCGAGCTGCACGAGCTGGGTGCTGATGCAGGCGTCGACGATGCCTGAGTTGAGGGGGGCGCCGTTGCGGATGGCGTCAAACCAGTTGACGAAGTGGATGGTATCGAGGTTCTCGCTGGGGTTGAGGAGGTTGCCTTCTTCAAATGCCATCTCGCTCTTGACGTCTTTGATGAGTTTGCCGGCGGGGTCGGTGACACGGTATTCGTTGCCGCCGGTAATGAAGACGGTGCCTTTGTCGCCGTAGAAGGCGGTACCGACGCCTGAGCCGTCGACGGGGGTGCTGTTGCAGCTGCGGCCTTCCCATGAGCAGGTGGCTTTGTCGCCGAACTGGAAGGTCATCATCTGGGTATCGGGTGTCTCCCAGTCGTCGTGGGTGTGGTTGTAGCGGCCACCGACCGAGGTGACGAGGGTGGGATACTCGACGCCGAGACCCCAGCGGAGGATGTCGACGAAGTGGGTGCCGTTGTTGAGGGCTTCGCCTGTGCCCCAGTGCCAGAACCAGTGCCAGTTGTAGTGCAGGAAGTTGTCCTTGTAGTCGGCGACGCGAGGTGCGGGGCCTTGCCACAGATCCCAGTCGATGTGATCGGGAACGGGAACGACTTTGCCGACGCCGATCGAGGGGCGGTTGTTGACATACCATGACTTGGCATAGTGGACGTCGCCGATGGTACCGTCGTGAATCTCACGGATGGCGGCCTGAACGTTGGGCCATGAACGGCGCTGGTTGCCGACCTGGACGACGGTGCCATACTTGGCGGCGGCGCGCATGAGGAGCTCGTTCTCGGCGGGGTTGTGGCTGGTGGGTTTCTCGAGGTAGACGTGTTTGCCGGCCTGCATTGCCATGATGGCGGCGGGGGCGTGCCAGTGGTCGGGAAGTGCTATGACAACGGCGTCGACGTCGGGCGACTCGAAGACGCGGCGCATGTCGCGCTCGCCACGGGGGGCGGTGCCGGTGATGTTCTTGATGTCGGCCTGTGAGCGCTCGAGGGCTTTGGAGTCAACGTCGCACAGGTAGGTGACGTCGCACAGGGGCATACGGGCGAAGCCCTGGGCGAGGGCACGTCCGCGTGAGTTGACGCCGATGACGGCGACGCGTATGCGGTCGTTGGCGCCGATGGTGCGCTGTTGTGAACGGGCCGAGGCCATGAAACTGCCGGGAATCATGCCGGCGGCGGCAAGCGTTGCGGCTGACGCGAACGCTTTGCGAAGGAATTCTCTACGTGAAGACATAGTTTTGGAGAGTTATTTAGTTATAATGTTATTTATTATTAATGTGTCTGATCGGATATTTCAAGAGCATCCAGAGGACGCGCAGGATGGCGGTGACGATGTATAGGGCGGCGGTGATGACGACTACAAAGCCGAGCTGACTGAAGAGCTCGATGGCGGGGCGCCGATAGCTGATAACGGCATAGACGTTGATTAGGAAGGCAACAACGAAGCACGCAGCGAGCCAAAGGGTCTCGCACTTAACACGCCGGCCGGTGATGATTATATCTTTCATTGGGTCAGAATTTCATGTAAGGTATCTTGTACTGGTCGGGGAAGTCGATAGTGGTGCCGGTCTCCATGGCGAGGTTACCGAGGAGGCAGAGGGTGGTGGCGCTGTAGGCTTCCTCGACGACGTTGGCGGCGCGCTCGCCGGTGATGCATGCCTGGCAGAAGGCCGAGAGAATCTCCTCACTGCCGTCGTGGTCGACGCCGACGGTGCTCTGGCCGTGGTTGACATGGGTGACGCCGTCGAGAATGGAGTGAGGCACATAGGCATCGGCTGTCTCGGGACGCCAGCTGGGGCCGGCGGCGGGGATGGCGCTGAAGACGTTGTCGCGCACCGAGCTGAGGAGCTGTTTGATACCCGAACGGGTGTCGTCGTCCTCGAGATAGTAGAGGCCGGTGGCGAGGTTCATGGTACCGCGAGAGCCGAGTATCTGATCCTCCATACCGTTGAACTTGTTGGAAATAAGCGACTCGTAGCTTATGGTGCGGCCGTCGTCATATTTGTAGATGACGTTGACGGTGTCATAGACCTCGCGCGCGTCGTTCTTCCAGTGAATGAGGTCGCCCGTGCCAAGTATCTTTGAGGGCATCTTGCCGGTGACCCATCCGCACACTTCGAGCTGATGGCTGGCAAGCTCGGTCATGAGGCCGCCCGAAGTCTCGCGGTAGAGGCGCCAGTTGATAAGGCGCTCAAGCGACGGGTCGGGACAGTCGCGGCGCCAGTCGGCGTTGCGGAACCAGTGACAGCGCATACCGACGACGTCGCCTATGAGGCCGTCGTTGATGAGCTGAACACCGCGCACATACTTCTCGTCGAACATGCGCTGCATGCAGTAGTACAGGACGTTGTCGCAGTTGAGATAGCGGTCGTAGACTTCCTTGCACTCGTCGAGCGTGAGAGCCATCGCCTTCTCGCAGAACACGTGCTTGCCGGCATCGAGCGCATCGAGGGTGATGGCGGCATGGCTGCCGAGGGGGCTGGCTATGATGACGCCGTCGACGTCGGGGTCATCGAGCAGAGCGCGATGGTCGGTATAGGTCTTGGCATCGGGATAGATAGCCTTGGCCTCGTCGAGATGGGCGGGGTTGATGTCGCAGAGGGCAACGAGGTCGGCGTGGGGAATGTTTTTGAGATTGTGCAGATGGTACTGGCCGCGCGAGCCGGTACCGATAAGACCGATGCGGGCCTTCTGACCGGCAACGGCAGCCTGCTTGTCGGCCGTACACGATGCGAGCCAGGGCGCGGTGGACAGGATGGCTGCGCTGCCTGCAAGTGCTCCGAGCGAACGGAGGAACGAGCGGCGGCCGGCATCGGGAGTTATGGTATGTGTTGTTTTAGTCATCAGTTATATACAAATTCTTCAATTACGGTTGGAAAGTTGGACAGGATGGCGGCGCGCATGTCGCTGTCGGCCACGAGCCAGGCGGTAGAGAGCACCTCAGCATCAACGGCACGGGGCGCGATGACTGCGGCGAGACGGTTGCCGGTGACAGCGCGCCCGGTGAACGGGCTGATTATATGGCCGTTGTAGGCCTGGGTATTGCCCGAGGTGGAAAGCGAGGCATCACGCAGCGTGCCCGTGCGCAACGAACGACGCGTGTAGGGGTCGGTGACCGACACGGGCCAGCCGTCGCCGGCGGGATGAGAGCCTATGCCCATGATCGACGAGCCGCCGAAGTCAATGAAAGCGTCAGCGACTCCGCCCTGCCTCAACGTGTCGGCCATGAGATCGACAGCGTGGCCTTTTAGGTAGCCGCCGAGGTCGATTTTAAGACCCGACGATGGGATGATAAGCTGCGAGCCGTCGGGAGAGAAGTCGACCTGTGCGCCACTGCAGCCGGTGACGTCGAACGCTCCGAGCGTCCTGTCACGGTAGCTGACGGCATCGGTCAACAGGCGGCTGAAAAGCGGCGACACCGAGACCATAGACAGGGGCTCGGCACGATTGACGGCCGAAGTCTCGCTGTCAGGGCGAAAGCGCGAGCCGACCGACTCGAGCTCACTGACTGCATCGAGACACTGCTGCCACAGGGCTGTGCCGGCGTCCTGCCCGACCCCGAGCATCACGACATCGAGCCGCGTGCCCATGAGGCCACCGGCGGTGGCGTGCAGCATGCGGTTGTCAGTATAATATGTGGTGTCGGAGGTCAATGTATCAGTTTTTGGCGTTGGCGCGTGCAACGGCCTGTGTGGTAATGTAATATTTGGCAAGCGTGTTGGCGGTCTCCCAATCGGGAAGCGGCTGTCCGTCAAGGTAACGCAGGAACGACTCGGTGACGCGGTTGAAGTGGTCTTCGTGGCCGAGGCGCTCGGCAACAGGAATATCGTAATCATGACGTTCGCCGTCGGCTGTAGTGGCCGAGAGCTGCTTGACGAAAGATGTTGATGCGTCCTGAGTAATCTCGACAGTGCCGCGTGTGCCGCGGTAGGTGGCTGTGAATGTGTCGCCGCTACCGGCTGGTGCCTCAAAGTCCCATTGCACATCAATGCGCATGAGGATGCCGTTGATGCGCACAAGGATTGTGCCGTTGGAATATACCTCTAAAGGCTCGTCGATATTCTGCCCGGTAGAGCGCATAAACTGCTCGGGGGTGATGACGGTGGCCGTGTGGGTGGCGTCGACGATCTCGACATCGGTGGCATAGTCAATGGGGCGGCCGGGGAAGCACTGCCACATGACAAGGTCAAGCAGATGGGTGGTGACATCGGCTATGCCCTCGCCCTGCTGAGTGACATCGTAGTACCACGCCGGACGTGTGAGCGGTGAACCCGACACCTCTTTATAGAAGTGATGAACACTCTTCATGGTGACGGCCGGCACGTCGGGGTCAGACACCAGATGGCCGAACAGCGTGGTGTCATTGACAATCTCGCGGGTGAGAATGTTGATGGTATCGTAGCGCTCGGTCATGAGCTCGTATATGACGAGGCCGCTGTCGGCAGCAAGTTTATAGGCATCGGCGAGCTTGTCAAAGCCGACGGTATCAATTGCCATAGGCTTGTCGGCAAGGACATTCTTGCCGGCTCGCGTGGCGGCAAGCAGATAGTCGGTCTTGTGGCGGTTGTTACCGGCCAGAACGACGATATCGGCGGCCGAGTCGGCAGCAAAAGCAGCCATGTAGTCGGGACCCTCGGTGATATCGAGAACCCATGCCGTGGGGTTATCGGCGCGGGCATTATAGGTGTCGATGAACGACTTGTACTGCTCGAGTTCCGGGCCCGATGGCGCATAGACAGCGATGGTGTCATCGACGGCGGCAAGGCGCGACTTTGTAACCAGAGCGGCATGGAAGTGGCCCGGGTCAACGACGGCAATCATGTGATGACCGTTACCGGCATCGCGGCGACTGCCCGTACTGCACGCTGTCACACCGACAGCGGCGCACATGATGATAGGAAGCAGATGCGGCTTCATTTGGCAGCACGTTTGGCAAGTAACTCATCGGCTTCCTGACGACCCTGTGCCATAGCCTCGTCGATGGTGACGATAGCACCGCCGCGCTCACGGCTCATGTTGGACGCACGCATGAAAGCGAAAATCTCGATGGTCTCCTCGGGGCTGACCGGAGCCTGACCGGTCTTGAAGTAGTCAAGAATCTGATGGAGCAGAACCATGTATCCGGCATATCCGCCTGCCTGAACGGCACCATCGGCAGTATAGGCCGTACCGCCGTAAATGGCAGGGCCGCTGACGATGCCACGGAAGGTACCGATACGGCCATCGGCCCACTTGCCGACCACAACGTCGGCCATGTCGGGCGAGCTCATGCGGTTAACCTCGACGCAGCCCGGGCCCATCAATGTGTAGAGAGTCTCGATGCCGTGGATGCCGTAGAAACCGAAGTCGGGGTGAGTGGGCTCGACCTTGTGGGGCGAGTAGCAGTCGGCACCGAGTATGTGGCCGTGCTTGCCCTCGCGCAGCTCGACATTAACGGGAGAGAACCTGAGAGCCGATGAAGAGAATACCGGTGCATTATATTGCTTGGCAACATCACAGATGGCGATAGCCTGACCGAGCGTGGCACCGAGGGGCTTGTCGATATAGCATATCTTGCCCGACTTGAACACCTCCTCGGCCTGCTCAAGATGCAGACGGCCGTCGTTGGTCTCGAGCAACACACAGTCGACCATGTCGAGCAGCTCGGCGATTGAGTTGGTGATGGTGACACCATGTTTCTTGACCTCCTCGATATAGCCGGGAATACGGTTATAGCTCGACTCGATGGTAGTGGAGCCGTAGGGATAGGCCGCCACAATCTCGAAATCGCGCACGTAGGGGTCGGACATGTCGTCCCCGTTGAGCAGTTCGGTGAAAGCGGTTGAGTGGGAAGTATCGAGGCCTATGATGCCGAGTTTGATAACATCGTTGGCTAACGAGCTGAGTGCCAGCGAACCGGCACACAATAGCGAAAGCAGTTTTTTCATAATCAGAGAGAGCTGTTAGATTATATTAATGTGTGATAAGTTGATTAGCGTATTCAAATGTTTAATTTTTTAACATTCTTGTGCAAATATAGCCATTTAATACAGGTTTGGCAAAACCTATAACTTATATTTTCAAAAAAAATATTAAATTGACACCATGCCGAAAACTGA
>CAMWLW010000094.1 GCA_947175245.1 uncultured Bacteroidales bacterium
TTAATAATTATCAATCGCTTACACTCATTTCAGCCTACTTTTTGCATATTAGGCCGGATTATTGAATAATATGAATATAAAAAACGGTCACAAATCCTTGTGGATTTTGTGACCGTTGTGTGATCCGCCTGGGGCTCGAACCCAGGACCCCAACATTAAAAGTGTTGTGCTCTACCAGCTGAGCTAGCGAATCTCCCTCGGCTTCCGGGATGTGGCGTATCGGTTTTAAGCGATACTGTCCCAAAAAGCACTGCAAAGTTAGTCACTTCTTTTGTATTGTGCAAATTTTTCGGGCGGTTTTATTCGCGTGTTTTTTATTTATCGGCGCTATTTACCTGAATAGCACTACTTTTTGGTGAGGTCTTTGAGGACGAGGCCGGCGAGGGTGAGGCCGAAGATGGCGGTGATGTGCATCAGGGAGCCGTTGATGCGCGCCTTGGGTGAAGGCTGCGGGCCGGCGATGTCGGCATCGGGCATAGCCTCGATGGGGTCGGGGCCGAGGTTGTCGAGCAGTTCGTCGCTGTAGACACACTGGAACTTACGCGCGGGGCGCACTCCCTGTTTCTTGAAGCGCTGCCGCAGTGCACGGGCGAGCGGACAGCCTGTCACATGCCAAAATTCGGCCACTTGGACGCGTGTAGGGTCAAGCTTCAGTGCGGCACCCATTGACGAGTAGAAGCGTGCGCGCGTGCGCGTAGCGGTCTCGATGAGCAGGGCTTTGTCTTTGAGCGAGTCGATGCAGTCGATGATGTAGTCGTAGCTGTCGAGGGCAAATGAGGCCGCGTTCTCGGCGCAGAAGACCTCGCGGCGGGCGTCAATCTCGGCATCGGGGTTGACTGTGAGCAGATGGGCTTTGAGCGCGTCGACTTTCACCTGCCCGACGGTCTCGGTGGTGGCCATGAGCTGGCGGTTGATGTTGGAGACGGCCACGCGGTCGCAGTCGACGATGGTGATGTGACTGACGCCAGAGCGCACAAGGCTCTCGACGCACCATGACCCGACGCCGCCGACGCCGATGACAATGACGCGCGCTGAGCGTAGGCGTTCCATGTTGGCGTCGCCGAGCAATCGGCGGGCACGGCTTTGTATTTCTTCGATATCGGCCATAGGGTCTATGGTTTATTGGTCGGTTCCGTCATACATGAAGCACTCGAGCGTCGCGCCGGCGACAATATCGTCGTGGCTGATGACGGGGCGGTCGTAGGGCATGCCGTTGAGTGTCATTGATTTGATATAGATGTTCTCGGGCGAGGCGTTGTGAGCCATTATGGTGAAGTCGCGCCCTTCGGGCCGGTGGATGGTGACGCGCTCAAACGCGGGGCTGCCTATCACATACTCTTTGGTGGCGGGGCAGACGGGATAGAATCCCATCGCGGCAAAGACGTACCATGCCGACATCTGACCGGCGTCGTCGTTGCCTGACAGGCCGCCGGGGGCGTTCATATACTCAGTGGCCATGATGTGGCGCACGCGCTGTTGGGTCTTGCGCGGTTCGCCGGTGAGCGCCGCCAGCCATGCCACCTGGTGACACGGCTCGTTGCCGTGCCAGTAGCGGTTGGTGTCGAACAGCGAGTCGAGCCGTGCAGTGAACGCCTCGCGACCGCCCATACAGTCGACCAGGCCGTCGATGTCGTGGGGCACATACCAAGTGTAGTGGGCCGGGACGCCCTCGGTGATGTAGCGCTGAAAGGCGAACGGGTCGGCCTCGGGGCCGGTGACCCACGTGCCGTCGGCACATCGGCCGCAGGCGTAGCCAGTGGCCGGATTGATGACGTGGCGGTAGTTCAGGGCGCGGCGTTCAAGGGTGTCAGCGTCGGCGTCATGGCCGAGAGAGCGCGCGAGACGGCTGAGGGCGAAGTCGTCGAACGCATACTCGAGCGTGCGTGACACCTGCTCGCGCTTGTGGTAGGCCCAGGGCACGGAGTCTTCCATCGGTATGTAGCCCAAGCGGAGGTAGCTGTCGAGGGCGCGACGTCCCTTGCCGTCGCGATACTCGAGCGAGTCGGCCGGCGACTCAAAGGCGTTGCGTCTCATCAGCTCGTAGGCGCGCGGCATGTCGAAGTCGCGCACGCCCTTGACCCACGCGTCGGCCATAGCCACGGTGCAGTGGTCGCCTATCATCGCGGCGGTGTAGCTGTTCCAGCAGGGGAATATCGGCAGCCAGCCGCCCTGCTGACCCTTGGAGACGAGCGACTGCATCATGTCGGCCGTCATGGCCGGGTGGGTTATCACCTTGAGCGGATGCAGGGCGCGGTAGGTGTCCCACATCGAGAAATCGTCGTATATCCTGCGGCCCGCGGGGGCTTTGAGCACCTCGCCGCTGCCGCCGAACGCCATGTAGCGGCCGTCGACGTCGTTAATCTCGCGCGGCAGCAGTGACGCACGGTAGAGCGCACCATAGAAGATGCCGAGCGCCGTCGTGTCGCCCCCCTCCACCTCGATGAGCCCGAGGTCATTGTTCCATGCCTGCTCGAGTTCGCGGCGCACGCGTTCAAAATCACGTCCGGGCATCTCGGTGGCCATGTTGGCACGCGCGCCGTCGATATCGACAAACGACGATGCCACCCTGACGGTGACCGTGTCGCCGCGCCGGACGTCGAAGCCAATGTACAATCCCGACTCGGGCTGCATCGATATGCGGTCGAGTCCGGCCAGGATTGTGTCACCGCGATAGACGCCATAGTCGGTGACAGGGCGGTCGATGTCGAGCACCAGGTGTCCGGCGAAGTTGGCCGGCTCGCCCTTGCCCTGATAGATGCGGTGCACGGGGTTGGTGCCGGTCACGGTGCCCGTGGCCGGGTCGAGCGTCACGGTGCCCTGAGCCTCGTCGCTGTTGGGGTTGACCACCAGCCACGCGGGGCCGTCGGTGTCGTAGACGAAGCGGAAGATGGCTGCGCGCGATGTGCCTGTGAGCTCGGCTGTGAGCTGCTCGGCAGGGAGTTCCACGCGGTAGTAGGCCGGGGTGGCGACCTCGGTGGCGTGGCTGAACGGTGTCGCGCGCAGGTCGGGACGCGTGCGCAGGCTACCTGTGAGCGGCATGAGCGTGAACGAGCCATAGTCCTGGGTGCAGCCGCCCACAATCCAGTGGCTGTTGCGGAAGCCCTGCAACAGCGTGTCGGCATAGTAGTAGGGAGCCACACACTTGTGCTCGGTGTCGCGCGTCTGGGGCGTCCACAGGTTCATGCCGTGGGGCGCGGCAACGGCCGGGAGCGTCTGCCCCAGTTCCTCGGTCTTTTTACCGAACACGCCGGCCGTGAGGGTCTCGCTGTGAGCGGTACCCACACGCGTGTCGACGCGCTGCACGGGGAGCAGCGCCGCGATAAGCGTCAGTATCAGCGTGACCATGCCCTCCTTACTTTACCTCCCAGGTCTCGCCGGCCAGAATCATGTCGCGCAGCGAGGTGAAGCCCTTGCGAGCCTTGACCTCGGCCACCTGGGCGCTCACGGCGGCATCGTAGGTGGGCGACTCGACGTCGCGTATCACGCCGACAGCCAGTGGCAGGTCGTGACCGTCCATCATGGCAAGCTGCTGGTGGAGGAAGTTGCTCTCGCAGTGGGCGTCGTGCACGAGCACGTCGTCGATGGTGTAGCCGTCCTCGCCCAGGGTGACGGCCTTGAGCAGAAAGCCGTCCTGAACGAGACCGCGCTCGTTGTTCTTGCCGAAGAGCATTTTCTCGCCGTGGCGCAGGTGGATGGTGCGCTCGGCGCGATGCTCCTTGTCGGTGATGAAGTTGTGGACGCCGTTGTTGAAGATGACGCAGTTCTGCAGAATCTCGACCACCGATGCGCCGTGGTGGCGGGCGGCGGCCACGAGCACCTCCTGTGAGGTCAGCAGCTCAACGTCGATCGAGCGGGCGAAGAAGTTGCCGCGCGCGCCGAACACCAGCTCGGCCGGGATGAACGGGTCCTCGGTCGTGCCATAGGGCGACGACTTCGAGACGAAGCCGCGGTCGCTCGTGGGCGAATACTGACCCTTGGTGAGACCGTATATCTTGTTGTTGAACAGCAGCATGTTGATGTCGATGTTGCGGCGCACGGCGTGAATGAAGTGGTTGCCGCCGATGGCGAGTCCGTCGCCGTCGCCCGAAATCTGCCACACGGTCATCTCGGGGTTGGCGACCTTGAAGCCGGTGGCGATCGCAGCGCCGCGGCCGTGGATGGTGTGGAAGCCGTAGGTGTTCATGTAGTAGGGCAGACGCGAGCTGCAGCCTATGCCCGAAATCACCGCCGTCATGTGGGGCGCGACGCCCACGGTGGCCATCGCCTTGTGGAGCGTGTTGAGAATGGCGTGGTCGCCGCATCCCGGGCACCAGCGCACCGATTGGTCACTCTTGTAGTTGGCTGCTGTATATGTATGGTTCATTTCTTCCATTGCTCAATCATTTTAAAATGTTTCGGACGGCGTCCTTGACCTCGCTGATCATGAAGGGCTGGCCCTGAATCTTGTTGATGCGCTCGATTTTGACCTCGGGCATCTTGCCTTGCAGATAGTCGGCGAGCTGGCCGGTGTTGAGCTCGGCGACGATGACGCGCTTGTAGCGGCCCAGCACCTCGCGGGTGTTGGCCGGCAGGGGGTTGATGTAGCGCAGCTGGGCGAACGCAATGGGCTGTCCCTCGCGGCACAGCTCCTCGGCAGCCGAGCGCAGGTGTCCGTAGGTGCCGCCCCACCCTAACAGCAGCGTGTCGGCGCCGGCGTCACACAGCACCTCGAGCCCGGGGATGTCGTTGGCGATACGGGCTATCTTCTCGCGGCGCAGGTTGACCATCTTCTCGTGGTTGACGGGGTCGGTCGATATCGAGCCTGTGCGGGCGTCTTTCTCCAGTCCGCCGAGACGGTGGGTGAGTCCCTCGGTGCCGGGGATGGCCCAGTAGCGCACGAGTGTCTCCTCGTCGCGCTGATAGGGTTTCCAGCCCTCGCGCAGCTCGTCGGGGACATAGCGGGGATGTATCTCGGGGTACTCGTCGGCATCGGGCACACGCCACGCGCTCGAGCCGTTGCCTATGAACGCGTCGCTGAGCAAGATGACGGGGGTCATGTGCTCGATGGCTATGCGACATGCCTCAAAAGCCATCGTGAAGCAGTCGGTGGGCGATGCGGGAGCAACAACAACGACAGGCGACTCGCCGTTGCGGCCATACAGGGCCTGCATCAGGTCGGTCTGCTCGGTCTTGGTGGGCAGGCCGGTCGAGGGGCCGCCGCGCATCACGTCGATGACGACCAAAGGCAGCTCGGCGATGACGGCGAGGCCTATGCCCTCGCTCTTGAGCGCCAGGCCGGGGCCCGAGGTCGATGTCACGGCCAGGTTGCCGGCAAACGATGCGCCGATGGCCGAGCATACGCCGGCAATCTCGTCCTCCATCTGCACGGCTTTGACTCCGAGGTCTTTGCGCTTGGCAAGCTCGTGCAGAATGTCGGTGGCAGGGGTGATGGGGTAGCTGCCCAGGAACAGGGGGCGGCCCGACTTCTCGGAGGCCATTATCAGGCCCCACGCCGTGGCCGTGTTGCCGTTGATGTCGGTGTAGACACCGCGGCGTATGTTCTCGGTCTCGATGCGGTAGGTCGACACCGAGGCGTGTATGTTGTGACCGTAGTCGTAGCCGGCGTCGAGCACCTTGCAGTTGGCCTCATAGACGGCCGGCTTCTTGGCAAATTTGTTCTTCAACAGGTGTTTCACGGCGTCGAGCGGACGGTCGAAGAGCCAGCACACCAGTCCGAGCGCCAGGATGTTGCGGCACTTGAGCACCGACTTGACGTCCATGCCGGTGTCGGCCAGTGCGGCCTTGGTCATTGACGTGATGGGCACCTCGACCACCTGGGCCGTGATGCCGAGTTCCTTGATGGCGTCCTCGGTGTCAAACTGTGCTTTCTTCAGGCCGTCGGCCTTGAAGGTGTCGATGTCGATTATCACGACGCCGCCTTTGGCGAGGAATTTGATGTTCTGCTTGAGTGCGGCGGGGTTCATGGCTATGAGCACGTTGCACTTGTCGCCGGGGGTGTGTACGCCCTGCCCCACGCTCACCTGGAAGCCCGACACGCCGCTCAATGAGCCCTGGGGGGCGCGTATCTCGGCCGGATAGTCGGGAAATGTCGACACCGAGCAACCGAGGCCGGCCGACACGTTGGTGAACATGTTTCCGGCGAGCTGCATGCCGTCGCCCGAGTCGCCCGAGAATCTCACCACTACTTTCTCGAGTTCTATGATGTCTGTCTTCATGATAATTTTAAGATGTGATAAAAACTTTGATACAAAGATATAAAATAATGCACAATTAACAATACACAATTGAGGTGGAGATTACATCGCCTCTCCGAGGCTCATTGGTGGGGTGTTCACTAACCCTACACTCGGTCGCTGCGCTCCCGTCGTGCAGGGTTAACCACTATCGCGTGCCTCCGGCACTTAGCGCGGTGCTCGATAATAATACCGTGTTAGCGGCGGACGCGATAAATCGCGTGCCCTACAAGGATGCACAATGCAAAATGCACGATGCACAATTTCCCGGCGGACGCGATGAATCGCGTACCCTACTGTGGCGTAGGGAACGTCGGGGGTGTCAGATGTAGTTGCCGTGGGTAAGTGTCGGAGACACGAGGTCATGGTTAACCCCTGGTGGAGAGTCCCGTAGGGGCTCGGAACCTGGGGGCGCGTGCCCTACAAGGATGCACAATGCAAAATGCACGATGCACAATTATAATTGTGAATTGTGAATCGTGAATTGAAATCGGCCTACATGCTTCGCGCATGCAGGCCGATACTTACCTATAACCTATGCTAATACGCCGACTCCACCACAGAGTGGCGCGAAATAGCCTGATTAAAAGGCATAAAATTGATCGTGTTTTATGCCGGGTCGGGTTAAAAATACCCCCTGCTCACGGCAGGGCGGGCAGAGGGTATTTTATGTTTGCTATAAGGGTCAGTTCAGATTAGCGGATAACCACTTTGCTGACTTTGTTGCCCTGTTTCTTGATGTAGAGGCCGTTGGCGGGGTTCTCTACACGTACACCCTGGAGGTTGTAGTAAACTGCGGGAGCAGCCTCGTCGTCGTTGTCAACAACGATGTTGTCAACACCGGCCGATACATTCATCCAGTCGAAGGTAGGCATGCCGTTGAACATCTTGCCCTCGCTAAATGCAGCGATATCGGTGATTGCGGTCTTAGCCTCGTCGGTAAGAGTAGCGTACTGTGCAACAGTTACATCGCCACCTGCAAATGCTTTGCCCTCACCGATAACGATGAAGTCGTTGACTGTGAGTGTACCGGGAGCTTTAGTTGAATCATAGCCTGCGATAAGACCTACTTCGCCTGTCTTACCGCCATTGATGGTGGCTGATACATAACCGCCGTCAATCTCCATAGTCTTGCCGTTGAGGTTACCGACGATACCACCGGCAGCGCAGTTCTCGGCGTTGATCTCAACTACAGCATAAACGTCGGTGAGAGTGTTGGTAGCACCGGCGTGAGCGAGCATACCGCCTACACGCTTGTTGCCTGCAACCTTACCGGTAACGAATACGTTTGTAATCTCGGCAGCAACATCACTCTGACCTGAGTAGTCGCTGATGATTCCTGCGCCGTCAAAGTTGCCGTCGCTCTTAGTGTCAGCGTCGATTACACCGAGGTTCTTGACAGTGCCGCGGAGCACACCGAAGATAGAGCCGTCATAGTAACCGCCAACCTTGTCAACGGGAGCGCGGTCGGCGCCGGGAGTGAAGTTCTTGATGAGGTGGTTTGCGCCGTCATAGACGAATTTACCCATGTACTGGCCGCCCCAACCATTGAGAGCCTGCCACTTGTCGTAGTCGGCGTTCTTCATGTCGATGTCGGCGGTCTGCTTGAAGTAAACGAAATCAGCAGCCTCGCCCTGGGGAATGAGGTTGTGAGCCTCGCAGAGGTCGGCAGCGGTAGCGATGAGGTAAGGATCGTCAGCGGTACCTTTGCCCTGGATGTTGGGCTCTTCAGAAGCACCGGCAGTGAGAACCTCGAGCTTGAAGTCGGCGAAGGGGTTCCAGTACTGAGCGGGAGCGTTAGCGTCTTTTGCAAGACCTACCCACACCTGAGTGCCGTCTTCTTTAACCTCGAACTCAACGTACTGACGATATTTTTCGGGCTCATTAGCGAATACGTAAGCCGAAGCACGCTCAACGCCTGAGTCAGCAAAACCTGCAATGATAGACTCAAGCTGATTGGTAACCTCATAGGCAGGAACGATCTCAGAGAAATCGGCAGTACCGCGGGTCTCGTTATCGGGCATGATAGAATAGTCGCCGTTGCAAATCTGCCAGCAGTCGAGGAGGCTAACGCGAGAGTCAACACCGGTAGTGAGTTCACCGTAATCGTCATCCCACTCCATGTTGGTAGGCTTTTCCTCGTTGAACGATACATAGAGATAAGCATTGTCATTAACATTATCGGCGTTATAGAGATTCTGATCAAAGTAATCTTTGGGAGACTGAGTGTCTACAATGCCCCAATTATACTTACAATCAATAATTTTTCCATTGTAATCGCCGGCGCCACCGTGACGAAGGAATGTGAGGGCGCTGAAACGATACTTACCGGCAGGAAGGGTTACCTGCTGACCAAAGTTATAGGGAGAGGCGTTGGTCTTACGATATACGCCACCACCTTTGTTATAATCAGGTATTTTTACTTTGCCCTCAGAGTTCTTACCATTCCAATATTCAATTGAAGTATCTTTTACCATCTGTATACCTTCTGAGAAGTCGCCGTTAACGAGTGCGATCTCACCGTTGGGGCCAACGAGTTTGAAGTTATCAAAGCAGCACCACTCGTCGTTGTAACCACCTGTATTGGTGATACCGATAACAATGTCACCGGCCTCTGCGAGAGTAAATTTAACCGTGTTTAAATATTCGCCGTTACCAAAGGCGTTGCTTGCCTCGCCTGTGCTGTTGGGAGCGGCATCGGGATGATTGTCAAAGAGACCTTCAACAGCAACTTTTGTGCTGTTGATATAGATGTAAGCGTTGTGGTTCTTGCCGTCGGTCATGTTTTCTTTAGCGAATTCATTGTAACCGCAACGGTAGAAAGCGTTGGCAGTGAGAGTGTACTCACCGGCAGGACAGTCGTTGATAGTCTGGTAGAGGTTGAAAGCACCGTTATAGACCTCGCCGACACCGTCAGCAATGGCGGTGATAGCGCCCTGCCAACCGGGGAAGAAGGCGGGATTCTTCATGTACTTGAGGGTAACGTCCTGATAGGTACCCTGAGCACCGGCCGATGCAACGAAGGCGGCAGCGCCGAGGAGCATCAGACCTTTCTTAAAGTAATTTTTTGCCATAAAAATTGATTTAAAGATTGGTATTATAAAAGTTTAATATAGCCTGATTGGGTTATGAGTTACTGTCGGGGCTGCGACGGCCTATCCACGCCCCCCCCCCCCCCCCAGTGCAAGTCAAATAAAAACAAGCATAAAACGCGGGATGGAAACAGAAGCGGTT
>CAMWLW010000095.1 GCA_947175245.1 uncultured Bacteroidales bacterium
CTCCTCCCCCTCCGCCGCCATTGACATCCAAAAAAAAGGATTGCCCGGCGATGATGGTAACGCCTGACAATCCCCGAAACGTGTGTTTCTCAGAAAGAGTGAGGTAGGGTAGAGGTCTTGTTTCAATATCACGCCGACAATGGGTAGGGACGCAAATTTTTGCGTCCGCCGCGACTATACCCGTCACCGACAAACAAATTTGCACCGTAGGTACGACGGTCATCCTAAGCCCCGTCTGTCCTCTGCCCCGGGCGCTTGCGCCCGCCAAGTGCCCGCCAAGTGCCCGAGGCACGCCGACTATCTAAATAGCCTCGGCACGGCGATGTATTTACAATTTGGTTATTTCACCCTTGGAGTTAATAATCACTCCGTTATCAGAATATTTGTAAGAACAAAAATATAGGTCTTTCCCTTTTGGCGTGATTGACCAGTACAGGGGCTCGGTAACAATCTCGCCGTTTTCCTTGCACAGGCCCTCATAACCATCCGACATCGTATAACGGTACAGCGTAGTCCTTTCATCAATTCGGTCGCCATCCTTATCGAGGTTATCGCTGACGTAATACATCGCCTCGATATTTTGACACAGGAACTTCTCCTGACGGTTACCCTCAAAGTCAACCACCATTTTCAGGTGATTAGGTAACGTGTAGACTACGCCGAGGTCATCATTGATTTCGAGGCCGGTGACCCCTTCCACATTGACAGGCTCTGCCTTGTCGGTGAACGCATACCATAGAGCTGCGTCCCCGTCACCCTTGCGCATCTTCCAGTAATTGTGCGGCGCGTGGATAATCATGTCATACTCAGGCTCTACAACCCAGTTGCCAGTCCTGTCGATCAGACCGACGGTACCATCACCATTGCCCATCAGGCAATAGTCACCGTGAAACACGTGATTGAGCCTGTAATCGCGGGCAAAGGCCTTGTTGAAGGCCGGGCGGCCCTTCTCATTGATGAAACGTATGCTGTCACCATCGGCCACGGCAGCGATTCCGCCTGAGAACAGCCATGCCCCGTCATACTTGGCCCCGATCGACTCACGTCCCGTGAAACGGTTCAGGTAACCGCGTTTGCCGGCGCGTGAGAAAACGGCCAGGCTGTCATCATTTTCAGGCACTACCACCCATTCGATACCCGTCAGTAATTTTTTGCGGCTTTTCTTACCCGAAATCCAGCCCGTACCCCGCACACGGCACGAACGGACAAATTCCATCCTGCTGCTGATAGGCTCCCTGTTGACCCAACGCTCATTGCGCCGTATATCATCATAGATGCTGTAGCCGATACCAAAGCAGATGAACAGCGCGAGAACCCCAAGGCATATACACAGGAACCTGCCACTCAGTTTAAAGCATTTCCTCGAAAAGATTTTGCAGATGAACTGCCACAAGCCGCCGAATAAAACGGCAACCCACATTTTGAATGATACCTCCTTTTTCATTGTAGTTATTGGTTTTTGAATTGTGATTTACAATAAAGAGAGGAACTCAACCGGGGAATCTATCACCCCGACCTCACGATTTTATAAAAAAAGATGCACGAGCCTGAAATAAACCGCTTTGCACACCACCCATATCGAACATTTTTGTAACTTTGCGCCTATATAACCAATCACATCATTTTAAAATGGGAATAATGAATAATTTAACGATGTCAATTTCTGACACAATCACAATTGCCACCACACCAATCGAGGTTCCTTTTCACTCTTGTACTACCTCAACAACTGTCGAGGACATATGGCAGGCAGTGGTAATTGGAGCCGTTGTTATATTAAGTTTATGGATTATAGGACACTACGCTTGTAAGAGTGTCTCATCGGTACAAAGTTCTAAACTCAAAGAATTAGAATCTCGTCAGAACCATGAGTTAGCCAGGATAGATTTGGAAGCTAAAATTAAAGCTGCAACGAATGAGTTTAATGCAAAACAGACTAAGGAGCAGCGTGAATGGAAAAACAAATCATGAAACAACCATCCTACCTTAAAGGCGGACTGCTGTTGATCGGTATTGCCTTCATTGTCTCTCTGATTTCAGTCAGCGAGGAATTTGGTATGTGGTTGACCGTGACTCTCCTTGTTCTTGGCGGCCTGACACTTCTTTATTCTCTGAGCTCGCAGTTTAAGAAAGCCCTGGTTAAACCGGCACATAGGCTATATGCCAAAGACTTCTCCTTGAAGTTCATGGCAACACTCATGGGCTTCTTCCTTATATTGGGCACATTGCTTTATATCTATGTATTCTATACCATAGGGCATGATGCTCTCCTGGCCAATGACCCTGCACATACAGTCCAATTCTCCAATGCTGAATATCTCTTGCGGTCTTTGATATGCTCACTCGACCTTTTTATGCTCGATTTGGACAGCAATATCCTTGACCGGCTTGATGGTCATGCTGCATTGAAAGGCTGGTTGGCGATCCAGGCCGTACTGTCTTTTGCATGCACCGTAGCCATGCTTGTCGGGTTGGTTTATTCACGTCTGCACGCCTACTACCGACTCAACTATGCTACACGCATCACCGATTCAAAGAATCACCTGTATCTCTTCTTTGGCAACAACAAACCGTCTGAGTCGCTTATAAAGGACATTGTTAAAAACGACCCCAAGGTTGTGGCAATCATCATTGACGAAGCTAATCTTAAAGAAGACAATAACGATGAATGGGAAGGTATTGTCAGTCTTATAGCCCATAAGCAGAAAGTATTTAAGACTGCCGATAAAATTGGAGCGCATGTGGCTATTGCGAGTCAGCAACCGGGTGATATTGACGAGGCGATTACATCGCGTGAAGATTTTGATGCGTTTGGTTATCTTGGATTGTCTCAGATAAAGAAATTCATACACCGGCTCTCTCAGACCTCCCACCCCCAGCTCCATATATTCTTTATGGGAGAAGACGAGGAACTCAACATTCGCAACATCATTGCATTAGCTAAGGATGTAACAATTATGTCCATCGCTAATAACAAAGATTTATACCACCGCATCTACTGTCATGCCCGTTATAACGGCCCCAACCGCGTTATTCAGGATGTCGCATTAAAGAAACATCTGAATATCAAAATCGTTGATTCATCTCATCTTGCAATAGAACTGCTTAAACTTGACTCGGGATGTCACCCCGTCAATGTAGTTAAGATGAGCGACAAGAATCTTGCGACAGTCGAGTCCCCGTTAAAAACCATGATTGTTGGTTTTGGCGAAGTCGGGCGCGATGCGTTCAGATTTCTATATGAATTCGGCGCGTTTGTCAATTCAAACGATCCCAATACCCGCAGTCCGTTTGAATGTGTTATTGTCGACAAGAACCTTGATGACATCAAGGGCACATTCAAGGCATCCATGCCCGGTATTTTCAAGCCCTATCGTTGGGTCAAAATGTGGAACCCCTCAATAAGGTTTGAAAATGTTGATTATAACAGCGAGGAATTTTATAACAACGTATTATATAGGGATAAATTTCTTGAAGAGGTCAACTACATAGTCATCTCCATAGGTGATAATGACGAGGCAATTGCATTGGCTGCAAGAATTTTCACCAAAATAAGGCGGGTGAGAGAGGATGTCTCAGACCTCAGGATATTTGTGCGTTGTACCGACGATAACAAAGTGGAAGGAATTCAAAAGATTGCCGACCATTATAACTGCGGATACGGTGATGGCGAGAAAAATACACCCGTTATCCATGTATTCGGTCAGCCCGATAAAATATATACCTATGAACTGGTGGTCAGTGACCGGCTGGTTGAGGAAGGAAAACAGTTCCATGAAAAATATCGCGTGCTAAGTGGCGGTGGCGACAGTTGGGACGACCGTCATAAACAGTTAACCGAAACCACACCTCCTAATATTGAAAAACTGCGCAAACTTCGTCGCCAGGAATCACAGGATAGAGCCAATGCACTTCACGCCGGTACAAAGATGATTATTTTAAAGGAAGCGATGACCGGGCTGTGCAAAGACAACCAATCCACCCCCGATTGGTATTCATTCTATCTTAGATATTTTAATGCCGACGGCTCGGCAAATGTAGCCGGCTCCCGAACCACCATCTGCTATCCCGAACTCTCAGACCGGGAAAATGAAATCATCCTGCGTCTTGCTCAACTTGAACACCTGCGGTGGAATGCCGCCCACGAGCTTATGGGCTATGTGTTTAATGAAGACGGGACAAGTTGTGATGAACGCACAATGAAGCATAACTGCCTGTGTCCCTGGGATAAGTTAGACACCCAAAGCAGCAAGATAACCGGTTGGCCTTGTGACTACAAGAAATATGATTTTTGTGTTGTCGACACCACCGTCGCCCTCAACAAAGATAATCTCTTATACCCCAAATCTAATGACTGACCGCGAGATAATACAGGGACTGATCGACCGGGACAATCACATTACCCGTCAATTCTTCTATGTCAAGTGCCGCCCGCTCCTGACAGCCATTATGCGGCTTGTATTCAACCATCACGTTGAATACAACGAGATGGTATCTGAGCTGTACGGCTATCTGATGGAAGATGACTGCACCAAGCTGCGTCAGTTCCAGTATCGTAGCACCATTTATCAGTGGATTAAGGTCGTAGCCACACGCTTCTTCATACGCAGGCGAGACTTATTGATAGAAAATGAATCAAAAACGCCTCCTTATGAACGGCATGACGCCGACGATGTGACGGCCGATACTGCTCACACTGTCTCGCAAAAGATTGATATAGCCCGACTGCTCGCCTTGATGGAAAACCAACGGTATGCCGATGTTATCCGACACCTCATACTGCAAGACGAAGAGCCCGAGAAGTATGCCGAACGCATCGGCGTGACAGTAGACAACCTATACAATATCAAACGTCGTGCAATCGCCGCCCTGTCGCGCATTGCCATTAAATACTACAGCTATGGACATTAATAACCATAACTACATGTCAGACGAAGACCTCGCGGCGTTCCTTGATGGTAACGTCAGCGGGGAAGAAGCCTCTCACATCCTGTCCTCACTGAGTGACAACCCCGAGGTAGCCGAGATACTCGCCCTGTCACCCGAGATTGACAGCGCCGTGGCCGATGAAAAAAATCGCCTCCTGCCCATGTGGGCACTCGCCGCCGCCAATCCCCAGAACCTATGCTCCTTTGAGTGTGAGACATTCATACTTCGGCACCTTGACTACGACATTGACCATTGGTCACTGCTCGAAGAAGCCAAAGCCAACAACTGGGTGCGCGAGGAAGGAACGCCACTGCATCACGTCGGCCGGCTGCTCGAACTCAAAGGCTTGTATGTCGTGCGCAAATACGACGCCACCATCCGCGACCTTGAAAAAGCCGTCGACTCCGGCCGTCAGGTCATCGCGGTCATCGACAGGAACGTCATCGACAACGTTCCCGCCCCTGATGCCCCGTCCTATCATGCCATATATGTTACCCGGGTAGAAAACGGCAATGTAGAGTATCTTAATCTTGATACACTCATGGACACCCCCGTCGATAACGATGTATTCATGAAAGCATGGAAAGCCTCGGGGAACTATATGGTTACAGCATCACCGACAGCCAACGGCTACAACCCACAGCCAATAAACGTCGAGGACATCACCCTCGATGCTGATCTCGAGGAACTGACCGAAGCGATAGCCGAAAACGCCCACGACATCTGGGCACGCGCCCGCATGGACGAAGGCTGGACATACGGCCCCGTCCGTAACGACTCGCTCAAGCAGCATCCCGACCTCGTGCCATACTCACAGCTCCCCGACAGCGAGAAAGAATACGACCGCATCATGGCCATGAACACCCTCCGCCTCGTCCGTCGCCTCGGCTACACCATCCACCACCCCACCAAATACTGATATCATGGAAAAATATGATGTTTTTATATCATGTAAGAGTGAAGATTACAAATATGCTGAAGAATTACATAAATTTCTGACAGACAACCATATTAACGCGTTTCTTGCATCTAAAGAACTTCGAAAGTTAGGCGACTCGGAATATCGTGAAACCATAGAAGAAGCTTTGGAAGAAGCAGAACACCTTATTATTTTCGCTTCTAATGCCGAGTATATCAAATCAAAGTGGGTCAAATATGAATGGGGATTGTTCATTAATGCAAAACTTGATGATAGTAAATCAGGCAATATCATAACAATCTTAAAAGATGTAGAAACAAAGAATATACCATTTGCCCTGCGCAAGTATGAATCTCTTACTCTTGACAATTATCAGGAATCTATTTTAGGGTATGTTGATACTGAATCGTCAAAAAAAAGACGATTATTAATTGAAAAAACAAAAGAAGAGGAACTAAAGAAAAAAGATAAAGAGCAAGAAGAGCGTATTCGTAAGGAAAATTTAAGGATAAAACTTGCCACACTTGCCGAAGAATATCGAAAGGCGCAATCAAGTTTATCGGTTGATGCCAATAAAATATTTAGTGTGTTAGGCTCACTCGATATTAAACGTAAAAAGTGTGTAATTTGTCAAAGTGAAAACGATATAAAATCGGCATATTGCCAAAATTGTGGTTGGCCTACATCGCCTATTGACGGTGTCGATGGCCTTGAATATTTATGTACATCTGACGAAGAGTCGCAAAAGATATACCGTCATATATACAGTGAATATAAGGTACTAAAATCAAAGGCGGCAGACACATTTAACGATTCTACCGCAGAAAATCGAACAAACAAATCTTCTGATAACCAGTCGGCACCCTCAACACGCAATTTTTGGAACACCCTAAAAAGTAAAATAATAATTTTCTTCCCTTTCCTGTTGGTAGTTCTTATAGTAGTCATTTTACCAATGACCTGCCATCGATCTGATTATATTCCAGACTTTGATTTGGCTGAGCCTGCTATTGAAGAAGTGGTTCCTGCCATAGAAGAGGATGAAGAAGATGAAAATCAGCAAGAAGAATCCGTGGCTATTTTTGAACCTTCAAAATTTCCGCAAAAAACATTTGTCGATTTAGGATTATCGGTGCTATGGTACTCACACAATGTTGGAGCTAAAAAAGCCTCAGATATAGGTCAATATTATAAATGGGGTGCACTCAAACCATTTACATCACAAGACATTGGGAAAAAACCATCATGGGAAAATGATAAGCCTAATGAAATAAGTGGTAATGATTTGTATGATGTCGCTACTGCAAACAATCACACGATTAATGGAAAAACTTTTAGAATGCCAACAGCCGAGGAGTTTCAAGAACTACTGGATAATTGTATTTGGGAATATGGAAAATTAGAAAATCAAATCGGTTATTCGGTAACAAGCACAACTACTAAAGAGCCCGTTTCAATCTTCCTTCCGTTGGCCGGTTATTACAGTAATGATGTACAAGCAAATAATCCTATAGAAAGAAACAGGTCATTATATTATTGGTCTGGAACTATACAGCAAAAAAATCCCAACCTTGCGATTGCATTAGAGTGTAGAGACGGTCAACGATGTCTCTCATCTCCGTCACAAGTTCAGGGCCTATTGATTAGACCTGTAGCCGCTAAGTAAATTATAATCACATAATGTATCAGAGTGATTACGTTCTCTTTCGTTTTAAAATGTATCTGCAGATATGTGAACCAATTGATTAATTTAAGGTTAAATCTTGATTATGGAGCAATCTACTGACAAAAAATTAGTATTAACCATATCACAGGCAATTCAACAGCAATTGCCAAGTGTTGCTATACCATTGGATGTGCATTTTGACGATGTGCGCAATACAATTCGCGTGTATATGCGGCAACATCCTGAAGTGTTTTGGTTCTCACATCAATATAGATTCGATGAGTCAGCTCATATTCTTTATTTCAAGTACAACTTCGCACCACAAAAGAAATATTTCTTTGAAAAGGAAATAAAAAAAACTGTCGAATGTTTGTTTCAGCCAAATAGGTTGATGCGCCTTTCTGATTTGGAGAAAGTTGCTTATGTTTATAAGTGGATTGTCAATAATACAATATACAACGAGTACTCATCTTTTAATCAGACCATTTTTAGTGTCTTAATCAATCGAAATTCTGTATGCACCGGATATGCTAAATCTGCACAATATCTACTTAGACTCCTTGGAATTGAATCTGAATTAGTGTTCGGCAAATTCCATGCGGACAAGTCCGATGTAGGGCGACATGGATGGAATATAGTCAAGATAGAGGGTGAATGGTATCACGTTGATTTCTGTCTTGCCGATCCGTCTTTGAGGTATTTACTCAATTCTGATGAAATACCTATTGAACATAACGATTTGCTATGGAATTATTTTTGTAAATCGACTGAATATGTACTTAGAAATCGTAGTATCGAATTTGCCGAAACATATCCTAAGTGTGTTAAATCCATTGACAAACTGTTTGATATACAATTACTAGAACCGCAAGATTATTTAGTTGTTTGTAAATCAGATTCAGGAACGACCGCCAAAGTATTTCTTGATTCCTATAATAAAGATCGTGTCGTAAAAATATCTCGAAACAATCGTCCCTTGATTGATAATGAGACCAAGATACTACAAAGACTTAAAGGTTGCAATCATATTGTTCAATACAAGGGACACAATGAAGGAGGCATTGTCTTAGAGCAATTAACAACATGGGGAGAGTTGCTTAACTCTCATTATTACAATCCAAATGAAGAGCAGCTAAAAGATATTTTAATTCAGTTAGCAGAAGGTCTAATAGAATGTCGGAATATGGGAATAACTTATACCGACATCCATTACAACAATGTGTTTGTCTCAAAAGACGGAACATTTAAGTGGGGCGATTTTGGTATTGCATATACCTCGACAAGTGACGGACATTTGCCTCCTCAAATGATTGGGGACGATGGTATCGCATTGGGTAGCCGTTGGTTTATGGCTCCCGAAACTTATCATAATCGCATTTATACCGAAACTTCAGCAATTTATTCAATGGCTATGCTCGCATATTTCGTCATGAATGATATGCGACCACCATTTTGGACTGGAGAGGAATATCAGAATGAGGCATTGGCCCAGCGGCTTAATGGGAATGAAATACCCGCCCCTGTTTTTATTAACCGATATAAGGATTTATGGCAGTTAATTCGTAAGATATTGTCTTATTCCGCAGATTTAAGACCTTGCTCCTATGAGGATTTTATAAGCCAGATTGCCACCGATTACGCTATCATAGATGGTATTTCAGACGTTGACCAGGAATATAGCCAAATGGAAGAGATGGATTATGAGAATCCCATTTTCATAGATGCGACTAACGATGATTGCATTGATTATTCATTTGCTTCCACTGAGTATATTGTGCCAAAACACGCTATTCCTATAGATGACTCCCCCCAATTTACATCAACTATGGGTGGATGGGGCGATGGTATCATACATGATTCCGACTCATTTGCTTGTACTCGTATAGATGACTCCCCCCAATTTACATCAACTATGGGTGGATGGGGCGATGGTATC
>CAMWLW010000096.1 GCA_947175245.1 uncultured Bacteroidales bacterium
CGAAATTGCCTTGTGGTGTAATGGTAGCACGTCGGATTCTGGTTCCGCCTGTGAGGGTTCGAATCCTTCCAAGGCAACAAAAGCTTAACTCGATAGGGTTAGGCTTTTTTGTTATGTCAAAAGTAATAGTTGTTTGAATATTTACATCCAATTTATTACCTTTGCAGGTGCTTTTTACAAAAGCAGTGATTTGATACACGCAAAAAATTTTCACATCATAATCAGCAATGGCTACTGAATTAAAAAATCTGACTAAACGCAGCGAGAACTACTCGCAGTGGTACAATGAGTTGGTTGTTAAAGCCGACCTGGCCGAGCAGTCGGCCGTGCGCGGCTGTATGGTGATCAAACCTTACGGCTACGCTATTTGGGAAAAGATGCAGCGCACTCTCGACACGATGTTCAAGGAGACCGGTGTGCAGAACACTTATTTCCCGCTTCTTATACCCAAGTCATACCTTTGCCGCGAGGCCGAGCACGTCGAGGGCTTTGCCAAGGAGTGTGCCGTTGTTACCCACTACCGTCTCAAGAACGACCCCAACGGCACCGGCGTCGTCGTTGACCCTGACGCCCGCCTGGAGGAAGAGCTCATCATACGCCCCACGAGCGAGACCATCATCTGGGGTACATATAAGAACTGGATCCAGTCTTACCGCGACCTGCCCGTGCTGTGCAACCAGTGGGCCAACGTGATGCGCTGGGAGATGCGCACCCGCATGTTCCTGCGCACAGCCGAGTTCCTGTGGCAGGAAGGCCACTGTGCCCACGCCACCGCCGAGGAGTCGGAGGCACGCACCGTCCAGATGATAAACCTGTACGCACAGTTTGCCGAGAAGTACATGGCCATGCCTGTAATCACAGGCGTCAAGAGTGCCAACGAGCGTTTTGCCGGCGCACTCAACACCTACACCATCGAGGCGATGATGCAGGACGGCAAGGCCCTGCAGTCGGGCACATCACACAATCTGGGCCAGAACTTCGGCAAGGCTTTCGATGTAACGTTCGTCAACAAGGACAACAAGCCCGAATATGTATGGGGCAACTCGTGGGGAGTGTCAACCCGACTGATGGGTGCGCTCATCATGAGCCACAGCGACGACAACGGCCTTGTGCTTCCGCCCCATCTGGCCCCCATCCAGGTTGTCATCGTCCCCATCTTCAAGAACGCCGAGCAACTGGCCGAAATCACCAAGACCGTCAACCCCATCGTCGACGAGCTGCGCGCGCTCGGCATCAGCGTCAAGTATGACGACGCCGACAACAAGCGCCCCGGCTTCAAGTTTGCCGACTATGAGCTCAAGGGCATACCCGTGCGCCTCGCCATCGGCGCGCGCGACATCGCCAACGGCACCGTCGAGGTAATGCGCCGCGACACACTCGAGAAGCAGATCGAGCCTCTCGAGGGCATAGCCAAGTTTGTAGCCGACCTGCTCGAGGAAATTCAGAACAACATCTACCAGAAAGCGTTGAAACACCGCGAGGAGATGACACGTACCGTCGAGACATACGACGAGTTCAAGACCGAGATTGAGAAAGGCGGCTTCATCCTCGCCCACTGGGACGGCACAACCGAGACCGAGGAGAAAATCAAGGAGGAGACCAAAGCCACCATACGCTGCATCCCCCTCGACGGCGACACCACCCCCGGCAAGTGCATGGTCACCGGCAAGCCCTCGGCCCGCCGCGTAATCTTCGCCCGCAACTACTAATCGCACGATATATCGACAAAATATTAAAAGCCGGGAGCTCACCACACGGGCTTCCGGCTTAGTTTTTTTGTCGGCGAGTTAACATTTATTGCATAGCCGGTGGCTTGTCAGTGTTCAATATTATATATACCTTTGTGAGAAACAAAAAACTCACTTACCATGACCATTCCAAATGATAACATATTAAAAGCGTTAGGCGAGGTGATGACCGATATCCTGGCTAAGGGCGACCAGATTGCCATCCCGGCTTTCGGCACCCTGCGGGCCTGTAAAATCGACGAGCATGTCGAGACTGACCCAGCCACCGGCAACAGCATGCTGATACCCCCGGCGATTAAGGTCGAGTTCACGCCGGCCCTGAAACTTGTCAAACAAATCAAAAACGGGCACCATGAATAACATTATCACTCTCGACCAACTGGCCGCCGAGCTGGCACTACGCGCCAATATCCCGACCGACGATGCCCTTGCCGCCATCCTGGCGCTGGAACAGCAGATTACCGCCGACCTGACTGACGTGAAGGCCGAGGCTGAGATTCCCCACATCGGCACGTTCCGCGTCACGGACGCTCAGAACGGCGCCGTAGTCTTTAATGCCGACAGGCTGATGGCCGATACGCTCAACGAGCCGTTCTCGTTTTTTGAGCCCGTACAGCTGTACACCGACAAGATTGACAGTGTCGAGGCCGATGAGACACCGTCTCAGCCTGTTGACGAGCCGATAGCAGAAGTTGTCACCGAGATTGCAGAATTAGAACCCGTCCAAGCCGACGAGCCTGCGCCCGAGACAGTGACTGAAACTGAACCTCAGCCCGAGGCTGAACCCGAGACTGAGGCCGAACCCGAGACTGAGACTGAACCTAAGGCTGCACCTATCCCCGTGCGCTATCACTATACAGTGCCGGTGGCTGACGAGAAGAAGCCCGAGGCACCTGCCGAACAGGCTGCCGAGCCTCAGCCCGAGGTCGAGCCACGGGAACACTACATCCCCGACTATGAATATGAGCAGCAGGAGGACGAGCCACATAACGGCATGAACCCGATTGTGGCATACGTGCTCGGCGTCCTGACCGGAATGATACTGATGTGTGTGGCCGTGTATTTCCTTTACCCGCCGCTCAACCTCTCGGGCGATGATGACGAGTATGTGTATGAAGATGAAAGCCCTGCCGCCGACGAGCAGGTACAGGCGCTGACCGATGAACCGGCAGCCGAAACTCAGGCCGAGACCTCGCCGGCCACGCCTGCACCGACCACGGCACAGCCCTCGACACAACCCAAGACACCGGCTGCCACAGCCCGGCCTGCTGCCGACGGTGTCATCACCGACACGGTGTCGTCGACCAACTATCTTGCCATTATGGCGCGCAAGTACTATGGCAACACCGAGTTCTGGGTCTACATATACAAAGAAAACGAGGCCATACTCGGGCATCCCGACCGTGTGCCGGCCGGCACAGTCGTCGTCATACCGCCGGCGTCAAAGTACGGCATTGATGCCAACGACCCCGAATCGATCAAGCGGGCCAAGAAACTGAACGGCCCGATTTATGCGCCTTACCGCAAGTAATAATGATGTTTAAAACTCACTAAAATTAACCATTGATAAACAGTTAATAAACAAAATTAACATAACAGTTTAACACTTTACATTCCTATTGCCTAACTTTGCAATAGGAATGTTTGTTTATATATCATAAAACATCCTGTAAAAGATAACAAATTAATAATATCAATATAAACTGAAAAACATGGGCGAATCTGTTAATATCAGACAACTTAACGATCTCGTCGCTTCTAAGAGCGACTTCATCACGATGATCACACGCGGCATGGACCAGACCATAGTCGGACAAAAGCACTTGGTAGAATCACTATTGGTAGCTTTGCTGGCTAACGGCCACGTTCTGCTCGAAGGCGTCCCCGGCCTTGCAAAAACCCTCGCCATCAAGACACTGGCACAGCTTATCGATGCCCGTTACAGCCGTATCCAGTTTACCCCCGACCTGTTGCCTGCCGACGTTATCGGTACAATGGTCTATAGCGTTCAGAAAGAACAGTTCCAGGTCAAGCGCGGCCCCATATTCGCCAACTTCGTGCTGGCCGATGAGATAAACCGTGCCCCGGCCAAGGTGCAGAGCGCACTGCTCGAGGCGATGCAGGAGCGTCAGGTGACAATCGGCGACCACACATTCGGCCTCGACGAGCCGTTCCTGGTGATGGCGACCCAGAACCCCATCGAACAGGAGGGTACCTACCCCCTGCCCGAGGCACAGGTTGACCGTTTCCTGCTCAAAGTCATCATCGGCTATCCGTCGCGCGACGAGGAGAAGGTCATCATACGCCAGAACATATCAAACCAGCGCACGAAGGTAACCCCCATCCTGCGCCCGTCCGAGATTATCGACGCACAGAAGGTGGTCGAGCAGATATACCTTGACGAGAAAATCGAGCGCTACATCGTCGACATCGTCTTTGCCACACGTTTCCCCGGCGACTACGGTCTCAAAGACCTGTCAAGCATCATCTCGTTCGGTGCCTCACCCCGTGCATCAATCAGCCTGGCCAAGGCGGCACGCGCCTACGCGTTCCTGCACCAGCGCGGCTATGTGATACCCGAGGATGTACGCGCCATCGCTCACGACGTGCTGCGTCACCGCATCGGACTCACCTACGAGGCCGAGGCCAACAACATCACCGCCGACGAGATTATCTCAGACATTCTCAACAAGGTCGAAGTACCCTGATAAATAACCGTAACATAACCGCGGTGGGGGATTGGCAGTCAGTCCCCCACCCTATATATCAACACACAACCCCCCGAGCCTCTATGGTTAACCCCGACAGGCCAACTCAACCCCATTGACAACTGTGGATGCAAACGAACTATTAAAAAAGGTAAGGAAAATTGAGATCAAATCACGAGGATTGTCTCAAAACATCTTTGCGGGCGAATACCACTCGGCCTTCAAGGGCCGCGGCATGACGTTCTCTGAGGTGCGCGAATATCAGTTTGGCGACGATATACGTGACATCGACTGGAACGTGACGGCGCGTCACAACAAACCGTTTGTCAAAGTCTACGAGGAAGAGCGCGAGCTGACGGTAATGTTGCTTGTCGACGTGTCGGGCAGCCGCCTGTTCGGTGCCGTCGGTGCCGAGAAACGCGAGATGATAGCCGAGATAGCCGCCACACTGGCATTCTCGGCCATAACCAACAACGATAAGATAGGCGTGATATTCTTCAGCGACAAAATCGAGAAGTTCATACCGCCCAAGAAAGGCCGCAAGCACATACTGCTCATCATACGCGAGCTGCTCGACTTCGAGCCCGAGAGTCAGGGCACCGACATAGCCCTGGCACTGCGCTACATGACCGATGCCCTGAAGAAACGCTGCACAGCGTTCCTCATATCCGACTTCATCGACAACAACGACTACAGCCGCGCGCTCACCATCGCCTCGGGCAAGCACGACGTGTATGCCATCCAGGTCTATGACAAGCGCGACGCCCAGCTGCCCGACGTGGGCCTGATGCGTGTAGCCGACCTCGAGACAGGCAAAGAGTGCTGGGTCGACACATCATCGTCGGCCACACGCAAGGCCTACAACAAGTGGTGGTATGACCGCCAGCAGACAATGAACACGGCGCTGAAGCGCAGCCGCGTGGAGCTCGCCTCGGTAGCCACCGACGAGAATTATGTCATAGCGCTCAAGACACTGTTCCAGACACGCGGCGCACGTTAACATGAACAAAACGAATAACACGAGACAACGATATATGAAATCACTGCGATACATACTGTCAGCCACACTACTGACCGCCGCCATAGGTGCCGCCGGCGCCAAATCGTCGGTCACGGCTACGCTCGACTCGTCATACATCACAATGGGTAATGTCACCTGCCTGACGGTCGACATAGTGGAGCCACGCGAAGCTCACTCACAGGTAGGCTTCCTGCCCGGCACAATGCCCGCCGAGGTTGAGGTTGTTGGCGAGGCATCATGTGACACCGTTGACCTCGACGCCAATATAAGGCAGATAACACGCCGCATCATACTCCAGTCGTTTGACTCGGGCGCCTACACCCTGCCGCCCATATTCTGGGAGAGTGCCGGCGACACCATGCTGTCAAACATGGTGACACTGAAAGTCAACCCGGTCGACGTCAGTCACCTCGAAGACATACACCCCAATGCCGACACCATGAGCATAGCCTCGCGGTGGTATGACTTCCTGCCCGACTGGCTCGTAGACTACTGGGGATGGCTGCTGCTCACCATCGTCATCGTGGCAGGCGGCGTGTGCGCCATACTCATTTACCAGAAGCGCATACCGCTGACGCTCATACCGGCCAAGAAACCTGTGCCGCCCTACGAGATGGCATGTCAGCGCCTCAATACCCTGCGCGAGCAGCACTACTGTGAGCGCGGCCAGGAGCGCGAATACTACACCGAGCTTACCGACATACTGCGTGAATACATCGACAAGCGGTTTGGTATCAACGCTATGGAGATGACATCCCGGCAGATACTTGAACACCTCGGCGCCAACGAGATTACCCGTCCGTCCGAGCGGCTCATGCGCCAGATACTCGAGGTCGCCGACTTTGTCAAGTTCGCCAAGATGCGCCCCATGCCCGATGACAATGTCAAGTCGTTCAACAGCGCCATGAAGTTTGTCGAGGACACCAAGCCTCAGGCCGTCGAAGAGGAGGCGGAGGACGCAGAGAACGACAACGACACGGCAGCCGCCCCACAGTCAAACACTACTGAAAAACCTACTAAAGCTGAATAATATACCATGCAATTTGCACACCCTTTCATATTATGGTTTATCCCGTTGGTAATCATACCTATAATAGTATGGTATGTTTTCCAGCACCGCAACATGAACCCGGCGATGCACGTCTCGACGACACTGCCGTTCGCCAAGCTCGGCCGACCGTTCAAGCACTACATACGCCACGCGGTATTCGGTATGAGACTCATAGCCCTGGCCGCACTGATTGTAGCCCTCGCGCGCCCCATCTCACACGACTCGTGGCGCGAATCGACCACCGAGGGTACCGACATAGTGCTGGCAATGGATATCTCGACCAGTATGCTCGCACGCGACTTTGACCCTGACCGTCTCGGTGCCGCCAAACAGGTGGCCACACAGTTTGTCAACGGCCGCGAGAACGATAACATGGGCCTGGTGATATTTGCCGGCGAGAGCCTCACGGGCGTGCCGATGACTACCGACCGCGCCACGCTCACCAACTACATCGAGTCGCTCAACTTCAACATGCTCGAGGACGGCACGGCCATAGGCGACGGTCTCGCCACCGCCATCAACCGCATCAAGGACGGCCAGGCCAAGAGCAAGAGCATCATCCTGCTCACCGACGGCTCGAACAACACCGGCAACGTGGCACCGCTCACAGCCGCCGAGATAGCCCATCAGCTCGGCATCAAGGTCTACACCATCGGCATCGGCACCAACGGCAACGCCCTCATGCCCACGATCGACTACTTCGGCCGCATGACCTACACCCCCCAGCCCGTAGTCATTGACGAGGCCACGCTGCAGGAGATATCACAGATGACCGGCGGCCGCTACTTCCGCGCCACCGACAATAAAGTCCTGAAACAGATATTTGACGAGATAGACACACTTGAGAAAACGGTTATCGACGTGCGCAACTTCAGCCACACCGAGGATAGCCCCGTAACATTCTGGCTCATAGGGCTCGCGCTGGCGCTTGCAGCCATCGAGGTCATACTGCGCCACACCGTCATGCGTTCTATCCCCTGATAACACGGTAACTTTAAAGAAACGACTATGAGTTTTGCTTATCCACATTTACTATATCTGCTGATACTGGTACCCGTGCTGTTCGCACTCTTCTACTGGGCCCGTATCAGCCGGCGCGCCAAGCTGCGCCGCTATGGCAACCCCGAAGTGCTCGCCCACCTGATGCCCGACGCGTCAGACTACACCCCCTGGGTCAAGATAGGTCTCGAACTGATGGCCGTCGTGATGCTTGTCATCGCCGTGGCACGTCCGCGGTATGGCGAGACCGAGTCACAGGAGACCACCAACGGTATCGAGGTGATGATAGCCCTCGACGTGTCGCGCTCGATGAACGCATCGTCGACCGACGACCCTGCCGGCGTGTCGCGCCTCAACCGCGCCAAATTCCTGCTCGGCAAGATGGTCGACGCTCTTGACAACGACCGCGTCGGTCTCATCGTCTTTGCCGGCGAGAGCTACACCCAGCTGCCCATCACCACCGACTTTGTCTCGGCCAAGATGTACATCAACGACATCACCACCGACATGGTGTCGACCCAGGGCACAGCCATCGGCAACGCCATCGGCAAGGCCATGAACTCATTCTCGCCCGACGAGGATATAAACCGCGCCATCGTCGTCATCACCGACGGCGAGAACCACGAGGGTGACGCCGTTGACATGGCACGCCAGGCCCACGACGCCGGCATCGAGGTCGATGTCATAGGCGTGGGCTCGATCAAGGGCGCCCCGATACCTGTCAACGCGGCCCGCGGCGAGTATCTCAAAGACTACAACGGCCAGCCCGTGACAACAGCTCTCAACGAGGATATGGCACGCGAGATAGCCCAGGCCGGCGGCGGCATATACATCAACGGCGGCAGCTCCAAAGCCGTCACCGAACTCACCGACCAGCTCGACCACCTGCAGAAAGCCGAGCTCAAGAATGTGCGCTACAAGCAGAGCGCCGAGCAGTTCCCGCTCTTCGTGTTCCTCGCGTTCGTGTTCCTCGTGATTGACATCTTTGTGCTCAACCGCAAGATAGGCTGGCTCAAAAAGTACACATTCTTTTCCAAGTAAACAGCTATGAAAAGACTTAACAGATATACCCTGACCGCATTGCTGGCGACCGCACTGACGCCGGCCGTGGTGTCGTGCAGCGACGAGCCCAAGGAGGGCGAGCAGTTCTCGACCCGCCACGAGCGCAATTTCATCAAAGAGGGTAACCGCAACTATGACCGCAAGGAATTTCAGCAGGCCGAGGTCAACTACTCAAAGGCGCTCGCCGAGAACGGCGGCAGCGACGTAGCCCGCTTCAACCTCGCTTCGGCACTCGCCCACCAGGAGGGTGAACAGGCCCGTGCATATTCCGACTCAATTTTCAACGACCTCGCTCAGGGCGCCAATCTCGACGCCTCACAGCGCTCGTTCTATAACCTCGGCAACCGCGCCTACAACAGCGAGGACTACCGGGGCAGCATCGAGCGATACAAGGATGCGCTCAGACGCAATCCCGGCGACGACAATGCCCGTGAGAACCTGCGCCTCGCACAGCTCAAGCTCCAGGAACAGCAAAATCAGGATCAGAACCAGGACAAAGACCAGCAGGATCAACAGGATCAGCAGCAGGAACAGGACAAACAGCAGCAGGAGCAGAACCGGCAGAACCAGGACAAACAGGACGAGCAGAATCAGGATCCGCAGCAAGACCAGAAGGATCAGCACCAGGATCAGCAGCAGGGCAACAAACGCCCCGACCAGCAAGACCGCAAGGAGG
>CAMWLW010000097.1 GCA_947175245.1 uncultured Bacteroidales bacterium
CTACCGCTTCTACGCGTCCGACATGAAGCATCCGTCCGACACCGCCGTCGACTATGTGTATGAACGCTTTGGTGACGCCTATTTCAGCAAAGCCACTCAGCTCGAGGCTTTCAGCCACCGCAAGGAATATCTGCGCAGCTGCCATCGCCCAATTATCCAATAAGATAATAAATGGAAATCACTGTTAACCAACTAAGCAAAGCCTTAGGGCTCACTATCATAGGCAACGGTAGCGACAGGCTCATAGCCAAGCCGCTTACCGACAGCCGTTCGCTGACGACACCCTACGACACATTGTTCTTTGCCATAACGACGTCAAGCAACGACGGTCACCGCTACATACGCGACCTTGAGCGGCGCGGTGTGCGCAACTTCGTTATCAACCGCAACATGCTCTACCAGCTCATTCCGCGCGACGACACCAACTATCTTGTCAGTGACGAGCCTGTGGTTGATATACTCCAGCAGTCGGCCGCCTACATCCGGTCTATGGTCAGCTGCCCGGTGATAGCCATTACAGGCAGCCGCGGCAAAACCGTTGTCAAAGAGATGATTGCATCGGCCTGTTCTGACTGGCTCATCACCAAGTCGCCCCGCAGCTGGAACTCTCAGATTGGCGTGCCGCTGTCAGTGTGGCGTCTCGAGCCCGACACGCGGCTTGCAATTTTCGAGGCAGGCATTTCGCGTCCCGGCGAGATGGAACGTCTCGAGAAAATCATACGCCCCTCGATAGGCGTTTTCACAGGTCTCACCGACGAACATGCACGGTCGTTTGACAACATCGAGCAGAAATGCCGTGAGAAAGCCGCCCTGTTTGTACATTGCAGCGACATTGTTTATATCCCCACAAGCGATATCATCAAGCCTATACTGAGCGAGGTATGCCCCGGGGCCCGGCTGCACGAGGCCGATGAATATGGCGGTATTGTACGCATTGTCGAAAATCTCGTTGGTCATCCCGCCCGGCCGTCGAAACAATCCTCCCCGGTTTCAACACGTATCGACATAAGTGAAGGCGGCGAGGGCAACATATTTGCATTCGACTACTTCACAAACGACCTCGACGGCATCGAGACAGCACTCGATCAGGTAGGCCGCCGCGTACCGCAGGGTTCACCGCTCGTCGCCGTGCTTGGCGACCTGCAGCTGTACGGCACCGAGCCCGAGGTCGGCTACAGGAGACTCGAACAGCTGTTGACCGACCACAACGTCGACGGTATAGTTGGCGTCGGCGAGGAGATATCGCGGTATGTACACAACTTCTCCGACAGGTTCAGAATATCTTCCGTACCCTCGGCGGCCGATTTCATACGCCGCTTCAACACCTACAATTTCCCACACTCGGCCCTGCTTATAAAAGGCACTCCGACCGAAGAATTTGTACAGATCAAGAACTGGCTCGAGGACACACGCCACGACACATGCCTTGAGGTAAATCTCGACGCCCTGACTCACAACTTCAACTACTACAGGTCGCTTGTCAAACCGGGCACGGGCATGATAGGCATGGTCAAAGCCGACGCCTACGGAGCCGGCGCCGTCGAGGTGTCGCGCACGCTGCAAAGTCAGGGAGCCGATTATCTCGCTGTGGCTGTGGTTGAAGAGGGGCTCGCACTGAGGCGCGGCGGCATCAAGATGCCTATAATGGTGCTCAACCCCATAGCCAATAATTACACCGCGCTGTTTGACAAACACCTCGAGCCCACCATCTTCTCGCTCATAGAGCTTGACTTGCTCAACTCATTTGTACCCGATGGTGACGGTGAGCCCTACCCTATACACATCAAGCTCGATACCGGCATGCACCGTTTCGGCTTCAATGAGAAAGAACTGCCACGACTGGTCGAGGAAATTAAGAAATATCCCCGACTCAGAGTCGCATCGATATTTTCACACCTCGCTACGGCCGACTGCACCGACATGGATGACTACACCATCACCCAGCTCAACAACTTTGACCGCATGAGCGGATATATAATCAAGCGTCTGGGCTATCCTGTCAAACGCCACATTCTCAACACAGCCGGTATAATGCGCTTCCCTCAGTATCAGTACGACATGGTGCGCCTCGGCATCGGACTCTACGGCATCTCGCCAATCGATGACAACGACAGGAACCTGCGCCCGGTGTCCCGGCTCACGACGTGTATCAGCGCCCTGCAGGAACGCACTGCCGGCGAGACAGTCGGATATGCCCGCCGTGGCAAAATAACGTCACGCTCGGTCATCGCGACACTGCCCATAGGATATGCCGACGGCCTCAACCGGCTCCTGGGCAACGGCCGTACGTCGATGATGGTCAACGGCGTCAAGTGCCCGACGGTAGGAAACATCTGCATGGACATCTGCATGATCGACGTCACTCACGCCAACGCCATCTGTACCGACCGTGTGGAGATATTCGGTGATTCGATACCTGTCACCGAGGTAGCCAAGACCCTCGGTACAATCCCCTATGAAGTGCTCACATGGGTGGCTCCGAGAGTCAAACGACTGTATTTCCGCGAATAACCCCACTAACCATAGTCAACCGCTTGTGAAAGCGGTTGACTTTTTATATCTTTACATTATAATATTACAAAACAACATAAATTATGAAACAGGTATTTTCACTGCTGTTCTTAGCTACGGCAGCAACAGCGTCAGCTATAACACCGCTATGGATGCGCGACGTGCGCATTGCCCCCGACGGTCAGACTATCGCATTCACCTATCGCGGTGACATCTACACCGTACCCGCCGCCGGCGGCGAGGCCCGGCGTCTCACCGCTACCGATGAGTACGAATCTAACCCCGTGTGGTCGCCCGACAGCAAATCACTTGCATTCGCATCTGACAAACACGGCAACTTTGACGTTTACATCGTTGCCGCAAAAGGGGGCGTTCCCAACCGACTCACCACCCACTCGGCCAACGAGATTCCGCAGACATTCAGCCCCGATGGACGCATGGTGATCTACACGGCAGCTATTCAGGATCCGGCCACCAGTGCGCTCTATCCTACCGCCCGTCTCACCGAGGTATATCAGGTACCTGTCGGCGGCGGTGCGTTCACACAGTTTATAGCCACGCCGGCCGACAATATCGACTTCGCCCCCGACGGTAAGTCGATGTACTTTGAGGTGCGCCCCGGCATGGAGAATGAGTGGCGCAAACACCACACGTCGTCAGTGACCGGCGACATCTGGAAATATGACATCGCCACAGGCTCATATACCAACCTGACCGACCGTCCCGGCGAAGACCGCAATCCGGCCATATCGCCCGACGGCAAGACTGTCTACTTTCTCAGCGAGCGCGACGTTGACTCGTTCAATCTCTACAGCGCCCCGGCCGATGACTTTTCTAAGGCAAAAAAAATAACGAGCCACAAAAGCCACCCCGCGCGATTCCTCTCTATCGCCGACAACGGCACGCTGGCCTACACCTACGACGGTGAGATTTATACACTTACACCCGGTTCAAAGCCATCCAAAGTCAATATCGACCTTCTCGTGACCGACCCGATTGCCGACGTCGAGAAACTGACAGTGAATGTCAACGGCGGTGTACCCTCACCCAACGGCAAGATGATTGCCTTCACATCGCGCGGCGACGTCTTCGTCACCTCGGTCGAGTACCCGTCGACCAAGCAGATAAGCGAGACCGCCGCCGCCGAGCGCCAGCCGGCATGGGGCGACGACCGCACACTCTACTACACCAGCGAGCGCGACGGCTACTTCAACATCTACAAGGCCACGATAGCCAACGATGACGACCCCGACTTTGTCAACTCGACAATCATCACCGAGGAGCGCCTCTTTGACGACGACAAGGTTGAGCGCTCAAGCCCCGATGTGTCGCCCGACGGCAAGATGCTCGCCTATGTCAAAGACCGCAACAAACTTATGGTGCGCGACCTCAAGACAGGCAAATCGCGCCAGCTCACCGACGAGAAAGTCATGCAGCGCCGGTCAAACACCGGCTCGATGTCGTTCGTGTGGTCGCCCGACAGCAAATGGATTGCGATGGAAGTGTGCGCCAATCACCACGACCCCTACACCGACATCGCCCTCATCAATGTCGAGACCGGCGAGATGACCAATCTCACCAACAGCGGTTACACCGAGGCCAATCCGCGATTTGTCATGGATGGCAACGCCCTGCTGTTCTTCACCGAGCGATACGGCATGCGTGCCCACGCATCATGGGGCTCACAGGACGACGTCATGATCGTGTTCCTGAACCGTGAGGCTATGGACAAATTCAACCTCAATGAAGAGGACTATGCCCTCTACAAGGAAGCAAAGAAAAAGAAAACCGACAGCAAGGACGCCAAAGAAAACAAAGACAAGAAAGACGACAAGGATAAAAAAGATGCCGACAGCAAGGAGGCTAAGAAAGATTCCAAGAACATCGTGGTTGAGCTCGACGGCATACAGGATCGCATCGTGCGTCTGACACCGTTCTCGTCACAGCTTGCCGACGCAACGATGGATTCAGACGGCGATAATCTGTACTTCCTGACAAAATTTGATCAGGGTTACGACCTTTGGAAAATGAACGTGCGCAAGCGTGAACCCAAAATGGTCAGCAAGACGGGGCTGCGCAACGGATACTTTGCCAACGACAAGAGCGGTAAGACGGCGTTCATCCTCGGCAGCCAGCCCAAGAAGTTTGACATGAAGTCTGACAAGCTCACATCCATCACGGCCCGCGCCACGATGACCATTGACCGCGCTGCCGAGCGTGAGGCCATGCTCGACAATGTGTACCAGTCTGAGAAACAGCTATTCTACCGCACCGACATGCACGGCGTCGACTGGGACAAACTCGTGAAACACTACAAGAAATTCCTGCCCCACATCAGCAACAACTACGACTATGCCGAGTTCCTGAGCGAACTGCTTGGCGAACTGAACGTGTCACACACCGGCGGCCGCTTCTCGGGTAAGATGTCAGGCAATGCCGACCGCACATCGGTGCTCGGTCTGCTCTATGACATGAAATATAACGGCGATGGCCTCAAGGTCGACGAGATTATCGCCGGCGGCCCGTTTGACAAGGCCGACAGCAAGATGACTGCCGGCGCTATTATCACCGCCGTCAATGGCAAGACAATCGACTCTAAAGCCGACTATGCCGAGTTGTTCAACAATCTGGCCGGCCAAAAGACCCGCATCAGTTTCACACTGCCCGACGGCACTAAGGTTGACGAGACCGTTAAACCGATTTTAACCGCCAAGCAGAACTCGCTGCTGCAAGACCGCTGGGTCAAGCAGCGTGCCGCCGACGTTGACCGTTGGTCAAACGGCCGTCTCGGCTACGTTCACATCTCATCGATGAGCGATGACAGCTTCCGCCCCGTCTATGCCGACATTCTCGGCAAGTACAACGACCGCGAGGGCATCGTTATCGACATTCGCTGGAATGGCGGCGGTCGCATGCACGAGGACATCGAGGTACTCTTCTCGGGCAATAAATACTTCACTCAGGTAGTGCGCGGCAACGAGTCGTGCGACATGCCCAGCCGCCGCTGGAACAAACCCAGCATCATGCTTCAGAGCGAGGCGTGCTACTCTAATGCTCACGGTACCCCATGGGTATATCAGCACCAGGGCCTGGGCAAGCTCGTCGGCATGCCCGTAGCCGGCACCATGACAAGCGTTAACTGGATTACGATGCAGGATCCTACCCTCGTGTTCGGTATTCCCGTCATCGGTTACCGACTGCCCGACGGCAGCTATCTCGAGAACACCCAGCTCGAGCCCGACGTTAAGGTCGACAACGACCCGGCCAAAGTTGTCCTCGGCGAGGACACACAGCTCAAGGTAGCGGTCGAGACCCTTCTGAAACAAATTGACTCAAATAAATAATTGACAATAATGGCAAAAATAGGAGATATAGTCCGATTTCTTAACTCGGTAGGCGGTGGCCGCATCGTGAAAATCGAAGGTAACATCGCCCACGTCGAGGACAGCGACGGCTTTGAGGTACCTGTACTTCTGAAGGAATGTGTTGTTGTCGACGCCAATCCGGCTGCGACACCCGCGCCCAAGCCTAAGATACCGGCAGGCAACGTTGCCGCCAAGCCCAAGGCTGCCCCGTCACAGCCTGCAGCCCCGGCCGAAGAAGCCATCGACACCAGCGAGACCGACGGCGGCGACAGGCTCAACATCGTCTTAGGTTACGAACCGGCCGAGATAAAGCATCTCAATACCACGACATTCGATGTCTATCTGATAAACGATTCCAACTACTACCTGTTCTTCACCTACATGACACGCAGTGACAGCGCCCATGGGTGGACTACAAGATATGCCGGCATCGTCGAGCCCAACATCCAGGTGCTCATCGACAGTATGACCAACGAGGTGCCTGCCGAGATTGACCGCATAGCGGTGCAATACATCGCGTTCAAACAGGAGCGTGAATTTGACCTCAAAAATCCGGCACTCGTCGAGTACAATTTCGATGCCACACGCCTGTTCAAGCTGCATTGCTTCCACGACAATCCCTACTTCGACACCCCCGTTATCGCCTACGATATAGTCAAAGACGACCGTCCGCAGCGACAGCACACCGTCGACAGCGGCCAGCTCGAAAAAGCATTGAAGCAGAAGAAAGCAATCGACCGCAAGCCCGTGGTGAAACGCCAGCTCAAGAAATCAGAAAAACGCAACGGCGACATTATCGAAGTCGACCTGCACATCCACGAGTTGATCGACAATACCAACGGACTCAGCGCCGCCGACATGCTCAACCTGCAGATTGACGAGTTCCGCCGCGTGATGGACGAGAACCTCAGGAAAACCGGCCAGCGCATAGTATTCATCCACGGCAAGGGTGAAGGCGTACTGCGCAACGCGCTGATGAAAGAGCTGAACCACCGCTACAAAGGTCACCGCGTACAAGACGCATCATTCCAGGAATACGGCTACGGCGCAACTCAGGTAACGATATGATAATATACTTCTCAGGTACGGGCAATAGCGCTGCTATTGCCCGCGCCATAAACATACATTTCGACGCGGCTATCGTCGCTCTCGAGGGAGACCTGTTGCTCCACCCCGAGACAAACCCGTTGTCATGTGACGACAACATCATTATATGGGTCACCCCGGTCTACTCATGGGGCCTGCCGCCCGTTGTCGTCAACTTCATGAAACAGTGCCACATCACCAACGCCGGGTCAGCCCGTCATCATCTCGTCGTTACGTGTGGCGACGACACCGGCATGACAGCGACACAATGGCGCAAGTTGATGGCCGGACGTGAATGGTCAGCAGCAAGCGCCACGTCCATAATAATGCCCAACACCTACGTCCTCATGAAAGGCTTTGACACCGACTCGCCCGAGGTCGAGAAGCAGAAACTGACGGCTGCCCCGGAGCAAGTCGACCGAGCCATCGCCCGAATTGAGTCAGTATGCAACGACGACGAGATGCTGCGCGGCAGCTTCCCGCGTATCAAAAGCTATGTGATCTACCCCTGGTTCATACGCCACGCCATGTCGCCCAAGCCATTCCATGCCACCGACGCCTGCATCTCGTGCGGCAAATGCGCCCGCAACTGCCCCATGCTCAACATCACCATGTCAGCCACAGGCCGCCCCGAGTGGAGTGATGCCTGCGCCCTGTGCCTGCGCTGCTACCACCGGTGCCCCACCCACGCCATCGCCTACGGCACCGCCACCAAAGGCAAGCACCAATACCCCGGCCCAACAAAACAAATATAATATAACTTTAAAAATAACGCGAGCGGAGGTCAGACACTTCCGCTCGCTTTGTTTATTCCGGCTTACGCTTATCAAACCGCGCATCCAGCACTCTGATATTATCAGCTATCGGCTTGCTCGGATCAGAAGATTCATGATTGAAAATAAGTTTGATACTCTTAACTTTATAACGCTCTTCTTTAGATTTATCCTCAAAATCATTGATGATTAAAAAAGCCGGTGAACTAAGTAGTTTCTGACACTGAAGTTCAGGATTGCCTGACTCATTAGAAAACTTGACATGGCGACCGTCATTATAATTAATTTCCGAATCGATTACCTTTACTAATGCAGTGTCAATGTCACAGGCTATCTCCGTAACAAAAATAGGATTTAGGAAATCTATTAATACACTATCACCATAATTCTTCATGTGATAAGAGTCAGGTGAAACTATAAGAGGCTCTATAATGCGCTCAATATTATGGGTCGAATTTTCACGCTCCAGATATATCTCAAGATCCAACGGCTTCAACTCACTCGCCTTTGCCCAATAATAATCCTTTTTTATTCGGTTTACATAATATGTGCAATCACCCTCATGTATCTTAGGATTATCAAGATTAGATAAATCTATATCAACATTAAGGTGATACTCCCTATCATCACCAAAATGTTTGGCCGGGGTAAAATCATATACTATATTGAATTTATCATAAAAATAACGGTAAAGAACCGGCTTATTAGACCAAAAATCAATATCATCTCCATTAACCCGAAAACTTGAGAACAAGTTCATGTCACACGGGTACACAATAGTGTTGGTAACTGAATTAGCAAGTACCTTATAGTGCACATTCAATTCACCAATAGAATGTGGCGACATAGCAAATTGAGTATAGTACCAACGCCGATCTATACCATCCACCAACATTGAATCTACATATTCACCATAAACAGTTATTTCATAACCCGCCTCACGAACAGTTTCTTTGGCCGACTGATATTTTAGGGTTTCACTATTAAACTTAAAATTTACATCCTTTATAAACAAGTCATTCCAACCAATCTCGTATGGAATCGACGTATGTTCAGTACATGAAAACCCATGTATCTCACGTTCGTCCTCTACAAGATAATCTATCGGGAAGCCATAGTCTATAGCAGGAAAGTCTTTATCTGACCTGTTCTCAAACTGATATGTGATATCAAAGCAATTGTACCCGTCCTCGTGAGTAATTTTAATATCTTCCCTGACAATCCTGATCTCTGATATAGAAAGCGGCTCAGGATTTGCCACTCTATTAATCGATGAATAGCGCACCACAGGATCACCGTTGGCGTATCCACTTAAAACTGAATAAGCAGCGGCTAATAGAACAACCGATAACCTAAGAATAGATAAATTTTGCTTCATACGACCGAATTAATCTCAATATTTGACAAAACTACAAAATTATGCAGAACTGTCAAAATGTAAATTGGTCGAGGTATAAAAAATGAGGAGAGTCCCTGCAGTGAGCTGTCGGCTCTTGCAGGGACTCTCTCAGTGATAG
>CAMWLW010000098.1 GCA_947175245.1 uncultured Bacteroidales bacterium
GGTGAAGGCGACGGGGAGGAGGGCGCGGACTGAGGGGATGCGGTAGACGGTGTCGCGCGCGGCGAGCAGTACGGGGACGTCGTGGCCGGCGAGCAGCTCATACTCGAGCAGGGCCTGGCGGCATGCACCGCACGGGGCGATGGGCGAGGCTACAAACTCGTCGTCGGTGCCGCGGGCGGCGATGGCGATTGCCTCAAATTTGGCTTTGGGATATTGGGCGTGGGCATAGAAGCATGCCGAGCGCTCGGCGCATGTGCCTGACGGATAGGCGACGTTCTCCTGATTGGCGCCCTCGATGATCTCGCCGTTGTCAAGGCGTATGGCGGCGCCGACCTTGAATTTGCTGTAGGGGGCGTATGAGCGGTAGGTGGCCTCGCGGGCAAGTGTTACGAGGTTGAGGTCGCTGTCTGAGAGCTCGTCGTAGCGGTATTCTTCTATCTCGAGATTTATGGCAATCTTTTTCATGATATCGTTGAATTATGGGCGGGTTTTACAATAAATTGCGGTAAAATCAGAAGGGGTAGCCGACCGAGAAGTGGAATGTGGCGTCGCGTCCCCACTGTGGATGAACAAGTGGCCAGGGCTCTTGGTTCGACGCCGGGTTGTGGGCTTTGAAACCGAGGTCGAGGCGCAGCAGGAAGTAGGTGAAGTCGAGGCGTATACCGGCGCCGTAGCCGAGGGCTATCTCTTTGTAGAAATTGTTGAAGCGGAACAGTCCGCCGGGCTGTGTCTCGTAGTCGCGTATAGTCCAGATGTTGCCGGCGTCGATGAACAGGGCGCCCTCGAGCACCCAGAAGAGCCGGGCTCGGTACTCGGCGCTCAGGAACAGCGATATGTCGCCGCACTGGTTGATGAAGTCGGTAACCGAGTTGCGCGAGTCATATCGGCCCGGGCCGAGGGTGCGCACGCCCCAGCCACGGACGCCGTTGGCGCCGCCGGCATAGAATCGCTTCTCGAACGGCACCATCGATGAGTTGCCGTAGGGGATGGCGAGGCCGGCCTCGGCGTGGACGGCGAAGCTGTTGCGGCTGTTGAGGTAGTGGTTGTAGGTGTATTCGGCAGCGCCCTTGATGTACTGGGCATACTGGATGCCGAATATCTTGTAGGCGCCGTCGTGGCGTCGCATGTCGGACAGCGTCGATATGAGGTAGAGCAGGTTGCCGGCCATCTCGGCCTGCATGCGGAAGGTGTAGATGTTGGGCTGGGTGATTTTCTGGCGTGCCGAGGTGTTGAACATGGCGGGGCGGTTGGTCTTGTAGAAGGTGTAGCCCGTGCGCATGATGAAGTGATCCTCATAGCTGTAGCGCAGCAGCGGATTGGTGGGCGCGATGGTGTTGATGAAGTCGATGGTGCTCTTGGGGAGGTAGACGAAGTTGATGTCGACCAGGTCGAGAGTGCGTCGGCGCGTGTTGGCGCGGTTGTGCCATTTGTATTTCATGCCGGCGCCGGCTATGATGCGCGTGTACTCGGGACGCTCCTGGTGGTTGAACGACACGGCGAACTCGGTGGCTGCCTTGACGCGCTGGCGGTAGCGGCGCTTGAGTATCGGGGCCTCGAACTTGGGGAACGTGATGCCTACCTCAGCGCCGAGCTCGGTGTAGCGGTCGTTGATGAGGCCGTCCAGATTGCCCGACAGGCTCTCGTATGACCCTCTCACCTTGACGGTGAGCAGCTCGGAGTGCTTGGCGAGATTGCGGTGCTGGTAGGTGACGGCGGCGCCGACGCCGAGGTCGCCCTCAGAGTTGGTGCCCTCGACCTCGAGGATGATGCCCTGGGTGCGGGTGCGCGCCAGCTGTATGTGGGCGTTGAGCAGCATCGTGCCGTCGGGGCCCTCGCCGGCCGGCGTGAAGGTGATGTTGATGTATTTGATGATGCCGAGCCGTGAGAGCGCCTCGTAGGTGCGGTCGACGTTCTCGGTCGAGTAGTAGTCGCCGCTGTTTATGTAGCATTTCTCGTCGATAATCGACGGGCGCAGGTAGCGGTCGGGGCCGTATATTATCTGGAAGCCGCGCGAGGCGATGGTATCGAGCCGTGTGCCCTCGGGCGCGTCGCCCTCGGTGTTGATGTAGACGTTGTTGATTAAGTACCGGCGGTGGCGGGGCTTCACGACGGTGTCGGCAGGACTGGCCGGGGCGGGTGAGTTGAGTATCATCTCGATGTCGACGTCGCGCGACAGGGCCGAGGTGTCGGCGATGAATGATATGTGCTCGCGCGCAAAGGTGTAGTAACCCTTGTTGCGCATAAGGTTGGTCAGGCGAGTGCGTTCGGCGTCGAGGCGGTTGCGGTCAAAGAGGCCGCCGGCTTTGATCAGTATTGATGCCGAGTCGTTGAACACGATGCGGCGCAGGGCGGTGTCGGCGATGGTGTACTTCACCGAGCGCATTATCTGGGGCGAGCCGGGCCTGACGCGGTAGTTGACGGCAATCTTGCGCTTGGCGTCGTTGCGCACGGTGTCGGCTGTCACGGTCACGTTGCTGTAGCCGCGGTTGATCATTGCCTGGCGCAGCTGGCGTGTCGACTGGTCGGTCAGGAAGTCGTCATAGATGACCGGGGCCTGTCCGAGTCGGCGCGCCCACTTGTTGTACCACTTGGTCGAGTCGCGGCCGCTCATGTTGTAGACCCCAAGCTGCAGCTTGGCGAACCCGAGAATCTTGTGGTTGGGCGTCTGGCGCAGGTAGTTCTGGAGGCTGCCGGGCTGGACTTCGGGAGCATCCTCGATGGTTATCGACGTCTTGTCGAGAAGATACTCACCCTGAGGCACATGCCTGGTGGCGCTGCACGCGGCGAGTAGCAGCAGGCTGACCGTGTACAGGGTTAATCTTGCTAATATGTCGTATGTGCGGGCCAAAAGTCAACAGATTGTGCAAATGTAGTGCAAAATTAGCGAATTATTTGAAATACCATGCTTTCGGGAGTCACAATATTACGCTGCCGGGGGCGTTTCATGGCTTGCAGTTGATGGTGATGATGTCGTCGAGACGCGTGGTGAACAGGCGTGAGGCGTGTTCGCGGCGCGTGATATCTTTCAGGCCGTTGCCGAGGGCGGCGAGGCGCACGCGGTCGGGGCTGCCCGGCGATGAGTTGATGCTGTCGAGCGCGGCCATGAGGCGGTCGCGCTTGGCGAGGTCGTTGACGTCGGCGAACAGGCTTGGCTGACGGCCCTCGGCGGTGGTGAGGCGCGTGATGGTTATGCCGGCCTTCTTGATGCCGTAACCCCGTCGCCAGATGCGGTTGAGCAGGGCTATGGCTGCGTGGGCTATGGCCGGCGTGTCAGACACCGGCTCGGGCAGGGTGATTGATGCCGAGTTGGTGTACTGGGGGGCTCGCTCGTTGAAGCGGTTAGTGGCTATGTAGGCTGTCATCTCGAGGGCGTAGCTGTTCTGCTCGCGCAGCTTGCGGCCGAGGATGGTGGCGAAGGCGCACATGGCTTGTCGCAGCTCCTCGATCTCGTAGATGTCGTGGGCAAATGACCGCGATGATGTTATCGTGCGCTTGTCGGGGGCTGTCCAGTCGGACGGTATGCAGGCCTCGCCGTTGAGCTCGCGCCACGTACGCTCGCCGGTGATGGTGAACGTCTGGCGCACGCTTTCGCGTTCGAGACGGGCGAATTGCAGGGCTGTGACGATGCCCTGCTCTATGAGCCGGCGTTTGTTGCGGCGGCCTATGCCCCACACGTCGCCTATGTCGGTGAGCGACAATGCTTTTACCCGCTTCTCGTCGGTGTCGATGACACATGAGCTCTGATAGCCGGGGTATTTCTTTGCAAACCGTGCGCCGACCTTGGCGAGTGTCTTGGTATCGGCTATGCCGAGTGAGACCGGTATGCCCGTGTCGCGGCGCACGCGTCGGGCGATGCGCCGGCCATAGTCGGCAAAATCCTCAATCGCGGGGTCGAGGTGCATGAAGGCTTCGTCGATCGAGTAGACCTCGAGGTCGATGGCTTCCTGGCGCAAGACGGTCATGACGCGTGCCGACATGTCGCCATACAGGCGGTGATTGCCCGAGAAGGCAACGACGCCGTGACGTTCGGCCTCGGTCTTGATTTTGAAGTAGGGGTCGCCGCGTCTGAACCCGAGCGCCTTGGCCTCGTTTGACAGCGCGACGGCACAGCCGTCGTTATTGCTCAGGACAATGACCGGCCGGCCTATGAGCGACGGGCGGAACACGCGCTCACAGGAGACGAAGAAGTTGTTGCAGTCGACGAGGGCAAACATGTGAGTGACTGCCTATCGGCGGCGGCGACGCTTGGCTTTGATGGTGTAGGTTACGATGCCCCACACCATGAACTCGTTGTCGGGTGTGACCTCGATTGGCTTGTAGCGCCGGTTGGAGGGCATGAGGTAGACGCGCTTGTCGCGGGTTATGTTGATGCGCTTGAGTGTGAACTCGCCGTCGAGACAGCAGACGGCAAGATCATCGTCCTCGGGCTCGATCGACTTGTCGATGACGAGGATATCGCCCTCCTCGATGCCCTCCTCGATCATCGAGTCGCCGACGACGCGGCCGTAGAATGTCGATGCCGGGTGCTGTATAAGGTCTTTGTTGAGGTCGATCGACTCGGATATATAGTCCTGGGCCGGCGACGGGAAGCCGGCGCGTATGCCGGCATCGGCATACTGCAGGCTGAGGCTGGTCGAGAGGTCAGGGGTTAGGATTTCGAGCCCGGGTATTTTTGTTGTTTCGGTCATAGCATAGTGTGCGTTTATTGCAAATTTAGTTACAATTTTTGAATATTACAAATAGCAAGTACATACGATATTAAAGGTATGGAAACCAGGTAAAATGAAATAACGTATATTCTTAAAAATTTGTGAGAATCAATTTTATAGCGTATTTTTGTGCCGATATATGGCTTGAAGTAGCCATATTTAGACATAATAAAGCGTTTCGAGTTTTATTCCATCACTGAAAATCGCCAAATTTTTCAATACGCGGAATCGAACAGCCATCGGACGCTCATGCTTGTCGTATATCCACTCCCCGACAAGGGGTACCAGATATTCGGTAAGGCGTGGGAGTGGACTGTTTATTGCGTGTAAGGCGTTTGGCGATGCCTCAGTGATAATAAACCGAACATCGTTCCACGCTCATTTTTTTATATCCGGTTTAGGGAACGTGCCCCGGAAATATTTAATCATTGTTATATGAAACAATATTATTTTCTTAATGCACGTAATGAGCAGTGCGGACCGGTTGATGAATCGGAGCTTATCAAGTATGATGTAACGTATGAAACGTATGTATGGACGACTGGAATGAGTGGCTGGCAGAAAGCAGGCGAGATTGTCTCTCATCAATTTTTGACCGGGAATAATGTGCCACCACCTCCTCCCGGTGTAACTGTTAATACTCCGCCTAAGTTCCGTGCTTCAACTACAACGGTAACGAGCAGCTGTCCTGAAACATACATGGTATGGTCTATTCTGGCAACTGTATTATGCTGTTTGCCGGCAGGAGTCGTTTCGGTCATATACAGCAGTAAAGTTGACTCGCTGTGGCGTAACGGGCAGTATAATGAAGCCCGGGATGCTTCCAATAAGGCTAAATTATGGTGTATAATCTCGGCTGGTGTGGGCATTATAGTATGGTTTATATGGGTTTTATGTGTTTTAATCTCGGGCTTATGAGTAATTTAAAAAAGTTGCTGTTCGTCCTTGCGCTTTTGGCCGGCGGTGCATTATCAGGTACTGCTGTTATTTATTGGGCACCTTTTATAGTCTCGTTAATTCCTGCTGCAGATGATCCTATGGTCATCGAAGTAATATGGGGTTGCGTGTATTGTGTCGCAATGGTTATCGCACTATGGCTTTTATTTTTCAAGACCAAGACTGCCAAACGTACTGTCGGTACTGTATTTTTGAACATCGGGCTATCGATATTGGTGATATATTGTGTCGTTGGATACTTTGTTTGTTGCAGTAGAGAAAATCTACGTAAGATGTCCATTATTGGTACGTATGGAAAAGAGTGTGTATTTTATAATCGACATTATGGGTCTAATTACTATGATCGATTTCGTAAGCATATATTTACGGCTTCACGAACGCTGTTGGGTACAGCGCTAAAAGGTAATGAGATGGTTTATATAGGATACAGTGATGATCACAGTGATGAATACGGATGTTATGTATATGTACAATTCTATGATAAGAATTTCAAGCCCGTCGACGAGTTGTATATTATGGTCGATAGTGACAGAGTAATTGCAAAGGAACGCGATATAGTGAATTATCTGAGAGAACAAGGCATTGTAAGTTTCCTCAATGTGAGATAGTGTGCGATATAAACTGAATGGAGTAATAATAGGTGGCGGAATATTGCTATGTGTCGTCTATTATTTTGTTGAGCCCACGGCAAGTGTGTGGCTGCCAAAGTGTCCTGTATATATGTTTACCGGGTGGGAGTGCCCATCATGCGGTGCCCAGCGGGCTTTTCATTCAGTATTGCATCTGAGATGGCGTGAAGCGGTGATGTTTAATCCATTTCTACTTATATCACTGCCATATTTTTTAATAGCAATATATACATTTATCATAAAGGGCGCTGGTGCCGGGTGGCTCCACGCCCTTTTTTTCGGCCGTCGGGGTGTATCGGTATATCTATTCCTGTGGTGTTTGTGGGGTGTGGTGAGAAATCTGCTTAGCTTTTAATGTATGACGATGTGGGGTCGGTGGGGGTCATAGTCGGCGTTCGAGCTTTTTGATGGTGCGGAATTCGATGAAGATGAGGATGGCGGTGACGATGGTGGCGAAAACGTCGCTGGTGGGGAACGATGCCCAGAGTCCGTCAAGGCCCGACTTGTTGACCAGTATGTACATGATGGGGAGGAGGAAGATGACCTGACGGGCGAGGCTGAGCATGATCGAGAAGCTGATGCGTCCGATCGATTGCAGGAAGTTGGTCGACACAATCTGGAAGCCTACCATCCAGAACATGCACATGGCGAGGGTGAGAATCTCGCCTGTGTGTCGGGCCAGGGTGGGGTCGGGGATGATGAGCGAGGCTATCTCGGCCGGACAGGTGAACGCGAGAACACTGCCCAGGATGCAGACGGCGGTCGATGCCCCGACGGCGAGCCAGTAGACATGCCGCAGGCGGTGGAATTGGCGGGCGCCGTAGTTGTAGCCGACGATGGGCTGCATGCCCTGGCAGATGCCGATGATGACGCACACTATCATGGAGGTGAAGGTGACAAAGACGCCGGCGGCGGCGAGCGCTCCGTCTGAGCCGAGGGGGCTGTCGGCGCCGAAGCGGCGCAGGTTGGAGTTGATAAAGATGTTGATGAGGCAGGCGGCGACGTTGACGATGCTGGGGGCGGCGCCGATGCCGATGATGCCCCACACCAGGCGTGAGCGCAGACGGTAGGTGCCGCGAGTCCAGACTATGGGGCCCGAGTTGCGCACGAAGTGGGCCATGACAAAGACGGTGGTTATAGCCATCGAGATGTCGGTGGCGATGGCGGCGCCCTTGATGCCGAGACGGAAGACGACGAGGAACAGTGTGCCGAGAATGACGTTGACGCCGGCGCCGATGAACATGGTGACCATTGCGCGTAGGGGGAAGCCCGATGCGCGCATGAGGTTGTTGAACGAGTAGGTCAGGTTCATGAGGAACAGGCCGGGGAGGATGTAGGTCATGAACTCCTTGGCGTAGGGCAGATTGGTGTCGGTGGCGCCGAAGAGTATGAGCATGTCGTCCATGAACCATGCGAACAGGGCGAGATAGGTGATGCCGAGCACTACGGTCATGGTGAGGGCGTTGCCGAGGACGTTGCGGGCGTCGGCCTCGTTGCGGTTGCCGAGTAGTATCGAGATGCGGGCCGAGGCGCCGGCGCCTATGAGTACGCCGAGGGCGGTGGTGATGTTCATCACGGGGAAGGTGATGGTGAGGCCGGCGATCGCTTCCTGGCTGGCGGCGCCGTCGACGCCGCCATAGTGGCCTATGAGGGCGCGGTCGACGAAGTTGTAGAGCTGCATCACGAGCATGCCCACGACGGCAGGCAGGCTGTAACGCCACAGCAGGCGCCCTACACCCATAGTGGCGAGGTCGGTGAGGCGTGTGTCGGTTGTATCGGGCTGTTGGTTCATGTGAGGTTGCTGTATATTGCTAAACAAGGCACGAGCGCGCTCGTGCCTTGATATTAGGTTATGTGGATGGTTGCCTGCCGGTGGGGGCAGGTGTCTGTGACTGTCTTACTTATTGGCGTCGAGACGTGCGCGCTCAAGGTATTTCTCAATGTTGATACCGTTGGCGGCAGCATACTGGGGATAGTTCTTCTGAATCTCCTCGTAGAGCTTGGCCTCGGCGGCATAGTCCTGCTGTGCGCGGTAAACGCGGGCGAGCTTGAGCATGAAGAAGGGGGTGTAGTAGGGGTTGTTGTCGCTCTGCTTGATGGCGGCCTTGAATGCTTTCACTGCCTCGGGGAGGTTGTCGGTGTTGACATAGCAGTCGCCTTTGAGTGACAGGGCTGCGGCGCCTACGAGAGCCTCTTTGGGAGAATATTTGTCGATGTATTTGATTGCCTCGTCATACTGCTTGTCCTGATAGAGCATGATGGCGGCGTTGAGGCTGGCACGGTTGCCGGCGTCGTGGCCGAGCTCGGCGGTCTGCTTGTACTGGGCGAGAGCGAGCGAGTCGTTGCCGGTGAAGAGGCTGATGTCGGCTTTACCGACAGCAACGTCGGCTTTCTCGGCTTTAGATGAGCTGTAGCTGTTGAAGAGCAGGATGCCGACAATGACGAGTATGATGACTACGAGCCCCGCGATAAGGCCTTTCTTGTTGTTCTGAACCTTGATGCTGAGGTCGGTGAGATTGTCGTTGAGGTTGTCGATAGCGTTTTGTGTCTCGGGCGCTGTATTTTTATTGTTTGCCATTGTAAAATGTTGGTTTATTTCGATTGGTATAAATTGATTCTGCTTATTTCAGCACGCAAAGTTAACACAATAAAACGTTAAAGCCAATTTTTTTCGGGAAAAAGTTATATAACGAGGGTATATAGCGAGGCTTGGAGGCCTCGTTGGTTTAGAGGTTTATATTCGGCCGGTGGCCGAGGTTTAATAATAGTGCCGCTGTGCGGCACTATCGGTTTAGAGGTTTAACGGTTTATTGGTCGAGGGGCGAGTGGGTGGCGCGGAGGGGTTATTTGTAGTCGGTCTCGAGGAGGTCGTGGAAGCAGGGCTCGTCGGTGTTGATG